>NZ_JBEXIK010000039.1:0-62437 GCF_040608515.1 Micromonospora sp. NPDC005173
CGTGAAGCGTCTAGACCGGCTCATCCGGTCAACGTCGCCCGGCAACGGACGACTGCCAATCAGGAGTCACGTTTGCTCACTGAAAGGTAACGGTTGACCTCGAGTGCGCTCCAACCGGCAGGGTGGCGGGCGGGCGCCCACCGGTAGGGCGCACGAGAGGAGATCCCCATGCGGTACCGCACGATCGGCACCGACCCGGCGACCCGGCGCGAGGTCAGCGTGCTCAGCCTCGGCGCGATGCTCTTCGGCAGCGCCACCGACGAGGCCACCTCGTACGCGATCCTCGACCGGTACGTCGAGGCCGGCGGCACCTTCATCGACACGTCTGGCAACTACGCGTTCTGGGTGGACGGCGGCCAGGGCGGGCAGAGCGAGGAGCTGCTCGGCCGGTGGCGGCGCAGCCGGGGCGTCGGCGCCGAGATCGTCATCGCCACCAAGGTCGGCGGCCGCCCGCTGGCTCCGGGGACCAGCTACCTGGACAACGCCGAGGGCTTGTCGGCCAAGGTGATCCGCGAGTCGGCGGAGCGCAGCCGGGACCGGCTCGGCGTGGAGCGGCTGGACCTGCTCTACGCGCACATCGAGGACCGCGCGGTGCCGCTGACGGAGACCGTGGAGGGCTTCGCCGAGCTGGTCGCCGAAGGGACGGTGGGCCTGCTGGGGGCGAGCAACCACCGGGCCTGGCGGGTCGAGCGGGCCCGTGCGCTGGCCGCCGCCGCCGGCCTGCCGGGGTACGAGGTGCTCCAGTACCACCGCAGCTACCTGCCGAACCGGACCGACCTGGCCAGCGACCTGGACCCGGACGGCGAGCCCGGCGGCGTCAGCGGCGACCTGCTGAGCTACCTGCGCGCCGAGCCCGAGCTGACCCTGGTGGCGTACTCGCCGCTGCTCAAGGGGGCGTTCACCCGGGCGGACAAGCCGCTCAGCGGGGCGTACGACCTGCCGAGCGCGCCGCGCCGGCTGGCCGCGCTGCGGGAGGTGGCCGGGCAGACCGGCGTGACGGTCAACCAGGTGGTGCTCGCCTGGTTGCTGGGCGGCGACCTGCCGTCGATCCCGCTGGTGGGCGCCTCCTCGGTGGCTCAGCTCGACGAGAGCCTGGCGGCGGTGGACCTGGAGCTGACCGCTGAGCAGCGGCACCGCCTCGACACCACCTGGTGACGGCGCCCTCGCGGTGACCGCCCCGCCGGCGTCAGCCCTCGGCCGGTGGGGCGGTTAGGTCGAGCTGCCAGTCGTTGGCGCGCATCATGTGTCCCGGCGGGTACTCGAAGCCGGTCTCGCCCAGCAGGGTGAAGCCGGCTTTGCGGCAGACCGCGTTCGAGGCGGGGTTGTCGACCGAGGGATAGGCGTGTGCGTAGCGGCGGGTCCGCCGGGCGCGGGCCACGTCGACGACCGCGCGCACCGCGGCGGTGGCCAGCCCCTGCCCCCGGTACGCGGGCAGCACCGCCCAGCCCATCTCGTACACCGGCTGCGCACGCCAGTCGCGGGCCCAGTAGCCGACGCTGCCCGCCCGCGCGCCGTCGGGCAGCACCAGGGTGAACATGCAGCCCTGCCCGCCGTCGGCGAAGTGCACGTAGCGGTCGTGCCGGGCGAGCACCTGCTCGTCGGTCTCCGGACCGCCGGTGTGCTTCCGCGTCTCCGGTGAGTTGAGCTGTCGCAGCAGGTCGAGGTCATCCTCGTGCCACGGCTCGATGCGTACCTTTGCCATTCCTCAACTGTGTCGCAGCCGAGCGACCCGCAGGGTCGCCTGGGCAAGTCGGTCGACCCGGTCGGCAAAACCCGTGCGCGGCCCGTCCTTGGGCTCAGCTATGGGGGCCGGCGCTTCGACGGAGCTCCCGGCGTCGCGGTCGCCTGAGGGTGTGACCGACAGGTTCGCCTCGTCGATCAACGCACGGGCGCGATCCTCGACCTGACGACGCTGCTGAGGCGACTCCCGGGCCTCCGCCCGGAGCGTCGACATGGTGAGTGACCAGGCCCGGTTGAGGCGCTGAGGATCGTCGAAGAGGCTCGTCTCCAACGGCGGCCCCGGGTCCACGTAACTGCTGGACGGCAACACCCAGACGGCGTCGTCGACGAGATACCGATCCTCGGGCTGACCCTCAGATTGTGGTGTGTCGGGTGTCGCCACAGGTTCTCCAGTCTCTCTCATCATCGCCATGCGAAGTCACCAGCACCAAGGTCTTCGCGCCTTATCAGGTCATTGAAGTGCACGAGCTTGAGCGCGAACCGGTAGCTGATATAGGTCAGGTTCAACGCCGAGACGATACAGAGCGTGATCCAACGCCAGTCAGTGATTCCAACGAAGGTCAGCGGGTCGGCGATGCTCCCCCCAGCGATCGGTGCCGGTGCGCTCGGTGGCGGGGAGCTGAGATACAGCACAACCGCGATCACCGAGACCACCCCGCTGACGACGAGTGACAGACGCGCAAGCAGTGAACCACCGACCAGCGCGTCCTTGTCCGACGAGAGGCCGAACCACGAGGCGGCCACTGCCGGCAACGCGAGCATCAGGGCCGGCAGACCTCCCACCTGGGTGCCCTGCGGGCTGTTCAGGAGGTTGCCGGCAACCGCGAGCAGGAGGGTGGTGGCCAGGGCGGTGATCGCCGCGCGGCCACGGGCACCGGGTGGCGTTTCTTTGAAGGTGGTGATCAGTTGCAGGTCTCGCAGTTTCGGCGCGGCCCTGGAATATCCCCGCATATAGACATGCACGAAGTTTTGCCCGCGCTTGCGACGAACTCGGAAATGGTGGTCGGTGACCCGGTCGTCGTCGGTCGCACTTCTCGTCTGGTCGAGCTCGTGCGCGCAGAGGTGTCTTTTGTTGTCGGGCTTCTTACCGGCCCGGTCCTCGTCGGCGGGGATCCCGACCGGCGCCCTGCCGCGCCACTGGCGAGTCAGCAGGACCCGGCAGTGCCGGCACTGCAGGTACTGCTTGATGACGTACTTGTTCGCCGGAGCGTTGACCCGCAGGTGGTAGCTCTCGGCGGTGAGCGCCAGCTCCACCGGTATCGCCACCTTGTCCGGCTTGAGACCGAGCCCGAGCCGGAGCAGCCCTCGCCAGCTCGTGGTCAGGGACGCCGGCACGAAGGTCCGCTCGTACTTGATCAGGAATCGCCCGCTGGATGCGTCAACCGTGGAGACAACGGCGACGATCGGGTACGACCAGCTGAGGGCCGCGACGTATTTGCGGACGCGCTCGCGGCTGTCGTCGTCGGGAAATTTGATCTCCTCGAGAATGACGTCCAACCGTCCGTGCACCTGACCGGTGTGCAGTGGCCCCCGGGTCGCCACGATCTGAAGCATGGCCAGCTCGGCCGCGCGCACGGGCTCGTCCAGGGTCTTCGGC
The DNA here is from genome assembly GCF_040608515.1 of Micromonospora sp. NPDC005173. Taxonomy (NCBI): domain Bacteria; kingdom Bacillati; phylum Actinomycetota; class Actinomycetes; order Micromonosporales; family Micromonosporaceae; genus Micromonospora; species Micromonospora sp. NPDC005173. The sequence continues at coordinate 3,338 of NZ_JBEXIK010000039.1, forward strand.
GGGGAAGGCGCATCCTTGGCAGCGAAGATCTCCATCAGGATGAGCCGAAGCCCCGCCGCAGCCAGCTTGGTGGTCTCCTCGTAGGAGAGCGTCGGCAACGAACTGCCGCCGGCCGACTGGAGCTGGAAGTTGTCCACCAGCTCGCCCTTTATCGGCTGCAGGATCGGGATGTAGAGAGCCCTTCCGCCGTCCTCGGCGTCGGGCAGCGCGAACGAGATCGACACCTGCTGCCTTACCGCCCGCTCGTCGAGGTCGACGGTTTCCGCCAGCCGAGAGCGGGAGCGGGCCGGGTCGACGATGAGCTCCACGAACATCGTGATCGCCTTGCGGTCCTGCTCGCTGAGGCGCTCGGCCGCCGACGCCTGTAGGCGCTGCAACCACGGGACGTCGGGTTGTCCCGGGCGCTGCGCCACGGTCTTCTCCTCGCCCAGACGCTGCCGCAACCTCGAGAAGATCACCCCACCGAGGATGAGCGCTGCCGTCAGGCAGAGGGTTCGTGCGAGGCCCTCCAGCAGGTTGCCGTTGCGGACGAACCATTCGCCGTATGCATCGAGGCGGTGCCGGAGCCAACCTGTGCCGCCTGCGGCGGTGACGAGAACGGCGGCCGCCCCGGCGAAGGCAATGTTCATCATCATCTTTCGTACGGAGTGCGGCTCGTCCATGACCATCACGCTCCCCGCCTTGCGACAGCGATGAGTACCCGAGGGGGTACACGCTGCTACAGCACCACGAACCATGTCGAAGTCCCGACCAAATAGGACAGCTCGCAATGTTTAGGAAGAGACTCGTGTGACGGAGAACACTGTGACCTGCCGTTGTGGGTACGGGCGCTAAATGTCGACAGATCTACACCGCTAATACTTGTTACCACACCGTGATGCGACCTCACCGGAACGGTCACCCCTGCCTGCCCGCGCCGCCAGGAAACGGACAAACATCGGGCCTCGTTACTCAATGGAATGGCCGCAACACTGTCATCTGGCCGACTGGATGCACTGGTCAGAGGGCTGATACAGCCGGACGGCCAGCATCGGTCGTCGACTTCGGTTGGGGCATCAGGGCACCATTGGCGACAAGGAGTCCGCGCCCGCTAGGTCGGATCTAGCGGGCCGCCGGCCGTCCCCTCGCGCCTGACTGGTGAAAGTCCGGGGGCCGGGAGGGGAAACGATGACACCGCTCAGGATCGCCGTGATCGTCGGCAGCACCCGCGAGGGGCGGGCGGGGGACAGAGTCGCCCGCTGGTTCGTCGATCAGGCCGAGCGGCACGACGACCTCACGGTGACGGTCGTTGACCTCAGCGAGTACGACTTCCCGGCCAGCTATCCGGCCGAGCCGACCGCGTCCATCCGGGCGTTCGTCCGCGAGGTCGGCCGGGCGGAGGCGTTCGTCGTGGTCACCCCCGAGTACAACCACAGCTTCCCGGCACCCTTGAAACAGGCGATCGACTACGCGTACGACGAGTGGCAGGCCAAACCGGTCGGCTTCGTGTCGTACGGATGCCGGTCCACCGGCCTGCACGCGGTCGACCAACTGCGCACCGTCTTCACGGCGCTGCACGCGATGACGGTGCGCGACGTCGTCGGGATCGACCTGCTCGCCGGTGAACCGACGCCGCAATGCACCGACGAACTGCGCCGGGACACCCGCGTCCTGCTCGACCAGCTCCGCTGGTGGGGTCTGGCGTTGCGCGACGGCCGCGCCGCCCGGCCGTACGCCTCCTGAAAACGTCTGACGAAAGGTAAGGATCATGAGTAGACGCACCACCGGCCTGGCCATCGAGGCCGAGGGGCTCACCCGCTCGTTCGGGGACACCCGGGCGTTGGCCGGCATCGACCTCCAGGTGCCCGCCGGCACCGTCTACGGCCTGCTCGGCCCGAACGGGGCGGGCAAGACCACCGCGGTCCGGGTGCTCGCGACGCTGCTGCGACCCGATGGCGGCAAGGCGCGGGTCTTCGGGCACGACGTGGTCACCGAGGCCGACGCCGTCCGCAGCCGGGTCAGCCTCACCGGCCAGTACGCCTCCGTCGACGAGGACCTGACCGGTACGGAGAACCTGGTGCTCCTCGCCCGCCTGCTCGGCCTGCGCAAGCCGGCAGCCCGCGAGCGCGCGGCGGCCCTGCTCGCCGCGTTCGGCCTGACCGAGGCGAGCGACCGCCAGGTGAAGAAGTACTCGGGTGGGATGCGGCGGCGCATCGACATCGCCGCCAGCATCCTCAACACCCCCGACCTGCTCTTTCTCGACGAGCCGACGACCGGTCTCGACCCGCGCAGCCGCAACCAGGTGTGGGAGATCGTGCGGGCGGTGGTGGCACACGGCACCACGGTGCTGTTGACCACCCAGTACCTGGACGAGGCCGACCAGCTCGCCGGGCGGATCGCGGTCGTCGACCACGGCCGGGTGATCGCGGAGGGCACCCCGGGCGAGCTGAAGTCGTCGATCGGCTCCGGCACCGTCCACCTGCGACTGCGGGACCCCGGCCAGCGGCCCGAGGCGGAGAAGGTGCTCCAGGCGGCACTCGGCGTACCGGTGCAGCTCGAAGCCGATCCGGTCGCGTTGGTTGCTCGGGTCGGCGAGGCCGGCAGCGACCTCGACGCCAGCGCGCAGGCCGCCCTCGCGCTCGGCGACCTGGCCCGCGCCGGCATCGTCGTCGACGACTTCTCCCTCGGCCAGCCCAGCCTGGACGAGGTCTTCCTGGCCCTGACCGACCACCCCGCCGTGCCCGCCGACGAGCGGGACGACCAGCTGGAGGCAGCCCGATGAGCGAGGCCACCACCACCACGACCGAACGGGCGCCGTCCGTCTACGTCCCGTCCGCCGAGGCGCTGGCGACCGTGCTCGCGCCCGGTGCACGACCGCCCCGGCCGAGCGCGCTGGGCGCGTCGCTGATCTTCGGCTGGCGGGCCATGCTGAAGATCAAGCACGTGCCGGAGCAGCTCTTCGACGTGACCGCGTTCCCGATCATCATGGTGCTGATGTTCACGTACCTGTTCGGCGGCGCCCTCGCCGACAGCCCGCGCGACTACCTGCAGTTCTTCCTGCCCGGCATCATGGTCACCAGCGTCGTGATGATCACCATGTACACCGGCGTCGGCCTCAACACCGACATCGAGAAGGGCATCTTCGATCGGTTCCGGACGCTGCCGGTCTGGCGGCCGGCCGCCCTGGTCGGCATGATCTTCGGCGACGTGCTGCGGTACATCCTCGCCTCCCTGGTGATCCTCGGCGTCGGGCTGGCGCTCGGGTTCCGTCCCGACGGTGGGGTGGGCGGCGTCGCCGCCGGGATCGGGCTGCTGGTGGTCTTCTCGTTCGCGTTCTCCTGGGTGTGGACGTTCTTCGGGCTGGTCCTGCGCAGCGAGAAGTCGGTGATGGGCGTCAGCATGATGGTGCTGTTCCCGTTGACGTTCCTGAGCAACGTCTTCGTCGAGCCGAGCACCATGCCCGGCTGGCTCCAGGCGTTCGTGAACGTCAACCCGGTGACGCAGCTGGTGGCCGCGGTCCGCGCGGCCATGTCCGGCTCGTCGGATGCGTCCGCCACGATGTGGCTGCTGGCGTGGAGCGTCGGGTTCGTGGTCGTCTTCGGCACGCTCACCATGTACCGCTACAACCGCCGCTGACCCTGCTCTGATCGACGGGCGCCGCCACCGACGTGGCGGCGCCCGTCGTCGGTCGTCTGACCGCCGGGGTGTGTCCGCCGGAGGTCAGACGACCGCCGGCACATCGGTGCGGGTGATGCCGTGCAGGCGGGCGGCGTCCTGGCTGGGAGGCGCGCCGAACTGGCGACGATATTCGCGGCTGAACTGCGACGGGCTCTCGTAGCCGACGCGGATGCCCACCCCGGTGACGTCGTTGGGGTGCGTGGCGAGAAGGAGCCGCGCCTCCTGCAACCGAATCTGCTTCTGGAACTGGATTGGGCTCATGGCGGTCACGGCCTGGAAGTTGCGGTAGAACGCCGACACGCTCATCCCCGACAGCCGCGCCAGATCCTCCACCCGGAACGGCTGCGCATAGTGATCGCGGATCCACCGGACCGCCCGGGCGACGTGACTGAGGCTGCTGTCGGCCAAACCGAGTTGCCGGACGGCGGCACCCTGCTCGCCGGCGAGCAGCAGCCACAGGATCTCCCGTTTGATCAGGGGCGCGAGCACCCTGACGTCCCGCGGCCGGTCCAGCAGCCGAAGCAGCCGGATCACCGCGTCGCCGAGTTCGTCGGGAGCGTCGCTGACCACCATCCCCGACGGCGTCCCGCCGGTCACGGGCGGGAGATCGCCCGGTGCCGCCTGCAACAGCAACTCCGCGACCGTGGCCGGGTGCAGCACCAGCCCGAACCCGAGAGCCGGCGAGTCGGCACTGGCCTGGGTGAAGTGGCCGGTGACCGGCAGATCGACCGACGCGACAAGGTACTGGCCGGCGCGGTACTCGTACACGCGGTCGCCCAGCGCCATCCGTTTGGCGCCCTGGGCGATGAGTGCCAGCACGGTGCCCGACATCGACGTGGTCGGCGCGGTCTGGTGCTCGACCTTCGAAATCAGCACCCCGTCGATGGCGGTGCTCATGTCCGGCCGGGCGTGGCGGGCCAGCAACGCCCGCAGCTCTTCGAGGTCCACGGCCCGATTGAAGCACAAGGCCAATACTCGCCACAACAGTAGGATCAGGCAAGAGGCCGAGAGCATCTGTCTAACGTTTTCCCTGGTGGCGATGCTTCCATTGGAGTGTCAATTTCCCACGAGCTGATCGCAGCTCGATGATTGAGGAGACACTTCGATGACTGCCCAGCACGGGTTCCAGGCCACCATGACCGCCCAGCCGGGAAAGGCCGACGAGCTGATCAAGCTGTTGCTCGACGCGCCGTCCCTGCCCCACGACGACTGCCTCGTCTTCCTGGTGTCCCGCTCGGCTTCCGACCCCGACGTCGTCCACGTCATCGAAGGCTGGACCAGCGCCGAGGCGCACACCGCGTTCTTCGGCGGCGAGCAGGCGCAGGCCCTGGTCGCGAAGCTTCAGCCGCTGCTGGCCGGCGAGTCGACGTACACCGACGCGGTGCCGGTTGGCGGCAAGGCGACCTTCTAAACCGGCGACCACACCCAGCACCCCGACCCTGATCAGCGAGAGGACCCTGATGAACACCCCCCGACCGGGCATCGACCCCGAGTTGCTCGTGCCCCTGGCCGAACTGCCGCCCATGCCACCCCTGGGCCCCGAGACGATCGAGCAGCTGCGCCACTTCCCCCAACCGCCGATCGAGACCCACCTGGAAGGCCGCGCGGTGAAGCGGCGCGAGGTCACCGTCCCGGCCGGTGACGGAACTCAGATCCCGCTGTCCATCTTCAGCCCCACCGATCGTGCCGCTGGAGCGCCCTGCGTGTACTGGATCCACGGCGGCGGGATGATGTGGGGCGACCGCTTCTCGAACATCGACGTCCCGCTGGAATGGCTCGACCTGTTCGGCGCCGTCGTGGTCTCCGTGGATTACCGGCTGGCCCCGGAAGCAAGTGGCGAGACCCTGGTCGACGACTGCTACCACGGCCTGCTCTGGGTGGCCGAGAACGCCGCAGACCTCGGCATCGACCCCGCCCGCATCCTCGTAGCCGGTGCCAGCGCCGGAGGTGGCCTCGCGGCAGGGGTGACGCTCATGGCCCGCGACCTCGGCACCCCGGTCATCGCCGCCCAGTTGCTGTCGTGCCCCATGCTCGACCACCGCAACACCACCACCTCCAGCCGTCAGTACAGCGGGCTGGACGGCGTATGGACCCGAGAGATGAACGAATTCGGCTGGCGCAGCGGCCTTGGTGAGCACACCGGCGAGAACGTCTCCGCGTACGTCTCACCCGCGCTGGCCGACGACCTGTCCGGCCTGCCGACCACCTACATCGACGCCGGGACCGCCGAGGTCTTCCGCGACGAGGACGTCACCTACGCGACCCGGATCTGGGCCGCCGGCGGCCAGGCGGAGTTGCACCTGTGGGCCGGTGGCTTCCACGGATTCTCGGCGCTGTTCCCGCATGTCCGCGTCTCGGCCGCGGCCCGGCGTACCCAGGCCGACTGGCTCGCCCGGGTCCTGAACCCCAGCCCTGACAAGGGCTGAGCCGGACCCACGGCCGGCGCCGATCGGGCATTGCGCCGGCCGTGGATACCCGCGTCAGTCGCGGCATCCCGGCCCTCGGATGGCCGGGTCCATGCCTCACGGTCGTCAGAGCCGCCAGCGCAGCGGCTGGGTCGGCAGGTAGCGGCAGGTGCTGCCGGTCGAGACGGCTTCGCGCAGGTGGCTGGCGAGCGCCGGGTGCCGCTCGTCGAGCTTGCGCAGTGTGTCCCGGATCCGTGCGGTGACCGTCTTGCGCGCCCGCTCGGCCTCGTCGCCCAGCCGCCGACTCCGGCCGGCCAGCCCGGCAGCCGCACGCAGCTCGTCGAGCAGCGCGCCGCGCTCGGCGTCCAACTCGGCCACCTTCTGGTCGTCGTCGCGCACGGCAGCCCGGTCGATCTCCTCGTCGAGGCGCGCCAGGTGCCGTCGGTAGCGGGCCTTCGCCTCGTCGTCGAGGACCGGGTCGCCACCCATCCGGCGGGCGGCGACCAACTCCGGCCCGGCCGCCGGGTCGAGCAGCTCGACCGCCGGGACGTCACTGCCCGGCCGGCTCAGCAGCAGGTGCAGGTCGTGCAGCCCCTTGGCGTCGGGCAGGTGTACGACGGCACCGGCGTAGGCGAGTTGCCAGACCGGCCCGTCGCGGCGGAACTCGTACTCCTCGACCGGCGCTCCGGCCGGCGGGACCTGGCGCGACCCGATGGCCTGGCCTGCCCCGGCGGCCTGGTCCGGCTTGACGACCTGGCGCGGCGCGACGGCCTGACCCGACCCGATGACCTGGCCTGGATTGGCAACGTCGGTGGGTGCCGGGCCGCCGAGCCGGTCGAGCACCTGCGCCATGCCGAGCGCGGTGGCCTCCCGGGCTGTGGCGGCGCGCAGTGCGGCGACCGTCGCGGCGTCGCCCGGCTGGTCACGGCGGGCCAGGGCGGTCGCCAGCCCGGCGTTGGCGATGAGCGCCCAGGGCCGGGCGCCCATCCGGTCGGCCGCGTCGCGGGCCGCCGTGAAACCGGCGATGGCGTCGTCCCAGCGCTCCTGCGCGGCGTCGACCACCGCCAGCCAGTGGTCGACGGGACCGCTGATGTCACAGCCGAAGAGCCCCACCATCCACTCTCCACGGTGTGGGGTCAGCGCGGCTCGTGCGTCGTCGCAGCGCTGCGGGTCGCGGGACGCCGCGGCAGCCTGCGCGCGCAGCCGCAGCCACAGCGGCGACACCGGACGCGGGTACCGGATGTCGGCGGCCTCGATACCGGCGGTCAGCCGGACCGCCGTTTCGTCGTCACCGCGCTCCGCCGCGGTGATCGCCAGCAGGAGATCCCGGTAGGGGTAGTCGGCGGGACCCAACCCGTTCAGCAGGGTGCCGGCCTCCTCGAACCGGCCCTGCAGCAATAGCCGGGACCAACGCAGGTGATGGCCCATGAACGCGAACTCGGCGTGGCCCGGGTCGGCGACGTCGGTGAGGACGGTGAAACGCTCGTCGGCCTCGACGAAGTCACCCCGGAACGCCGCGATGATCCCACCGTCCACGGCTGCCGCCATCCGAGGTCGGGCCAGGCCGTCCTGCTCGCTCGCGGTGACGAAGGTGGTGAGCTCCTCGACGAAGCGGGGGTCGCCGAGCTCCAGCAGCGCCACCCAGCGCAGCGAGGTGGCCCACAGCTCGGTCTCCCGGTCGCCGGTGCGGCGGGCCACGTCCCGGATCTCGGCGGTCAGCGCCGCCCGTGCACCAGCGGTGCCCAAGCCCCAGGTGGTGTCGTGGCGGGCCCACAGGCTGAAGGTGAGCGTCTCGTCGTCCCGGCCCCGGCGGGCGATCGTCTCGGTGGCGGTGATCAGGTCGGCGATCAACGTGCCGACCGACGCGGTGCCATCCGGCTCGCCGATCAGCCTCCGGTACGCCTCCCGCAGCAGCTCCACCCCGTCGACCGAGCGCCCAATCTCCACCTGGCGGGTGCGGTTGACGGTGAGAGCGACGCGGGCCAGCAGGACCGGGTCGTCGAGCGTGCGGGCCAGCGTTGCGGCCTCGGCGAGCAACTGCCCGGCCTCTTCCCGGCCGGCGTGGTGGTAGCGCAGCTGACCGAACTCGACCAGGATCCGGACCCGCTGTGCCCGGTCCTCGACGACCTCCAGCGCCCGGCCGAAGTGCACCCTCGCCTCGTCGGTGGCGAGCCGGGAAGACGCATCCCGTGCCGCGGTTACCAGCAGCTCGGTGGCCCGGGCCCGGTCGAACGCCGGGCCGGCCAGGTAGGCGTGGCGGGCCAGGTCGGCCGGGATCAACCGCTCGGTGAGCTCTGCCAGAGCGTCGACCGCCCGGACGACGTCGGCATGCCGGGCCCGACGGTCCTCCTCGGTGAGCCCGTCGTAGAGCGTCTCCCGGACCAGGTCGTGGGCGAAGGCGAAGCGGCCGCCACCCCGGGCGACCACCAGTCGGGCGGTCACCGCCCGGTCGAGCAGCCGGTCGACCTGCGCCGCCGGCGCCGCCACGCTGGCCGCCAGGACCTGACGGTGAAACTCCCGGCCCAACACGGCGGCGACCGTGAGCGCCTCGACGACGGCCGTGGGCAACTGGGCCAGCCGACGCCGGACCGCCTCCCGTACGCCGGGTGCGATCGTGCCTCCCGCACCATCGGCGCGCCACAGCCGGGCGGTCTGCTCGATGAAGAACGGATTGCCCCCGGTACGGCGGTGCACCTCGTCGACCAGACCGGCGTCGGGCTCCCGCCCGGCGGTACGCGCCATCAGCGCGGCCACCTCGTCCCGTGACAGGCCGGTGAGGGTGATGGTGGTCGCCTTCGTGACCAGCGGCATCAGCAGCGGGCGCAACGGGTGCTCGCCCGACTCGACCTCCGCGTCGCGGTAGGTGCCGATCAGCAGCAGCCGTTCGAACCAGGTGTGCTGCGCGGCGAACCCCAGCAGCCGCAGCGAGGCCGGGTCGGCCCAGTGCAGGTCGTCGAGGACGACCACGACCGGCCGCTCCTGGGAGACCGCGACCAGCGCGGCGGTCACCGCGTCGTACAGGGCGAAAGCCTCGCGGTCGCCGATGTCCCCGCCCGTGTCAACGCCGGCCCAGCTCGCGGTGCGGCCGGCCTGCTCGCTGCTGGTATCGGCCTCGCCGAGCAGGGCCGCGAGAGCCGGCTCCGCGGCCGAACGCGCCACCGCCCAGTCGTCGGCGGAGCGTTGCAGACCGCGCAGCACCTGCACCCACGGCCAGTAGCCGGGGGCGCTGTCGGAATCCCAGCAGGCGGCACCGAGCACCAGCGCGCCGCGTTGCCGGGCCTCCCGGGCCGCCGCCGTGACCAGGGTCGTCTTGCCGATGCCCGGCTCGCCGGTGACCAGGACGAGACCGCCGTGGCTGGTAGCGGCCCGATCCAGCTCAGCGCGCAGCAGACCCGCGGGATGATCCCGCCCGATGATGGCGTCGCCGAGCCGCGCGTCCATGGTTTCCAGACGGTACTGGAACCGTCCGACAACGGTCGGCTGCTTTCCGGGTCGTTGCTGAGGCCGCCGTCGACGGCGGCGCTGGTGTTCCGCAGGCGCCTCTGGAGCTGATGCCGTTGGGCGCACTCCCCATCACTCCCTAACCTTCCCTGTTGAGGTAGGGTAGGGAGTGATGAAGGAAGACATGTACTCGGTAGAGCAGGTCGCCGACCGGCTCGACCTGCACGTGCGCACGGTGCGGGGCTACATCCGGTCCGGCCGGCTGAGGGCGGTGCGGATCGGCAAGCAGTACCGCATCTCCGCCAGCGACCTCGACGCGTTCACCGGGCAGACCCGCACCGCCACCACGACCGCCGGACCGGCGGAGGTGTCGAGCATCATGCAGGTCGACGGCGTCGACCGGGCCGCCGCCGACCGACTCGGCACGCTCATGCTCGCCAGCGCCAACACTGGCCATGACCCGGCCAACCCGCTACGGGTGCAGACCGTGCACGACGAGGAGCGGCACCGCTTGAAGATCATCATCCTGGGCGATCCCGCCGCCACCGCCGAGCTGCTGCACCTGCTCGACGCCGTACTCAACGCCGACAACGGCCTGTTCGACCGGGAGGTCAACGATGCCTGACGAGGTCCAGGAACGCGTCGGCGTGCAGGTGCTGGTCTGCGACCCGGCCGGCCCGCCGATAGCCACCGAACAGGACGCGCTGGACCTGATCGGCGCAGCCTTCCTCGGCGCCCAGGTGGTGGCCATGCCGGCCAGCCGGTTCGACGAACGCTTCTTCTCGCTGGGCACCCGCTTCGCCGGCGAGGTGATGCAGAAGTTCGTGAACTACCGGCTGCGGCTGGCCGTGGTCGGCGACATCTCGGCTCACCTGGCGGAGAGCTCGGCGCTGCGCGCCCTGGTGCACGAGTCGAACCGGGCCGACCACATCTGGTTCGTCCCCGACCTCGACGCCCTCGACGCACGCCTCCGCGCTGTGTCGTAGCCGCCTCAGCGGTTGTCGCCGACGGCCATCTCGACCGCGTCCGGTTCAATGCCTCTGGCCTGCGCCTGCTCGGCCGCCCACCGCAGATACGCCAGCCATTCCTCGGACGACCAGCCGTTTCGGCGACCGACGCCGGCCTCGGCGGGGATGTGGCTGGCGACCACGCGGTCGAGGATCAGCGGCTGCACACCGACCGCCCCTCGCCGGTAGCCGACGAAGTAGAGGATCTTCGTGAACAAGCCCGCCCCAACCACGGCAGGCGAGCGTGGTTGGGGTCGCGGAAGCGGCGGTACGCCGTACGCAGCGCGTCCTCATCTGGAGCTGACGCGGACACCTCTTCAAGGGCGTGGGCCAGGCGCCGGCCCTCCGGATCGGCGTCGACAGACTTCGCGGCGCGCCACGGCCCGTACCCGATGGGTCCGTAGCCCCACATCAGCACGGCGGTCAGCAGTTGCCGAGGGCTTGCGGAACCCGCCCGGTAGGCATCGGACACCGCGAAGACGTCACGCCGCCAGATGTCGCCGCTCAACGGGAAGTTGTCAGGCCACGCGTCCGGTGGCAACGCCGCCCGCCACGGTCCGGATGGACGGTGATCGGAGCCTGTACCCCCGGCAACGTCAATTCGCCGGCCATCGTCATGACTGCCTCCCTCGAATCGCGGAGCAACCCGCCGCAGGCAGGCATCTCCTCGCCCGAACGCTAGGGCTGGGCACTCCCACACGCTGACCGCTGACGCCATATCGGGGTATCGAGGGGCGTGAACCACCATCCGATCTCGCAAACGTTAATTAGCTGCGGTGGAGACGCGGAGCAGAAGGGCGTGCGATTATCGCACCATGACCGAAACCGGCGACTGGACGACGGTCGGCGAGCAGGTACGCCAGACCCGGCTCGGGGCTGGCCTCTCCCAGGCCGAACTGGGTGCTCAGCTCGGCCTGGATCGCACCATGATCGCTAAAATCGAGTCGGGTGTCCGGCGTGTGGACGCATTGGAACTCATCCGGCTCGCGGCCGCACTCGACGTACCCATCGACCATCTGCTTGAGCGACGACCCGCGGTGATCTCGCGCCGCTCGGAACTTCTCGCCGAGGACAACGACACGGACGTGGCGAGGCGTTCTCAACGGCTGGAGATCACGCTCGCCTCCTGGCTCAGGGACGTCCGTCAACTCCTTGACGCCGGCACCCTCACCCTCGTCAACCCCGTTCGATACGAGGGCAGCGTCACCTCCGACGAGGATGCCCGCGCCGCTACTCAATGGCTGCGCGACATCCGCGGTATCGGCACAGAGCCCATCGACACCCTGATGGGGTTCTGCGAACGCAGCGGCCAGTACGTCCTCGTCAGCGACCTGCCCGGCGAAGGCGCATCGATGGTGGACGGGGACCTGGCGGTGTCGGTCGTCAGCGGCGAGGGAGATCCCGGAAGACGTCGAGCTACCGCAGCCCACGAACTGGGCCACCTGGTGTTGGGCGACGAATACTCCAGCGATCTGGCCGTGCACGTGTCCCGCGCCGACCGCGAAAGCCTGATCAACGCTTTCGCCGCCGAACTCCTCCTCCCGGTCGCCGCGTTCGGAGATGTCAGCAACCGGCCAGCCTCTCGCGAAGAGATGATCCGGCTCACCGCGCACTACCGAACATCGTGGTCGCTGGCGCTACGCCAGGCGGAACGAGCTGGGTGGCTCGATATGACATCGGCCCGCTGGAGCCGAACCACGCCAACCCGGGCGGAGATCATGGACGCGGTCGGCTGGGCGCCCCAGCCAGATCTGGACGCCATTCGCGTACCGCCGGGTTACTCACATGCCGTCATGGAGGCATGGCGTCGGCATCTCGTATCGGACGCCCGCGCGGTCGAACTCCTGCATGGCCAAATCGGACTGGACGATCTGCCCGCGCGCGATGAGACAGACCTGACACCGTGAGCCCCGCAGCTCGGGACAGCGAGCCCCGTGCTGGCGGACATGTTTGTCGGAAGGCGTGCCGCTACCACCGCCGTCGTACTCGACGAGCTTCGTACCAGTGCCGAGCGGGAGCCCGCTCTCACGGCGGCACTGAGGCTGGCCTGGATCGACGTCATCGCACTCGACACGATCGCCGAGATCCATTGCTTCTCGGATTGGGTACGCCGCATCGGCGCCGACAGACGAGACGTCGGCGAGGCGAGCGTCTTCGCTGCGGCGGAGATGCACGGCGGTACGGCAGTCACGGACGACCGCACCGCCACCAGGGTCGCCCGCGCCTACGGCCTGGAGGTGCACGGCACCATATGGCTTCTCGCGGATAGATGCCGGTCCGGCAGGCTCACAGAAGTCAACGCCGGTGCCATCATCGACGCACTACGCGAGACACAGCATCGACTGCCGTGCACCGGGGCGGAGTTCCCCTCATACGCGCGCAAGGCCGGGCTGCTCCAGCTCAGCCGGTCCCCCTACATTCCGGGCCCGACGCGGCCACCGACTATTCACCAGGTCGAGTAGCTCGTCCACCGGACACCCGCGCCCGCCGACTGGGTTGCCCAACTGGTGTTTGTCGAGCTGCTCTGCCCGCCACCACGGCCCCGACCGGGCTCAGGACTAGCCGCCGAGCGACCGGGTACGCGCGGTGCATGGGTAGCCACAAGCAGAACAAACACGACAGCGGCGGCGAGTCGGCACGAGGCCGGCGGCATCCGGGCAGCGGCGCTCCGGGCCGCCAGGGCTCGCCCATGGAGCACTCGCCCGACCAACGGCACCGCCGTACCGCGACCGGCTCCGCCGGAACTGAGCGCGACCAAGGCCGCTCCACGGTCGCCCGGGAGGGGCGGGTGCACCGCCAGGGCGGCTCCTGACCTGACACGTCACCGGTGCAGCCGCCCCGCGAATGCGCGCGGCGGCTGCACCGGATGAGTGGTTACTACGCCGTCGCGCAGATGGCGTACGCAGTGTCGGACCAGTTCCCGGCGAACGCGTCCTCCTCGTACGCACCCGAGGCGGCCGACGTCGGCGCGGTGGCCGGACCACCGTTGGGGCGGAAGTCGTCCACGATGCCCTCGCCGGTGACCCCGTTCAACTCGTAGCCAGCCCCGGTCATCACCTTCCCGATCGGGCAGGTCGCGACGACGCTGCGGAAGTCGAGGGAGTTGCTGGTGCCCACCGTGGACGCGCGCACCAGGCCCGGCAGCGGGTTGGCGCAGATCGCGTACGCGGTCGCGGACCAGTTCAGGGCGGTGGCGTCCGCCTCGTAGGCGCCGACGGTGACCGAGGTCGGCGCCGCGGCGACACCTCCGTTGGGGCGGAAGTCGTCGACGACACCCTCGCCGGTCACGCCATTCAACTCGTAGCCCGTACCGGTCAGCACCTTCCCGACCGGGCAGGTCGCCGTGGTGCTGTGGAAGTCGGCGGAGTCGCTGACGCTGGTCGTGGAGACCCGCACCAGACCCGGCACCGGGTTGGCACAGATCGCGTACGCCGTCACCGACCAGTTGCCGGCGAACGCCTCCGTCTCGTACGCGCCCACGGTGACCGCCGTCGGCGCGGCGGCCGGGCCGCCGTTGGGGCGCAGGTCGTCGACGATGCCCTCGCCGGTCACACCGTTCAACTCGTAGCCCGTACCAGTCAGCACCTTCCCGGCCGGGCAGGTCGCCCTGGCGCTGTGGAAGTCGGCCGAGTTGCTGACGCTGGTCACGGAGACCCTCACCAGACCGGGGACCGCGGCGGACGCCGGGCTCGCCGGGGCGAGCACCGCTCCGGCCACGACAAGACTGAGCACGAGTACGGACGCTCGGGCACCGAACCGCCGGGCTTGTTTCTTGGTACGCATGTGTTTCTCCCGTCTGAGACCTGGGCGGCGGGTGTTACGACGCCGACGCCCAGGCCGTTCGTGATGACGGGTTGACGGTAGGTAGTCGTCTGACCAGGCATTATCTCCAAACCGACTACGTCATGTAACGGACCGCATGAACCCCAGCCAAGGAATCCGCTACAGGTGGCGGCAATGTGTATAGAGTTTCCTTGTGGGGTCGGAGGAAAGATCAGAAACCGGGCGCACCACCGAAACCGTCTTCGCGATCATCGACCTACGCGTGCATTAGGCCAAACCCGCCCACCTGGCCAATTGGACCCGCGACCATTGGTCGGTCGAAACCAAAGTCCACTGGGTCCGCGACGTGACCTACGGCGAAGACCGCTCCCAGATCCGCACCGGCACCGGGCCTCAGGTCATTTGCCGCCCTCCGCAACGCCGCCATCGGCGCCATCTGCACCGCCGGCATCACCAACATCGCCGCCGCCAACCGCCACCACGCCCCCGACAGCCGCCGAGGCGGCCAGCACCGGGGTGAGTGGGTTGGCCAGCTGGCTGGCCCTACTCGGCATCACCTGAGGACTTTGCCGGGACCTGCCCAGCTCGGGAACGTCGGCCGGCGAGAGCCAATGCCACCGACTCGGCAGGCACGGCGGCGGAGCGTGTCGGCGCGGCGGGCGGCAAACAGGCCTGAAGGCCCAGTGGCCCTGCCTCGGCCGGCAGCGGAAGAGGACGCCGCGTCTTCAGCGGCGCGGCTTCGGTACCTGCCGATTGAAGCGGGGATTGAGATCCAGGACCAGGGCTTCCTTCGTACCCTTCGGGTCGTTGGTCTCCTGCCAGCGGATCTCGCACCGGCCCAGCCAGTCGCCGATGTCGGCGGCGGACGCTTCGTGGCCGGGCTTGTCGAGCAGCTGGCCGACCTGCTCGTGCAGCACCGATGAGTCGCGGTTTCCCGTCACGTGCTGCCGGAGGCGGTTGCGCAGGTTCCCGGTGTAGCCGACGTAGACGACCGTGCCGCGATCGAGGACCACGTGCACGCCGGGCGCGTGAGGAGCGCCGGCGGCGGCATCCATTGTGTACGGCTTGGGAGCGGTAAAGCCGCCGAGCAAGTCGTCGAGCGTGGTGTCGGGCATTCCCGGACGCTACCGGCACGGGCCCTCCCCCCGCGGTCCCGCACGATCCGGGGGCCCGTGGCGCGGGTCGGGATCGCCCGCCGCACTCCGAGCCGGGCACCGCACAAGACCCGGCGGCGGAAGTGCTGCCGGCTCTTCTCACTGAGGGTGGTCTCGCCGAAGTCGAGGGCGGCAACCTGACCGAGAGACTCACACAGCGCCACAACCAGGTCCCGGACGGCGTTGACGCTGGTCAGCCTGGTGGGCAGGTGGTTGATCCGGGCGGGTGCTGTAACAGTCCCGCCGGTCACGCAGTGGTGATCGACCGGCCAGCTTGAGAGCATCCCCGACTGGGGCAGCGCCCGCCTGCTGGAGACCGATACGGTCTGCGACATGACGACAGTGGACACGACAAACGGTCTACCCGCGCTGGGCAAGCTCGACAGCGTCGAGGTCCGCGACGTCTGGAAGCACGAGGCGCACACCTTCACTCCGTGGCTGCTCGCCAACGCCGAGGTTCTCGGTGATGTGCTGGGAATGGAGCTGGCACTTTCGGCCGCGGAGCACCCGGTGGGCGGTTTTTCGCTGGACCTCATCGGCATCGACGAGGCGACCAACGAGACGGTGATCATCGAGAACCAGCTGGAGAGAACGGACCACAACCATCTGGGCCAACTTCTCACCTACGCGGGCGGGACCGACCCAGTGAACGTGGTGTGGATCGCGACCAGCTTCCGGGAGGAGCATCGCGCGGCCCTGGACTGGTTGAACATCAGGACTGACGAGAACACCCGCTTTTTCGGCATCGAGATCAGCGCCGTACGCATTGGCCAGTCGGTTCCCGCACCGCTCATGCGCTTGGTCGTGCAGCCCAACGACTGGGGCAAGAGGGTACGGGCGAGCACCCACGACGCCGCGACGAGCGGCCGCAACCAGGCCTACCAGTCGTTCTGGACCACGCTTTTGGCGGCTATGGGGGAGCGCCAGCTCCAGTGGACCTCCTCAACCAAGGGGTATCCGCAGAACTGGTACTCGTTGCCGAGCGGCATGAGCGGTGTGTCCTACGCCTGCACGTTCGGGCGCGCCCGGTTGTCCAGCGAGATCTTCTTCCAGCACCCCGATCCGGCCGTCAATGACACTCGCTTCGCGGCGGCACAGTCGAAGCTCGAACCGGTCTACCCGGCGACCCTGTCCTTCGAGCCACTGACCGGCAGGAAGGGGTGCCGAATCGCCGAATATCGAGAAGGCGACATCGGGAACACCGACGAGTGGGACGACTACGTCGAGTGGTTCATCGCTGCTCAGCTCCGCCTCCGCCAAGCGGTGGCCGCCGCTGGCGGCCTGCCCTCCCTCATTTCCTAGGCACACTAAGGAGGACGCATGCCGCTGTACGAGATCCATGGGGACCGGCTACGCCGGCATGACGCCGGACGGTTCGCGGCTCTCGGCATCTACGAGCGTAACGATTTGCAGCGGCTTCTCCGCGACGACATCGCTGTGCTCAGCCCGGACCTGCTCGTCATCGCTGAGGAGTTCGGGAACTGGGAGGATTCCCGCCGTCGCATCGACCTGCTCGCAGTGGACAAGGCCGGGCACCTGGTGGTCATCGAGCTGAAGCGGACCGACGACGGCGGCCACATGGAGCTGCAAGCTCTGCGGTACGCCGCGATGGTGTCCGCGATGAGCTTCGACGAGGTTGTCGCCGCCTTTGAGGTGCACCTGTCGAAGGTGCGACCGGATGCGGATGTCAACGCGCGGACCGAGCTCATCAGCTGGCTGGACCTGAGCGACAGCGACGACGCACCGATCATCTCCTCCGACGTGCGAATCTTGCTCGTCTCGGCGGACTTCGGCCGGGAACTCACTACCGCGGTGCTGTGGCTGAACCGCTTCGAGGGCATGGACGTGCGTTGTGTCCGGCTGATTCCTTACGAGATCGATGGGCGGGTCCTGCTGGACATCCAGCAGGTCATCCCGCTCCCCGAGGCCGCCGATTATCAGATCCGGGTGGGCCGAAAGGTCACCGAGCAGGAGCGGCGCAGCACCGACGGCCGGGAGTGGACGCGCTACCACATCATCGTGGATGGTCAGGTACTGCCGGACGAGAACAAGCGCCGTACGGTGCGGCTGATGATCGAGAAGCTGGTAGATCGTGGGGTGACTGCCGCGGCCATTGGGAAGGTCCTCACTCCAGGGCGCTTCCGGCCTCTCGAGGGAGAGCACCACAGTGACGAGGAGGTTCAGGCCGCGCTAGCTGAGCAGTACCCCGGGGTGGAGGTCAGCCGCTGGTTCACCGGTCAGGCGATGGTCGAGGACGGCATGACCTGGGTGGTGCGCAAAATGTGGGGACGCAACACCGAGCCAACCCTCTCTGCCCTGCGGGACGCGTTCCCCGCAGCCGGAGTCAGTTTCCAGCGAGCAAACCTTTGATCCGGCTGGGGACAAAAGCCACCCTGTGATCGGCATCCTCGTGACCCGTGCTCGCCGAACCCTCGCACCGACGTCCCTCGTCAGCAGCCTCGTTCTACGCCCATGATCTATTGCAGCGGATCGCCACCGTCAGCTCTTTGCTCGGTGGGCCAACAAATGAGCCAGGACGGACTGGTTGGCCTCCCAGCCGTCGGGGAACTTGACAGGGGCGTTGAGGTGCACCGGCTCTGTCGAGGGATGGGCGTCGAGCAGCTCAACGATCCCCGCCCGCGCCACCACGATGCATGCCTGCCGGTGCCGGGAAGTCAGAACGCAGAGCCGCCCCGACTCCAGGTGGAACGCGGTCGCGTCCCGCCGCCCCGACAGCGGGTGCAGCACGATCGTCACGTCGTACTCGCGGCCCTGGAGTCGGTTGGCCGTGTCGACGGTGATGCCCGCTCCCGCCTCACTGAGTTGCGCGCGGATGGCCGCGACCTGGTCGCGGTGCGCGGCACCGACGGCGATCCGGTCTGCGGTGACCGGCGCGCCGCCCGGCTCGCGTTCCGAGACGGCGACTGCTCCCCGCTCCAACACCCGCCGCGCCAACGCCGCACAGGCAGTTGCCGCCTCCGCGTCCGTCCGGAGGGTGTGCCGTGCCGGCAGCTCATACAGCGCCCACCCGGTCGACGCGGCCATCTCTACGGTCGCGTCCACCGGACCGTGACCGAACCCCGAGGTAGCGAACGACAGCGACCGCTCGCCGGCGGTCGTGCCGGCTTGGAAACCGGTGAACGGGTAGAACGCCTCGGCCACCACCGGCGCCGCCGAGGGCGGCAGTCGCCAGGACACCGGCAGCCGGTGCACCGGCAGCTCCGGGTTGTGCCGTAGCAGCGCCGCCACCGCCGACTGCATCGGATCCCAGGTCAGGCCAGTCCACCGCTCGGTCTCGACGGTAGAGAACGGATCTAGTTGGCCGGGGTCGCCGACGAACAGGGCCCGCTCGAATCTGGCGGCAACGCGCAGCAGGGCATCGGACCGCATCTGGTAGGCCTCGTCGACGATCGCCCAGGGCCAGCAACCTTCCGACACCATCGACCACTTCGCGGCCGTACCGATGATGACGGAGGGGCCGCCCAGGTCGGCGACCTTGGCGGCGACCCGGACCGTCCCGTACTGCTTGATCCGCTCGCTCGCCGTGTAGTCGTTCGCCGAGAGCCGGCCGATGTGCAGGTCCGGCGCCTTCTGGGCGAGCCGGTCGACCAGGTCGTCGACCTGCTCGTTGGTCTGCGCGATGACGATCAGCGGCTCGCCGGCCCGGGCCAGCTCGATGGCGGCGCGTACCACGAGGGTCGACTTGCCGGCCCCGGGCGGCGAGTCAACCACCACGCCGAGATGCTTGCCGGAGCGCAGATCGGCCAGGACGTCGGTGATCACCTGCTCCGCCTGCTCCGCAGGGGTACTGAAGCCGGTCATGACCACTCCTCGCGTGCGTCCTCGGCGGTCGGAGCACCGTCGTCGAAGGGTGCGGGCGGTCCGCCGTGTGTCCACGGCGTCTCCTCCCGCGTCGGGAAGGCGCCGGCCGGGAAGAACGTGTCGGTGAGCGTGGTGTAGCAGAGCCGCTCCCCCACCCCAGGCACGCTGCCCGGCGGCGGGGTCAGCGACGACCCCATTCCGCCGGCGAGCTCCAGCACCACCTCGGCGCTGCCGTCGTCGTTGCGGGCCATCGAGACGACCGTCGCCTTCTGGTTGCCGGGCCGGTCCGGCGAGAACAGCTTCGTACCCGGGGTGACCAGCACGGGGTCGGCCGTGGTGACCGTGATCCAGGGGCGCAGGACCCGCTTCTTGCCGCTGCTGTCCACCCGGGTCGGGTCGGCCGCGGTCACCTCGCCGACGAACGCCTCGCCGGTGAGCCGGTAGTCGGCCATCACCATCGGATCGTCGTAGGCGCGCTGCACGTCGTACGACGCCTGGGCCCGTTCGAGCCGGTGCAGCCGCTTGGCCGCCGCCACCGCTCCGTCCCGGCGGGCCTGCGGAAAACCGCCCCCGTCGACGTACTCAGTGAAGTTGGTGAAGGCGTCGCGGTCCTCAGCCCAGCGCCCGGCGACCCGGGACCCGACGGGCAACTCGCGGAGCAGCGACACTCCCTGCCACATCAGCCGCCAGGTCGGCTCGAGCTGCGACCGCAGGAGGTCCTCCAGCTCGGCGCGTCTCCGGTCGACCAGCGAGTCGGTGCTGACCGCCCGCTGGTACGCGGTCATCGCCGGCGCCAGGACCTCGTTGTCGAAGCTGGGGTCGGTGGTCGGGCCAGGCGGCGGCCAGGTTACAGGGTCCTCGGCGGCGGCCGCCGCCTGTGCGCCGGTCAGGCCGTCCGGCGGTGCGATCCATGCCAGGAGCGCGGCGAGCTGGGCGTCCTCGAGCGGGCTCTGACCGGTCGCCCAGTGCAGGGTCAGCGCCCGCGTCATCGCGACGAGCGAGCAGGAGCCGGGATGTTCGGCCCGCTCGGCGAAGTAGGTCAGCCAGCGGCCGAGCAGCGGCACCGACGGGTGCAGCGGGTAGTCGCCGTCGGTGCGCCGGAACCGGGTGGAGCGGCCGAAGAGGCGGGTGAAGCCGGCGCCGCCCGGGTTGGGCAGGAGCAGTTGGGGCGCGTCGGCGTACCGGATGCGGATGTCCTTGCCCCGATTCACCGACACCGCCTCCAGCTCACCGCGGAAGCTGTCGATGTACGGCAGGACGACAGCGGCCAGCTCGGCGGCGAAGGCGAAGCGCTGATCCCGGTTCCGCGGCTGCGGCACGATCAGCAGCGTCGGGGCGTCCGGGTCGTCGCCGACCATCGCGGCGAGCGGCGCGTTCGCCTCACCGGCCATGGTCAGCGGGATGAAGACCAGGGGCCGCTCGGCGACGTGCACGTGGCGGACCAGGGTGGCCCGCTGCGCGCGGCCTTCGACAACGGCTTCGGCGCGCGCCAGGGTGGTGAGGGTGGTCATCCGGCCACCCCGCTGATCAGCTCGGCCCGCAGTCGGGCGGCGGCCCGCAGCAGTTCCGCGGCCTCGTGCTGGTCCGCGGCGGGCGCCCGCTGGTCACGGGCGATAGCGAGGGCCGTCTCCACCCGGTCGATGCCGCCCATCTCCTCCAGAGCCGCCTTGCCGAGGGCGCCGGTGCAGCCCCGGGCCTCGTGCCGGCAGAGGTACGCCAGCTCGCAGCTGGCCAGGCACTCCGGCGAGTACCGGGCCTCGACCTCTTCAAGGGCGGCGATGAGCGAGGCGGGCGAGCGGGTGGGCACGCCCTTGTCGTCGGGCGCCAGGTCGAAGGTCAGGTCGGCGGGCAACTCGGCGAGCAGGGCGTCGACGCGGGTCATCCGGGTGAGCTGCCGGCGTACCACGGCGAGTTGCTTGCGCACGTCGACCCGGACGGCCATCGGCTGGTTGGAGAAGTCCCGGGGGCAGACCAGGACCACGTCGTGGGACACGACCTCCGGGTCGTAGCCGGCCTCACCGAGCATCTCCCGCATGGCGAGCACGTAGACGGCGGCCTGGGTGGCTGCGGCGGCTACCTTGCCGGAGTCGGCCTGCCCGTCGATGACGGCGAACGACTTGATCTCGACGACGTGGAAGAGGCCGTCGTGCTGGAACGCGATCAGGTCGGGTTCCAGGTAGGCCTGCTGACCGGCGACCTCGAGCCGCAGCAGCGGGTGGTCGAAGAGCGTGCCAGCGCCGTCTGCCTGGGCCGCGGCCCGAGTCAGCAGGGCCTTCGCTCGGGAGTAGCGCACGTCCTGGCTCTCCCGGCCCGCCACCGATTCGAGGTCGTCGTAGGACACCTCAGGGACGCTCAGGTCGAGCAGGTCGCGGAGCAGGCTGAGCAGCTCGGCGCAGCCGTTGGCCTTGACCTGCGCCTCGAAGACGTTGCCGCGGATGATGGCGAACTGCGACTGGCCGAACCGGGCGGGGTAGTCGACGTACGCGGCGAGGCGCTGCTTGTCGACCCCGGCGCAGTCCAGAACGGCGCGGCGGGCGCAGCCCGGGTTGCCGGTGAGGGCAGCGATGGTGCGGGCGTTGTGCCGGGCGGGCTCGACGCCGCCCCGGATCGCGGCCAGCCGCTGGCTGGTGCTGCTCATGCCAACCCCCTGATGACCCTCAGCCGGCTACCGAAGAGTTGTTCCGCCTCGTCGAGCTGGGCTCGCGCGCGGTCCGCCGCAGCGACGCGCTTCACCCGGTCGGCGTCGGCGTGCACCTCCAGCTCGGCATGAGCGGCCTTGATGACGATCGCCGGGTCCGCGGCCTCGTGCCCGTCGACCGCGCCGGGGATGCTGGTGGCGAACCGGCGCAGCAGGCGGGCCACCGTGAGGGTCCGCTCCGGCATGCGCCCGACCTGCTCGGCGACCTTGATGGCGGCAGTCAGGAAGTCCACCCGGGGGCTGAGCGGGCCGATGATGCGCCGCTCCAGCGGCCAGGTTGACACGCCGAGCAGGCCACGGGCCGGCGCGAGGTGCTCGGCGGTCAGCGCCGAACAGAGGTAGTAGGGCCGAGAGTGCCGCGCGGTGCGAAACGAGCGTTCCTCGTCGCGTCGCAGGTGGGTCAGCTTGGCTGCGGCGAGGCCAGGACCGGCGGCGCCGAAAAAGGCGTTGTGCACCTCGGCGATGAGCTTCGGCGCGGTGGGAGCGGACAGGAGCGTGAGAGCGTGGTGGACCTGATCGCGCACCGACACCAGTGGCGCCTCACTCGCCGTTGGCTGACCGGCGTCCGGCGTGTCGTCAGCCAGGTCGGTGAGGGCCCGCTCCCAATCGCGCTCGGCGGACCTTAGCTCGGCGCGCAGGGCCCGGGCTCGGGCCTGGTCGCGTGCCACGACCGCCCGCCGGACCGCCGCCCGCAGGTCATCGATCCGACGTTCGAGGTTCTCTATGGACTCAGCCACATCGAGCATGCTACAAGTTCCAGTGTTTCCCAGCAATCCCCCGTAACCAGGATTGTTGACACGGGGAACACTACTTACGGTTACGCCTGGAAGGGAGACCCGCATGGCCTGGGACCAATCCCTACTTGACCAGGTTTTCGACCGGTTGGCTGAGAGCAACGTGGCCGACGACGTAATCGACCTCGTCCTTGCGGCCTACGTCGGCGACGCCGCCCTCGACGGAGTCCTCGCCGGCGAGGCCGTCGACCTCCCGCAGCGGGACCCCGCCCTCCGCTCACGGCCGCGACCGCTCTATTTGGAGTCCATCACCGTCGCGGGCTTCCGGGGCGTCGGTCCATAACAGGCTCTTCGGCTCCAGCCGCACGCCGGGCTCACCCTCGTTGTCGGCCGCAACGGCTCCGGCAAGTCCAGCTATGCGGAGGCCGTCGAGCTCGCCCTCACCGGCGACAGCGCCCGCTGGGCCGACCGCAACAGCGTCTTCAAGGACGGCTGGCGCAACCTGCACTGCGGGTCGCCGTGCGAGGTCGAGGTGCAGCTCCGCGCCGAGGGAGCCAGCAAGCCCATTCGCGTACGACGAAACTGGCACGACGAACACACCCAGGCCCACCAGGGCATCGGCAGCGTCCTGACGGACGACGGTGAGCGCTACACGGAGACGGCGGAGCTGGGCTGGCGCGAGCCACTCGACACGTACCGCCCCTTCCTCACCGCGAGCGATCTCGGCCGCCTCGTCACCTCCACCCCCAGTGGCCTCTTCGACGCCCTCGCACCGATCCTCGGCATGGATCCGGTCGTCGAGGCGGACAAGCGGCTGATGCGGGTCCGACGGGAGCTCAACGAGCAGATCACGTCGGTCAAGACGGCGCGCGATGCGCTGCGTACGGCGCTCGTCGGGGTCGACGACCATCGGGCGCAGGCCATCACCGCGCTCCTGGCGAAGCGAACCGTCGATCTCGACGCTCTCGACCAGCTACTCGCCGACGCCGGAAGCGACACCAACGACCCGCTCGCCGTGGCGGCCCGCCGCGTGGTCGCCGTCGCTCTCCCCGACCACGGGTACGCCATCGAGGTTGCGAACGAGCTCGCCGCTGCGACGGCCCAGAACGCGGAGCTCTCCACCACCCGCGCCGGCACCGCGGACCAGACGGCCCAAGTGCTCCGCATGGCCGTCGCCTTTCATGACGAGCACGGCGAGAGCCCCTGCCCGGTCTGCGGCAGCGGAGCACTGGATGCCGCCTGGCGCGCTCGCGCCGGCGACACTCTGGATCAGCTTCAGCGCGACACCGTCGCCGTTGACCAGGCGCACCGCCGGCTGCAGGACGCGCAGTCCCGCGCCGCGCGGCTGCTCGATCTCGACCGGCGGGTCAGCGCCGACGACCTGGAGGCGATGGCCGCCGCCCTCGACCAGCCCGAGGCGGTGAAGCGGTTCCGCACCAAGGCCGACGAGCTGCGCACCCCCGCTGCCGAACTCACCGCCGAGCAACTCGCGGCGCACCTACGGGCGGCGTATCCGCCGCTGGTCGAGGCGTTCGCGGCGGTGCAGGACGAGACGAGCGCCTGGCTGCGGCAGCGCCACGACGCCTGGCGTGAGCATGCCGCCTCGTTGCAGGACTGGCTCAACCGGGCCCGCACCGGCGCCGAGAACGACGCGAAGCTGAAGCGGGTCAACGCCGCCCGCGACTGGCTGCGGAGCGCGATCATCGCGCTGCGCGACCAGCGGTTCGAGCCCTTCGCCCAGCACTCACAGGAGATCTGGGACGAGCTGCGTCAGGAGAGCAACGTCGAGCTGAGTGGGATGCGGCTCGACGGCACCAACACCCGCCGCAAGATTTCCTTCCCGGCCAAGGTCGACGGCACCACGACATCCGCGATGGCGGTCATGAGCCAGGGCGAGCTCCAGGCGCTCGGCCTGTCCGTGTTCCTGCCCCGCGCCTGCGCCGACGACAGCCCGTTCCGGTTCGTCATCATCGACGACCCGGTGCAGAGCATGGACCCGTCGAAGGTCGACGGCCTGGCGCAGGTGCTGGCCGGCTTGGCGCAGACCCGGCAGGTCGTGGTGTTCACCCACGACAACCGGCTACCGGAAGCGATCCGCCGGCTGCGCATCGAGGCCACCATCTGGGCGGTCACCCGGCGCGACGAGTCGGTAATTGAGATCCGGAAGAACAGCGACCCGACCGAGCGGTACCTCAACGATGCCACCGCGATCCTCAAGGCGGAGGGGCTGGCCGACAACGCCCGCTACCCGCTGGTGTCCGGCTTCTGCCGGTCGGCGTTGGAGGCGGCGTGCCACGAGCGGATCCGACGGGAGCGCATCAGCCGCGGCGAACGGCACGGCGACGTCGAGGAACTCATCGAGAAGGCACTGACACTCAACCAGGTGGCCGCCCTGGCGCTCTTCGGTGACCTGCACCAGGGCGGCAAGGTTCTCAGCCGGCTCAACAAGTTCGGCGGGTGGGCCGGTGACGCGTTCCAGGCCTGCAAGCAGGGCGTACACAAGCCCGGAACGTTCGATCTTGAGGTGCTCGTCCGTGACTGCCGCCGCCTCGTCGAGGAGTTGCGATGACCACTCCGACCGCCGCCGCGGCGCAGAGCTGCCTGGACACCGCCGACCAGCTGCTGACCAGCGTCATGCGCGGTACGCGTGGCGCCTGGCCGCGCGCCTGCGCCTGGCTGCTCCGGCTAGCGTTGGAGACCGCGATGGACGACTACTGGCTGCGGTCGCGCCCGGAGATCGTTTCGATGCGCGCCCGGTCGCCCCAATTTCTCGTCCTTGACCGCTACGCTGGCCGGCACATCGCCGCCCGGGCCGGTTACGCATGGTCGGCGCTGTCCAGGGCGGGCCATCACCACAGCTACGAGCTCGGCCTCACCGCGGGCGAGCTCCGCCGACTGCGGGAGATGGTGGCAGCAGTGGTGCACGACCTGGCGCGCGCGCAGGTCGAGCAGGAACGGGGAGCCGATGACGGTGCTTGACGTGGAACGCCTCCGGCGCGTCGCAGCAGCTGCCGACCGCTGGGCCAAGTCCCTCATCGACACCTCGGGCAACAACCGCCTGCTCTACTACCGCAACCTGAAAGCCGGCACGCTCGCTCTGACCGGGGCTGACCCGATGGCCGTCACCCGTTCGCTGTCTGGCAAGCCGCAGACGCTCGGGCAGCTCCTTGGCTCGCTGCCGCCTCCGTTACTCGCCACCGCCTGCCGCGCGGCGGGGCCTGGGGATGTGCCGGTTGAAGCGCGGCTTCAGGGCCAGGACCAGGGCTTCCTTCGTACCCTCCGGGTTGTCGGTCTCCTCCCAGCGGACCTTGCACCGACCCAGCCAGCCCGCGATGTCGGCGGCTGACGCCGCATTGTCCGGGGTGTCGAGGAGTTGTCCGACCTGGTCGTGCAGCACCGACGAGTCGCGGTTGCCGTTCAGGTGCTGCCGGAGGCGATCCCGCAGACCCCGCCTGGTCCGGCCGACGTAGATGACCACGCCACCGTCGAGGACCACGTGCACGCCGGGGGCGCGGGGAGCGTCGGCGACGGTCTCCATGGTGTACGGCTGGGGAGCCGTGAAGCCGGCCAGCAGGTCGTCGTGGGTGGCGTCGGACATCCCCGGGGAGGCTACCGGCGTGGGCCCTCATCCGTGGCCCCGCAGGAGCCGTCGTGGTCGTCGCGGCGTCGGCAGCGGCCGGCTCCGTCGAGCTTGGCGTCACACCAGATTCGGGTACGCAGGAACTGCTGATCCTCCTCGCTGAGGGTGGTCTCACCGAAGTCGATGGCGGTGACGTGGCCGAGCAAGTCGCGTAGGGAGGCGGCGAGCGTGATGGCCCCGTCGAGGCTGGTCAGGGTGGTGGGAAGGTGGATGATCCAGCGGGGTGCGGTCATCGCTGCCACCGGCTGTTTGGTAAACCTGGATTTGTGTGGCGGCAGCCGGTGTGCCGGGACTGCCACTGCCGCAGCGCCTGCCGGATGCGTTCAGCCTCGGTGTTTGCCGTGGTCAGCTCGCGGTGCAGTCGCTCGAGTTCGTCGGCGACCTGGTTGAGGTAGGCGCGGACCTGGTCGGGGTCGAGGCCGCGCCAGCGGGTGTCGAAGGAGGCGACGCGGGCGTGGTGCGGCTGCAGGCGTTCCCCGGTTACGTAGATCATCACAGCGGCGCCTCCTGCTCTGCGGTGAGTGCGCGGATCTGCCGGTCAGTGAAGCCGCGTTGGTCGAGGACCCGGCGGCCCCAGCGGTCCAGCCTGCACGGGTGGGGTGCACGATCGTTGCGACACCGCGGACCGTCGGGCCACTGCTCGGCGACATGCACGGTGACCGCCTTAACGGCGAAGCCGATGTCTTCGGCGGTGACGTAGTGCGGTAGGGGTAGTTCGCCGAGGATCTCTTCGATCGAGTCCATGGCCCTCCTTGAACGGTTGTTACGGCGCCGAGGCGGGCGGGGTCGGTCGGTACGGCCGCGCGTCCGTACCCAACGGAGCCCAGCACCCACCCCGGGCCTGCTTCCTCATTCCGCAGCCGCTTCGAGCTGGGAAAAGATGTTCGAGACGTTGCTATTGGCGTCGGTGCTGCGTGCCCAGTCGCGGAGCTGAAGAGCTTCAGGCTCGGCGATGCCGGGACAGCTCTGACGACACGAGTAGCTCTGTCACAGCCGCTGCCCCGACACCTTCGGGCAATCACCCAAGGCGCGGGAAACCAAGCTGCCGAGCGAGGAAACCCGCGCCGACGACGTTAGGTGACGTACTTACCTAAGTCAACATGCATCTTGTAGTTGATGGCCTCCTCGTGCTCAAATCGAAGAGCCGAGCGAGGAGTGCCATCACATGCCCAACCGACCCGCGGACTATCTACGCGTCGTCAACGCCATCACAGAGCAGATCGAGAGCGGCGAGCTAACGCCAGGTGACAAGCTGCCCACGTACGCCCAGCTGGCCGAGCAGTACAAGGTCAGTGTTTCCACCGCGCAAGCGGCACTACGGATCCTTCGCGACCGGGGTCTTGTCGAAGGTCAACAGGGTAAAGGAACGTTCGTCGCCGACCGAGCTGCCAAGTCCTCTAACGGATGAGGTGCGGCAGTCCGAGGAAGCAGTTGCGGCCCTGGCCGCGGCAGGCCTCGACAACGTCCGACTCAAGGGCACCGGCCGCGGACGAGCGGAGGCGATCCAGGTGATGACGATGCACCGGGCAGAGGGGTTGGAGTTCCCTTGCGTGGCCGTCCAAGGAGCGAGCGCCGAGATGATGCCCCTCGCCGGCGCCTTGACGCCCGCCCGGGCGGATGCCGCTCGACACCGTCAGGACCAGATGCGCGAGCGTTCGCTGTTCTTCATCGCCTGGACCTAAAAGTGGCTGCGCGGCCTGACCCTCTACAAGGTCATCAGCGAGCTGCAACTACTCCTCGCCATCCGGCTCGGAGCATGCCCCACCTGTCACTGCAAAATCAGAACCATCCGCCGCGAACGAAGAGCGCCCACCTAACAAAGCACTACTAGTGTCCTGAGTCTTTGATTCATTGCTAGATTGATGGTGTGGGTGATGGTCGTGGTCCGAAGTTGGCGTTGCTGGCGTTGACCGCCGAGGAGCGGGACGTGTTGCAGGGCTGGGCTCGTCGGGGAAAGACGGCGCAGGCGTTGGCGTTGCGGGCGCGGATCGTGTTGGCGTGCGCGGATGGCCTGTCCAACAGCGAGGTCTCACGGCAGCTCGGGGCGTCGCTGCCGACGGTTGGTAAGTGGCGCAAGCGGTTCATCGTGCAGCGACTGGCAGGGCTGCAGGACGAGCCTCGTCCTGGCGCGCCGCGGAAGATTACCGACGCGCAGGTCGAGGCGGTCATCGTCAAGACCCTCGAAGAGGCGCCGTCCAGCCAGGATAGTCACTGGTCGACCCGGTCGATGGCGAAGGCGGCTGGGCTCAACCAGACGGCCGTGTCGCGGATCTGGCGGGCGTTCGGGCTCAAACCGCACCTGGTGGACACCTGGAAGCTGTCCACCGATCCGTTGTTCATCGACAAGGTTCGTGACGTGGTCGGGCTGTACCTCGATCCGCCGGACAAGGCGATGGTCCTCGCAGTCGACGAGAAGTCCCAGATGCAGGCCCTCGATCGCACCGCGCCGATGCTGCCGATGATGCCGGGCGCGCCTGAGCGCCGCACCCACGACTACGTGCGCCACGGCACCACCAGCCTGTTCGCCGCACTGGACATCGCCACCGGCAAGGTGATCGGCCAGCACCAGCGTCGGCACCGTCATCAGGAGTTCCTGCGCTTCCTCAAGACCATCGACGCCAGCACGCCGCCCGAGTTGGACCTGCACCTGATCTGCGACAACTACGCCACCCACAAGACCCCGGCGATCCGCACCTGGCTGGCTGCACATCCCCGCTTCCACCTGCACTTCACACCAACCTCCGGCAGCTGGCTCAACCTGGTCGAACGCTGGTTCGCTGAACTGACCAACCGCAAGCTCCGCCGCTCCACCCACCGCAGCGTCAAAGCCCTCGAAGACGACGTCAACGCCTGGATCGCGGCATGGAACAACAACCCGAAACCCTTTGTCTGGACCAAAACCGCCGACCAGATCCTCGACAACCTCGCCAACTACTGCACCCGAATCAATAAAGCTTCCAACGACTCAGCACACTAGGTTTCTGCAGCACCATCTGATTGGCTACCCAACCCACTGGGAACTTGGCCGGCGCGTCGAGGTGCACCGGCTGGGTCGACGGATGAACGACGTCCGGCTTGCCCTCTAGCAAATCCCACCCCTGTCGTCGACTGCACCCTGTCGCTGCCTGTTATGACGACCAGTCAAGTAAGGCTTTGGCGACAACCCTCACGGCTTCCCGGGTTCGCCGAGCACCCAGAGCCGCGAGTTGCAATTGGGACGGTCATCTATCATCCATGCGGCGCAGGAAGTCATATCAAGGGAATAAGCAATGTCATGAACTCCAGGCGGCAACTGCCGCGCAAAGAATGCGTTGGTGAGTCGCGGAAAACCTTCCCCAACTTCATACAGCACCTGGGAGGCTAGTCGCCAAGTCGTCAGGTACTTCCCACGGTCGGCAGGCGTCCACCCTACTGACGCAAGTCGCTGATCTAGTTCCTCAGCCGTCTCACTATCGTCAGCGGCTTGGCGCCGAGCGTCCTCAACGACGGCGTCAAGGCTCACGGCGCCCAGCGCGTCAGGGATGAAGCGCAGGGACAGGATGTGCAAAGCGCCCGTCTCGGGCTCGGCGAGCTGATCCAGCGAGTGAATGCGGTGAACGGTCGGCCCAGCCGGGGCGCCGCTCGTCTTGACCTCGGCTGAGATATCGGCGCATGCGAAATCGTGCCTGCCGCCTAGCGGACCAACCCACGAACGCACGGCGGGCAGATTGAGAACTGGGAGCCAGCGGGTCAGCAGCCAGAGCTCGCCAAGCAGGCCTAGCTCGGCCTCTCGGCCCAGTCCGTTGGGCGAGACAGACCAGAAACGCCGCCAACGCTCCACGACTCCCAGGACCGCTTCGACGTCCGGCGATGTCCGCTGCGCCAGCGTCCGAACCACATCTCTGCACAACGGCGAGAACAGCCTGTGTAGCGTGGCGTCGGAGCAGACGAGGTCTAGCCATTCGCCCTCCTCAGCGCCCCGCACTCTCAACCGACGGCGCTCGATTCGCAGCCCACGTACTGGCCGTATCACGCGGACGGGCGCTGCATTTGGAAGGCCTACGAGCAGATGCCGCCCGCCGGCAGCATCGACCCCAACTAAGACAGGACCGCCTGCCCAGCTTGCAACACGTCGCGCCTCGAGCGCCGCACTCGGCGGAATGGGGAGATCGGACCAGCGGCTGTCGAGGTCCTCCACATTCAAATCTGGCATGCTTGGATCCGTGGTCATCCGGTCACTGGTCCCGCAGACCCGACCACATATCGCACCGTTGCCAGACTGTCCGACGCTGGGAAAGCTATCGCCAGTCCAATGACTGTTAGCCCCTCACGCATCGGATCATCGAACAGCCGCCGCTTGGGCTCCTTCTTTCTGTCTGCGTTCGCGCTGACGTCCCGCGGCCTGCTCCACCGGCTGATGGGGTACAGCAGTAGCAAACCCTCCTCCGGAGGCCGCTGTTGACGTAGGGCGACCGAGTAGCTGACACCTCTCGCGGCAGCAGCCACAGCGCAAGCACGGTCCTCGTCGGTAAGTCCAATTTCCTCATCGCCGCCCCCTGGCTCACCGCGAGTAGCAGGGTTCACCAGCGAACCTATGCTCGCATCGGACGTCGCTTCCCGCGCACGGCTGATGCATGGCACCCTTCCCCAAGCGGCAATGTTAAGGTCCTCGTCACCCAGCTCAGGATCTAGGGCCCGACGACCGCGCACCGCCACGCGCCAGCGCACCAGTTCGTGGTGCTTTGCTTGGGCGGCGATGTACTCGCGTAGCTGGAGGGCGGAGCGAGCGGAATCCTCGTGCGTCTGGTACCCCTGCTCACCTCCAAGGAACTGTTCAATCGCACGCCAGTCAATGTCCTGCCATGCTGGTAGTCCGTCTGCACCAACAGCGTTCGGTGGTCCGAGGGAGGACAGGAACGCGCGCGTGGCTTCGAGGTTCTCCTGCAGCCAGGCACGGTCGTGTAGCCTGAACAAAATGGTCTGGGCGAGGATGCCTGAGTAGTCATAGCTGATCTCTCGAGCGGCACCCATTCGGTTTCTCGCAGTGATGCGCATGGTCTCGTGGGCCCGGATTCGGGGGGCGAAATCGCGTGGTGTCTTGCCGAGCACCTCGTATAGCCGAATCTCTCGGCGTAAATCTTCTTCCGCTGTCGCAAGGTCCCGAAATCGATCAGTCAGGTCACGCGTCGTCCAGAGCCGTGTCAGATCGACATAGTCCTCGCGGTAGCCGAACCAACGTCCCATCTGGAGCAAGGTGTCGAAGTAGTTGGCTCTTCGAACATAATATGAAACGAGAAGCCCTTCGATCGTCAGCCCGCGCGACAGCTTGTTTCCGCCCACGACCACGGCTCGCAGGTGCGGGTTGCGCTCATAATCAAGTTCGTCTGTGGAGCGGTTATGCAGGACGAGAACGGGCAGTTCGGTCCTGAATATCCTGGAGACCGCGTCCTCGATCTGGGAAAACTGCATCACTCGACTCTCGTCGACTCCTCGCGTTACCGGCTCGAACTCCTCCAGCCAGCGCTTTTCAAACTCAGCTCGGGTGTTGTCCTGGTCGTAACGCCACCGTTGTCTGAGCACGGCGAGCCGGTCGCGGACCAGAGCGGCTATGACATCTTGCTGGTACGTGTACTGGCTTCCGTGGACAAGCATGGCGGAGGCGGGAGCAGCCGCGACGCGGGTATCACGCGCTGCCATTGCCATGACGAAGTCCATCAGCGCGGTCTCTAGGCCTCTAGGCAGGCTGTCAACCGGCGGTGCTCCTCGGCTAGGAGCCAGCAGCCGAGCGTCGTGGTCTCCAACTCGCCGAATAACATCGAGGCCATGGACGTCCCTGCCGCCCTCGCCCGCAAGGGCAGCTCTGCCGAACAAGCGCTCGGCGCCGACATAACCGTGAGGTTGCGGTAGAGAAACGATGAAATCGCGTGGATACAGGTCCTCAGCTACCTCGCGGTCGAGCGCCTCGTGGTTGATGAGCACGTTGGCGAAGGGGGTGGCTGTGTACCCGACATAGCTGGCGCGCTTGAGGCGGTGTAGTAACCGGCGCACAAGGCCGTTGATGACGGACGGGTCAACTTCGTCCGCTTGGGCCTGAGCGCTAACTGCCTCCATGCTGTCCGCAGCCGCATCAATGTCCTCTGGCTGCAGATCGACAATCTCGTCAAGGGCCTGCCGGTTTCCACCAGTATTGATGCTGGCTTGGTCGGCCTCGTCGTCAATAACGAGAACCGGCGGACTGATTGGGGGACGGTCCTCAAGCCAGTTTACCAACCGTCGCAACACGCTCGCGTTCTTCTTCATTATCAAGATGAGGGGCACCGTGCCCTGCAGAAGGCTCGGGTCGACCGTCCCTGGATGGAAGTCCTGCCAGACTTCTGGGCCTGTCATGCGCACAATCTCACGGCCGGGCTCGGCTGTGCCAACTCCTCGTCGTTCGGCGGTCGCAGGCACCAGACCCAGCTCGTCTTCGAGTCGAAGCTGGGTCTGGCGCCGCAGGGAATTGTGCAGGCCGGACAGAACAATAACGATTCGATAGCCGGCATCATACGCCTTGGCAATCAGCGCCGAGAAGTTGGCCGTCTTACCACTTTGGACGTAGCCAATGACGAGACCGCGCACCTGAAAGCCGCTTGGGCCGCTTGGCCTGGGATCCTCGAGCATAGACAGGATCTTGTCAGTAGACGTGTCAAGCGCGTCGATGGTGCTCTCGCTGCGGCCCTTTTCAAGGAGGAGCCATTCACGTAGACGTGGCCAGTAGTATCCGTCTGCTGGGTCGTACTCGTCGAACCATTTCCGCGGCCCGCCGCTCGACAAGACAGCGACCGGTTCAAGAGTTACCCGATCGGCGTCCCAACGGGCCCTCACGTCCTCGCGCAGCTGTTCCGGAACGAAGGCCTCGAGGGCTTGTTCAAGTGCAACTCCGGTGCTGATCGCTGCGCGAACCGTCCGCAGATATACGTCGATGGAGAAAACACCAGGGCTGCTATCACCAACCGATTTCACTTGCCACCTCCGGCTCGCTCTGGCAAATCTCCTGACGAATTAGCGCAAGGGCTTCACTCTGCCCCACCTTGTCTGCCGCTCGTTGGAGCGCATCGGCCGCTTTGAGTGGCCCATCGCCCGTTCGCGGCCTCAGAGCTACACCAACGGAAAGGTGGGCAGGTGCCAACTCGGGCGGCATGGACATTCCTGCAGCTGGCGAAAGAGCGGCGGCGCCCTCGAGCACCCTTTCGTCCGTCGGTTGGCTCGTGGATCCGAACCCCTCGCCACCCCCGTTGCCGGCACCTGTCGGGGTAGCCCTGCCTTCCCCTTCCACCGGAGGCGAAGCCCGGGCTGCTCGACGCCGCGGGGACGAGGACTTACCGGCGGCTCTCCCGCCCACCCGATACTTCTCGTTCGCACGACTAGCAAGGAACCGGACCGGCAATACAAGCTGCTCTCGAAGTTGCTCTGGCAGCCGCACCCGCATCTTCGATATGTTGATTTCGAACGCGTCATCGAGGTCCGGCCAGAATTCTATCGCGGCGCGGGCCAGCTTGGTGTGCTCGTCCAATGTGCGCATGCCCGACCAGCCACCCGATTGGATCATCCGGTCGGCGCGATATATATAAAAGCCTTGCTGCCGGTTCCATTGCTTCGGGCCGCTCGTATGTTGCCAGGCAGCATCGCTGCTGAACTCACGCTGAGGCGGCAGCACGAATGGCTGGTAACGGACGAGGCCGTCACCTACCTTCAGGTCTTTTACCGGCAGATATTCCACTGCACCTTCGTGTCGCACGAACGGATCCCAGGCCTCTACATGGTTACCGTTGAGAGTGATGATGAGCTTCTTTCGACGCTTCGCCTCACCGCTGATGAATCTGCCGAACACCATACCTAGGTGAAGCTCCAGCCTGTGGGCGAGCTGCAAAAGATGACGCTTGGCCCACCCGCCCCAAGGATCGTTGAAGTTGAGAACCCTGTCTAGATCCTTCCAGATGACCACAGTCCCAGTCGACGTATGCAACGGCACGACCAGTTCGTTCGGCCTTTCGGCAGCTGGGAGGTGAAGGATTTCCCACCGGTCCGTGTCGATTACATGGTCCAAGTCGAGCTGGCGCACCTCAATTTGGCGACGTTCCTTGTTGGTTCGACTCGCGACACTAATTTGGCGGCACTGAGAGAGACTAGCCGTCTTGAGACCCAGCCCAAACTTCCCGAGATCCGCGCTCCCATAGTCTCGAGCGGCCCCCAGCCGCATTGCTTCAGAGATGTTCGCTCCCGCCATGCCGTCGCCGTCATCTGCTATGCGGACCCACGACTCAGGTCCGTCGAAGGCAATGGTGATATCAACACGGCCGGCATTGGCGGAGATGCTGTTGTCGACCAAGTCAGCGACGGCATTGACAAAGTCGTATCCAAGGTCCCTTAAGGAATTCGTTAGACGAGCGGCACTTGGGATCACCTCTTCTCGCCTGAGTCGATTCGACATCATCGCCCCTTCTGTTTTTGGGGAAAGCGGGGTTTGCTCTGACGCGCAAATCCGCCGCGACAAACGGACATGAACCCGAGTACCACCTGATTCACTTCCCAGCCGTCCGGGAAACTGACCGGGACGTTGAGGTGGACCGGCTCGCTCGACGGGTGGGCATCAAGCAGCTCGGCAATGCCCGCCCGCAACACCACATGCCCGGGCGTCAGCACGCACAACCGCCCCGAATCCAGGTCGAATGCAGTCGTGTCTCTCCATCCCGACAGCGGGTGCACGACGATCGTCATGGCGAACTCACGGCCTTGGAGCCAGTTGGCGGTTTCGACGATGATGCCCGCTCCAGTCTCACCGCGCTGCGCGCGGATGGCCGCCACCTGGTCGCTGGGTGCGGCCCCGACCGCGATTCTGTCCGCGGTGACCGGCGGACGCGGTAGGGGAGCTGGGCGCCTCCTCGGGCTGGGCGCTGCAGGAACTGCCGGCCCGGCACACCCTGCACACCGAGCGGGGGCGACATCGGCGTGTGCCGCCCTAGTGCTGCGAGTGCTGCCGCGGGGAGGGGTCCCCGTCTCCGAGCATGTGACAGCGCCCGGTCGTCGGGGCCTGTGCCAGCGCAGAACCCGGTGAACGGGTAGAACGCCGCCACCGGCGCCGTTGACATGGGCAGCCGCCACGACACCGGCAGCCGGTGTACCGGCAGCTCCGGCTTGTGCCGCATCAACACCGCCACCGCGGACTGCCCCGGATCCCAGGTCAGGCCCGCCCAGCGCCTGGCGCCGACCGTGGAGAACAGACCAAGCTCGCCGGGGTCACCGACGACCAGGGACCACCCGCACCTGCCGGCCAGACGCAGCAGAGATTCGGACCACATCTGGTACGCCTCGTCTACGATCGCCCCCGGCCAGAAGCCGTCGGTGAGGGTGGCCCACTTGGCCGCCGTACCGATGATGACGACCGGACCGCCGGGTTCGACGACCTTGGCGCCGAGGCGGACCGCCTCGTAGCCGTCGACCCGCTCGGACGGGTTGTAGTCGGTGGCCGAGAGCCGGCCGATGCTCAGCTCGGTCGCCTTCAGCGCCAAGCGGTCGATCAGGTCGTCGACCTGATCTTTGGTCTGCGCGATGATGATCAGCAGCTCGCTGGTTGCGGCCAGCTCGACGGCGGCGTGCAACACCAGGGTCGACTTACCGATCCCGGGCGGCGAGTCGACCACGACGCCCTTGTGGCCGCCGGACGGCAAGTCGGCCAGCACGGCCGTGACCACCCGCTCGGCTTCCACCGCAGGCGGAAGTTGGAGCTCAATGGGTACCGTCACCGTTCCTCCATCACTGACGGCGTGCAGGAACAGTACCGATTGAGGTCCCAGAGGCGGGACCCCATTCACTCCCTGATGAGCCGGCCGAGACTCGTCGCCCGCGGGCTCGAACAGTGATATTGCCTGAGGCAACAAGCTGCCGCAGGGAAGCCCTTGGCGCGAGGTCAGGCGCCCTGACCTGCGGAGTCAGTGTGCTGGCGGCTCTACCCGAGCTCTCCTGAGCTCGGATCAGGAGCAGGCGTTGCATCGATGAATGCGGCAAGTGTCCAGGATCTGACACCGCTAGGGTTATTCGACGTGGGTGATAGGGATGACGGGTGATGCAGGCACTCCGGACGCCTCGGCAGTGGGCGAGGTTGTCGCGATGAGCGACGGCGGGCGTCCGCATGCTGATCGCCGGCCACCTCCTCTGAGCGAAGCGGTCTCGAACCAGATGAAGCGGATGCGCCGAGCCTCGACGAAGCCGGAACTGCTCATCCGTAGAGAGCTGCATCGTCGCGGTCTGCGGTTCAGGATCAATTACCCGGCGCTGCCCGGCCGGCCCGACATCGCGTTCACCAGAGCACGTCTGGCCGTCTTCGTTGACGGCTGTTTCTGGCATCGGTGCCCACAGCATGCGGTGATGCCCAAGAACAACCGCGACTGGTGGGAGGCGAAGCTGGCACGCAACGTTGAACGAGACCGCGAGAAGGATGTTGCCTTGTCAGAGCTCGGTTGGGAGGTTCGGCACTACTGGGAGCACGAGGATCCCGCCGCGGTGGCGGACGAGGTCGAGCGGACGTGGCGGCACCTGCTGACCATGCCGCCAAGGCGTTGCAAGATCACCACGTAGGTTGTGACATCCTGGTCGTCATCAGGGACGAGTGGACGGAGGTGGGCGGATGCCCAGCAAGGCGTGGTTCGACGTAGCACCCTCGGCTGCGCGCCTCACCGGCTCGCTGCGCGACATCGGTTACGACTTCCCGACCGCCGTGGCGGACATCGTCGACAACAGCGTGGCCGCAGGCGCGACCCGAGTCGAGATCATGATCGAGTTCGCCGGATCAAGGTCCCGGGTCTATATCGGCGACGACGGGCATGGGATGTCCCCCGGCGCCCTGCTGGAGGGGCTCCGGCTTGGCACGCGTCGCGCCTACACGACAGGAGAACTCGGCCGCTATGGACTGGGCCTCAAGACGGCGTCCTTGTCGCAGTGCCGATCTGTGGCGGTGATCTCCCGCAACACGCCGGATGTGGTGCGGACGTGTGCTCGGGTTCTGGATCTGGACGTGGTCGAGGAATGGGACCAATGGGTTGTGGTCGACCCCGGCGCCGACCCCGATGTCGCCAGAGCCAAGCAGTGGTTGGCGGAGGGCACTGGGACCGTTGTCCTTTGGCGGGACCTCGACCGTGTGCTGCCGGAAAAGCGTCCTGAGGGCGGCTGGGCGCGCCGACGCCTCGACACGTTGGCGGCGAAGACAGCTGAGCACCTCGGCATCGTGTTCCACCGGTTCCTCGAGGGAGTGGATGGGCGAACTCCGCTGGTGATCACGGTCAACGGCCAGAAAGTGCGGGCGTGGAATCCCTTCGCACCAGAGGAGGCCGGCCGGTCCGAGCTCCCGGCACAGCGCTTTGAGATCGCGGTGGGAGATGTCGCAGGCCATGTGGATCTCCGGCGCTTCATCCTTCCTTCTCGGGACCGGTTTTCCAGTCCGAGCGAGTTCGAACGGCTGTCCGGTCCGCTGAACTGGAACAGGCAACAGGGTCTCTATGTCTACCGGGCGGATCGACTCGTGCAGTGGGGCGGTTGGAGCGCCATTCGTGGCATCGACGAGCATACGAAGATGGCCCGTGCCTCCCTCGACTTCAGCACCGACCTCGATTCGGCTTTCAACATCAACGTGGCCAAGATGAAGGTGGCACTGCCCGCCCAACTACGGCAGATGCTGGAGGCACCTGTCAACGAGCTGTGCATCTACGCGAACGACGCCTACCGTCGGAGCGCACGCCCGAAGACCAAGCCTGCGCCGACGCATCTCAACGCCTCCGCGGACATGCGAGCAGCCACGCAGGCCACGGCCACTGCTGGACTGGCGCTGCGTGCTGCCGCTATGCAGGCCGGCGAGTGGGACGCGTGGCAGCGGATCGCGGCTTCCCTGTGCAGGCAGACGCCGGAGATCGCGCAAGCGCTGGGTCTCGACAGCTGAGGGGCCAGCAGTCGCGGATCAGAACAGCCGCAGCGGATCCGCCCGGGACTCGGCGCACAGCTTCTGCAGCGGGCAGGCGTTGCACTCCGGTTCCACAGGGCGGCAGAGGCTGTTCGCCAGCTCGACCAGTCCGAGGTGTGCCCGCCGTGCGTCGCTGTCGGCGCCGATCATCCGCGCAATTTCGAGTCGGCCGTCCGTGAGCCGGTTGCGGCGGTCAACGGGGGCGCCGCTGAAACGGGCGGCAACCCGCAGGACGCCCTTGGTCACGAGGACCGGTTCCTCCGAGTCCTCCTCGCCGCGTGCGGCAACGGTGAGGATGGCGAGGTCAGCCACAGCGTCCGTCAGTCCTGGCACCTGGCGCAGCTCGTCGTCCTCCCGGAGCAGCTCGGGCTTCTCGGCCAAGCGTCCGGCCAGTTCCAGGATCGCGCCGGTCCGCTGCGGCCGGGACGCCCATTTGCTGATCTCCACGAGCTCGGCCTCCGCAAGCACCGTGTCCTGCGGCTCGCGCCACCGCGCAAGCAGCGGCCAGATGAAGCGCACGACCTCGGCCGGGGCGCGGTCGAGTAGCATCTCGGCCTGGATGACCTGCCAGCGTGTCTCGGCCCTCAGCCAGGGCAGGCCGCGTACGGCAGCGGCGTCGAACCACTCGGCCAGCATCGCAGCCACGTCCTGTGTCGTGGCTGCCACCGGATGGGGATCGTCGAGTGCTGCGCGTACCGCGCGGGCAAGGTGTTCCCCGAGCAGTGGCGGCACGGCGTTGCCGATCTGACGGAACGCCGCGGACGGCGGGCCGGCGAAGCGGAACGAGTCCGGGAAGGTCTGCAGTCGCGCCGCTTCGCGAACGGTGATGGTGCGGTTCTGCCGAGGGTGTATGTACCAGTAGCCGTCCTTGGCGATGTGCGCGGTGATGGTCCGCGACAGGTTGTTCTCGTCGAGTCGCTTGTACTTGTCGTCGAAGATGTCCTCGCGGTACCGCTTGACCTCATCCGGAAGGTCGCGGTAGCGCGTGGTGGGGTCCATGGCTTCGAAGGCTCGGGCGTCGTCCTCGCGGACCGGACGGGTGATGTGGTCAAAGACCTTGTGCTCGTCGCCTGCGGGGACGGCTTGGCGCATCCGCCGCTGGAACTCGCTCTGGGGCCCCTCGTAGTCGCTCCAGCCCTCGGCGCCGCCTTCGGGTCGCCATCCCCCCTCGACCGGGGGAAGGTCCCCGATGGCGTTCCAGACGGTCACCCTCTCCCGCTGTTCCTCGGGCCAGGCGAAGGCTGCGCCGTCCTGCAGAGCCACCAGAATCAGCCGCTGGCGGAACTGAGGAACTCCGTAGCGGAAGGTTTCCACCGACCGTTCCTCGACGGAGTACCCGATCGACTCAAGCTCGTGGACCATGGTGCGGAGAATGAACATCTCCTTGTCCAGCGCCATGTCCGGCACGTTCTCCATCAGGACGGCACGGGGGCGAGCGGTACGGGCGATCTCAAGGAAGGAACGCCACAGGTCACGGCGCTCGTCGCGCGGGTCGCGAAGCCCTTGGCGGACCCGGTGTCGGATCTTTGAACGTCCCGCCTTTGAGAAGGGTTGGCAGGGTGGACCACCGGCGAGCAGCTCGATCCCGGCGGCCCTCATCAGCTCAGCGACCTGTTGCACCCGGTCGGGGTCGCCCAGGTCCCAGTCAACGCTGAGTCCGCCGTGGTGGTGGCGATGCGTCTCGATCGCTTCCTCATCGTGGTCAACCGCGAGCACGACGTCGTAGCCGGCAGCCTGGAGGCCGAGGCTCAGGCCGCCGGCTCCACTGAACAGGTCGGCGGCGAGGCGGCCACCCTCAGCTCGGAGCTTCGAAGCGAGGGAGACCAGTTCCTGGGGCTCGGAGCATGCGTTGGTGTGCGGCGCCAAACGGACGAAAGGACCACGAACCAGTTTGACCCCGTACCCACGGCGACGGACGGGGGCGGCGGGCTGGTCTTCGCGGGTCACGATCAGGCAGGTTACCGCCAAGAAGCCCCACCGGCCGAACCCCCGCACGGCGCCGTCCTGTCCTTTCCAGGCGTCAGGGGTGTCGCCGACAGGACCGTTGACCCGAGCAACTTTCGTCCTTACGGTTTGAAATTGCGGGGACGAAAGGGGCAACGTATCGCAAATAGCAAGAACATGGTCTTTGCCTCTCTGTGAGCAGAGCCTCACCTCCCTATACTCCCGCTATTCGTCGCGGTTCCATGTCACACCGACGCTCCGGTGGGTTCCGACCGTGTCGACAGCAACAGATGCGACGTACGGTGCCGGAGAGCTCCGTGCACTGACGGGGGCCGACCTGCTTTGAGCTATGACATCGCCAACCCTGATCCCGCCGGCACGATCACTTCGCTGAGGTCGCTCGGGTACAGCGTCGAGGCAGCGGTGGCGGATCTCGTTGACAACAGTGTCTCCGCCGACGCCCGCCGCATCGACGTCTTCTTCACCTGGGCCGGGCCTGCCTCGTGGGTGGCAGTGGTGGACGACGGCCGAGGCATGACGGCCGGGGAACTCGTCACCGCGATGACCGTGGCGGCGCGAGGCTCCTACCAGGCTCGCGCGGCAGACGATCTCGGCCGCTTTGGCATGGGCCTCAAGAGTGCATCCTTCTCTCAGGCCGCCCGGCTCACGGTCGCCACGCGGACGGAGGCTGACGCCGACGAGGCCGTCCGGACGTGGGACCTTTCCGTGGTCTCCGAGACCAGCGAGTGGCGTCTGCTGCACGGCACCGACGAGGAGACCGGCACGATTCTGAAGCAGCTGCGGTCCGACCGCAGCGCCGGGACGACAGTCATCTGGCGGAATCTGCACCGCTTCGATGTCGACGGTCTGACGGCCGAGGACACCCGGGCGCAGAAGCAGTTCTACACCGAGGCCAACCGGGTCGAGGAACACCTCGGCATGGTGTTCGCCCGGTTCCTCACGGGCAGGAACCGCATCACGCTTACGGTCAACGGCACTCCGGTCAGGGCGTGGGATCCGTTTCTCAGTGGCCACCCGTCGATTCAGCGGCTACCCGCCGAGGAAGTGCCGGTCGGTGCCCACACCGTGCGCATCGAGCCGTTCATCCTCCCGCATCCGAAGAAGCTCAGTCCGGAGCAGCAGGAACAGTCGGCGGGGCCCGGAGGCTGGCTCGATCAGCAGGGCTTCTACGTGTACCGGCGCGACCGGCTCATCCTGGCCGGTGACTGGTTGGGCATCCGCGCCTTCCGCCGGGACGAGCGGTACAACCTCGCTCGCATCGTCGTCGAAGTGCCGGCGGAGGCCGATGCCGACTGGGCCATCGACGTGCGAAAGTCCACGGCGGTGCCGCCGGTAGGCGCTCGCCGTCATCTGCAGCGGATCGGTACGGCGACCCGGAGCAGAGCTGCGGAGGTGCTCAGCCACCGAGGACGGATTGCTGCACGGGAGCACGGCGCCGAGTTCATCTACGCGTGGCGGGTCGACAAGCGCGACGGCAACATCCGCTGCCGTATCAATCGCGACCACCCCCTTGTGCGGGAGGTGTTGCAGGGCGGCCCTGACGCGGCGATCGACGCCAAGGCTCTGATAAGGCTGCTCGAGGAGACGGTGCCGGTGGCGGCGCTGCGGATCATGCACGACGGCGACGTCACCGACGATCCGGAGCCCTTCCTCGGGGCGGCCCCGAAGGAGGTGGGAGACGTGGCGAACCGTATCTACGCCGCCTTCGTCGCTCAAGGCCGTACTCCGAGGGAGGCCAAGGAGCGGCTCGCACTCATGCCGCCCTTCGACCAGTTCGACGGTTTCTGGCAGCAGCGTTGACGGCTCTACCGCCGACCGCCACATCAGACCAACCGGGAGGGCCACATGACGGTGCAGACGCACGACGACGATGACGGGATGCCGCAGGCCATCCGGCTGGTACTCGCGTTCCTACCGCAGGACCGCCAGGCGACTCCGCACGAGCTGGGCGACGCCGTCAACATGGTCTGCGCGATGCAGCAGGCCCGGGGTCAGACCCTCGACCGGGAGCTGCTGCTCAAGGAGATCCAGGCCCGGGTGGCGGTCTGGCAGGACGATTCGGTGGGGTTGAAGGACGACCGGAATCACATCGAGTGGCTTTCCGAGGCCCAGCTGGACCGCAGCTGGGAGTTCTGGGACCGCTACCGCCGGTATCTCGAGGACGTCCGCCTCATGCCACCACGGGTCGTACGTCGGTTGGACCAGAGCACCGACCGCATCCTGCGACAGCTGGAGGACCCGCGGCGCCCGGGCTCCTGGCGGCGTACGGGACTGGTGGTGGGTCAGGTCCAGTCGGGCAAGACCGGCAACTACATCGGGTTGGCCTGCAAGGCGGCCGATGCCGGCTACAAACTGATCGTGATCCTCGCTGGGATCCACAACAGCCTGCGTAGCCAGACCCAGTTGCGCGTCGACGAAGGGCTGCTCGGCTTCGACACCCAGTACCAGCAGCGCTACGACGAGAACAAGAACACCGCGCGGATCGGTGTGGGCGTGATGCCGGGAGTGAAGCGGCTGAAGATCGCCTCACTGACGAACAGCGCCGAGGGCGGTGACTTCCGGCGGCACGTGGCGAGCAACCTCAACCTTCCGATCGGCGACTACCCCGTCGTCCTGGTGATCAAGAAGCACCAGAGCATCCTCGAGTACGTGCGAAAGTGGATCGTCGAGGTCGAGGGTGAACCGACCGGTGACGGCGTGACCAAGGTCGTGCGGGACGTTCCACTGCTGGTCATCGACGACGAGGCGGACCACGCGTCCATCGACACGACGAAGGACGACGACGCTGATCCGACCAGGATCAACGCGTCCATCAGGCACCTGCTGAACAGCTTCGACAAGGCGGCCTACGTCGGCTACACCGCCACGCCGTTCGCGAACATCTACATCAGGCCGGACGCTGATCACGAGAAGTTTGGGCTTGATCTGTTTCCGGACAGCTTCATCGAGAGCCTGCCCGCACCGTCCAACTACCTCGGCCCCGAGCGGATGTTCGGCCTCCGTGTGGACGACCCGGACGAGGACGACGTAGAGGCGCTGCCGATCTTTCGCGCCGTCCACGATCATGAAGCCTGGATGCCGCGTCGTCACAAGAAGGAGTGGGTACCGCCGGAGAGCCTCCCCGCGTCGCTCCGTCAGGCGCTGGACGCCTTCGTGCTCAGCTGCGCCGCTCGCCGCGCCAGGGGACAAAGCAGGCAGCACAACTCGATGCTGGTTCACGTGACCAGATTCATGAATGTGCAGAACCTGGTCCGCGAGCAGATCGACGAATACATCGGCCTCATGAGTGACCGGCTACGCGACAGCATGGGCGGTGAGGCCGCCGAGGTCCTCGCTCAGCTCCGTGAGCTGTGGAACCGTGACTTCGCACCAACCAGTGCGAAATTTCCGTCCGAGGAGGCCGTCCCGCTCTCGTGGAATGACGTGCAGAAGGAACTCCGTCCTGCGCTGCTGAAGATCGAAGTCCGAGCGATCAACGGCAGCTCCCGGGACGCTCTTGAGTACTACGAACACAGGCGGACGGGCGTGTCCGTCATCGCCATCGGCGGCAACAAGCTGTCCCGCGGCCTCACGCTGGAAGGGCTGAGCGTCAGCTACTACCTTCGCGCGTCAAACACGTACGACACTCTCCTCCAGATGGGGCGTTGGTTCGGCTACCGACCCGGCTACGAGGACCTCTGCCGGCTGTACACCACCCCCGACCTTTGCGACG
Source organism: Micromonospora sp. NPDC005173 (assembly GCF_040608515.1). Classification (NCBI taxonomy): domain Bacteria; kingdom Bacillati; phylum Actinomycetota; class Actinomycetes; order Micromonosporales; family Micromonosporaceae; genus Micromonospora; species Micromonospora sp. NPDC005173. The sequence goes on from NZ_JBEXIK010000039.1 coordinate 47,324, forward strand.
CATACGCGGAGATCACTGCTGCCGACAACGAGCTCCGCCGAGAATTTGAGGAGATGTCGGCCCTCGGTGAGACGCCGGAGCGGTTCGGCCTGAGGGTCCGCGCGTCTTCGGCCGGACTCGCGGTGACGGCCGCCAACAAGATGCGCCGCGGTGTCAAGGTGCGACTGAGCTACTCCGGCGAGCTGCCGGAGACCACGATCTTCAGCCTGCGACCGGAGGCGCTCCGACGCAACCTCAACAACCTGGAGCGCTTCGTCACGTTGTTGGATGGTGGGTCCAAGCCGAACACCGATGGCAAGAGCCTGGTGTGGCGGGATGTCACACCAGCCGAGATAGTCGATGGCTTCCTTGATGGCTATGTCGCCGACCGCGGCTCTTACCGGGTTCGGCCGGCCTTCATCGCTGAGTACGTCCGGCGTTGCGCCGCGTTCGGGGAGTTGTCGCGCTGGACGGTGCGCCTGGTCGGCACTCCAGGCGGTCGAGAACTAGAAATTGGCGATTACAGATTCGGACTCGTCACCCGACGACCACCAAAGGTGGAGGGCGTTGAGCGTCCGATCGAAGGCGACCGGTTCATTATCAAGCGTGTGCTGAACCCCGCTGACGAGAGCAGGGATCTCGCACCCGAGCTGCGCGAACTGGCTCTGCAGGCCACGAGAGCCGCCCGCCGGGCCTCGGTCGAGCGCAGGAAGAAGGAGTACAAGGAACCGGACGTACCAACCGGGCAGTCGCTGCGGAGGTTTCGCCCCGCGCATGAGCCGCTGCTCATGGTCTATCCGATCGAACATCCCCAGCAGACCCCCGATCGGGACCGACTTCCTGTTGTCGGCTTCGCCATCAGCTTCCCGTTCTCGGAGCATCCGACGGAGACGGAGTACGTGGTCAACGAGATCTGGAAGCAGCAGGAGATCGATTACTACGACGATGAGGACCCTGACGAGTGAGAATCGGCGAGGAGGACTGGGCTCCTCTCGAGGCTGAGCATCACCCGTACGGGATCGTCGCCCGGCGCCTGTTCCAACGGTCGCGGCATGACATCTTTCTGGCTGTTCAGCAGCCGACGGGGCGCCGGGTGCTGCTCTTCCGGGCACCGGCTGCTGCCGCCGAGACGGTGGCAGAACGGCATCCGGTCCTGCCCAGCACCCGGGGTCTGGCGATGCAGTTCGCAACAGCTCCCGACGGAGCCTCGGAGCTGCGGGTCGTTCTCACGGCGGACCATCGCCGGGAGGTCTTCAATCCGCTGATCGCCGACATTGCCACGACGGCTCAGGCGACGGACGGGCCCGTCGAGGCGCTGACTGCTGCCATCGACCGCTTCGAGCATTGGCGTCACCTGCTCCAGTCCATCGGAGACAGCGGACTGGGCACCGAGGTACGCCGCGGGCTCTTCGGGGAGCTGGTCGTGCTGCGGGACCACGTCCTCCCCGCTGTCGGAGCGGAAGCCGGGATGTCAGCGTGGCGGGGGCCGGCGGGTGCCAACCAGGACTTCGAGCTGCAGACGTGCGCCATCGAGGTCAAGACCGGGACGGGTAAGAACCCTCGGAGCATTGTCATCGCCAGTGAGCGCCAGCTCGATGACACGGGCACGGGTCATCTGCTCCTGGCTTACCTCTCCATCGACGAGCGGCGAGGTGGCTCAGGCGAGTCGCTCAATGCCGTCGTCGCATCCACGCGAGAGGCGATGATGACGGCCGCAGCGCGGGCGGAGTTCGACGACATGCTAGTCAGAGCGGGCTACCTCTCGGAACACCGGCACCTGTACGACGAGAACCGCTACACGGTCCGGCAGACGAACTTCTGGCACGTCACCGGCGACTTCCCACGCATCACTGAGGCCGATCTCCGGCCCGGTGTGGGGGACTGCCGCTACCGCATCAGCACTGTCGGACTGGACCAGTACGGTGTCTCCGCTGAGCGGGTCGCCTGCATCGTGAAGGGGGAGGCATGAGCCAGACCAGCCTGTCGGCCTACGCCCAAAATCTCGTCGCCGACGTGCTCGCCACGGCGGAGGCGGAGAATGCGACCGCTCCGGACACCTTCACCCGCCGGGCGCTGGACGAACTTGAGCAGGCCGGTGAGGTCGAGAACACGTTCACCGCCTATCACAAGGCCCTCGGTCTGGAAGTCAACGGCTACGGCACCAATGAGTCGCTGGGCACCCTGGACCTGTTCATCACCCATTTCACCCTCCAGCCCGAGGAAGGTCGGCTCCCACGGGCCCAAGCGGAGACGCTGTTCAAGCGCCTCGTGACCTTCGTACGGAAATGCCGGGACGGCCTCGCGCGGGACATCGACGAGTCCTCCGACGTGCACGACATGTGTGTCGCAGTGGAAAAGGCGCTGTCGGACGCTCCTCGCATCCGCCTCTTCCTCCTGACCGACATGGTCAGCGCGGCCTCGACCCTTCCGCCGGGCGAGCTGGACGGCCTGAAGGTCTCCCATGAGGTGTGGGACCTGAACCGCCTTCACCGCCTGGCCTCCTCCGGGACGCTCAGCGAACCCATTGCGGTCGACTTCGACCCGCCGCTGCCCTGCCTGGCAACCCCTGAAACGGACCGGAACTACTCCGTTTTCCTGGCCATCATCCCCGGTCAGAAGCTCGCGGACCTCTACGGCCAGCACGGCACCCGTCTTCTGGAGCTGAACGTACGTTCGTTTCTGCAGACCAAGGGCGGGGTGAACCGGGGCATTCGCGACACCCTGTTGCACAATCCCGACCGCTTCCTCGCCTACAACAATGGGATCACCGCTACGGCCTCCACTGTGGAGTTCACCGAGCTCTTCGGGGGCGGGCAGGCGATCAGCCGAATCCACGACCTTCAGATCGTGAACGGCGGCCAGACCACGGCCTCGATCCACTACGCGCACACGAGGGACAAGGCCGACCTCAGTCTGGTCCACGTGCAGATGAAGCTGACCCGGGTTTCTCCGGACCGGCTGCAGGAGATCGTTCCGGAAATCTCCAAGTACTCGAACACGCAGAACAAGGTCACCGTGGTCGACTTCAGCTCGAACCACTCCCTCCACGTGGGGATCGAGCAGGTCACCCGGTCGCTCTGGGCTCCAGCCGCGGACGGGAGCGGACAGGAGACCCGCTGGTTCTACGAGCGCGCCCGCGGTCAGTACACCGACGCCTTGGCCCGCGAGCGTACGCCCGCAAACCAGCGCAAGTTCAAGAGCCTTCACCCCCTCGGCCAGAAATTCACGAAGGCTGACGCCGCCAAGTTCATCCACTCCTGGGCGGGCCTCCCCTACCTGGTCAGCAGAGGAGCCGAGAAGAACTTCCGCGAGCTGATGATGCGGATGGGGGACAACGTTCCAGAGGTCAACCTCAGCTTCTGTCAGCGGCTGATTGCCAAGGCGATCCTGTTCAAGGCGACCGACAAGATTGTGGCCACCCGCGACTTCGGTGGCTACAAGATCAACATCACGTCATACTCCGTCGCGCGTATTGCCGAGGCGACCAACCGGCGCATCGACTTGGACCGGATCTGGCGAGAGCAGGGCCTCACCCCAGCCCTCGCCGCAGCACTCGACGAGCTGTGCGTGCCCGTCCGGGAGGTGATCGTCAACCCACGCCGGGGCGGCACCAACATCGGCGAATGGGCAAAGCGCCCCGACTGCTGGGAGGCCGTCCTCGCCATCCCGTGGACGGTGCCGGACGACCTCGCCGCGGAACTCGCTGACCAACCTCTCGAGGACAGCGCTCCGACCGCCTTGGACGACACCACCACTGGTGATGTCGCCTCGGTCATGGCCAGCCCCGCACCTGAGTGGTTCGCCGTGGCGCGTTGGGCGAAGGAGACCCGCAACCTGCAGCCGTGGCAACGCCAGTTGGCCGAGACGGTGGGTCGGTATGTCAACAACAGTTGGACGGTCACCGATAAGCAGGCATCTCAGGCGCTTCGCCTCATGGACGAGGCGAAGCGGCTCGGATTCCACGCCAACTTCTGATAAGCAACTGTGCTCGACGTTGAGCACCGGCAACGAACGGACAACTGTGACCAGCACGGCATTCGGGGATCTCCCTCCTGAGGCTTACCACGACGCGCCTTGGACTCGGCTGCTGCCCTGGCTGGCCCCATACACGCCGGCGACAGCGCGCGAACTCACGGACCTGACTCCTTCGCCTGACTGGTGGATCACCGAGTCGCCGGCCGTCACGACGATGACTGCTGAGCACGAGACACTGTGCCGTCACCTCGCCCGGCTGTTCGTCGTCCGTCATTCAACTGCCGCCTTCGGCCCGAGCTTCCCCACGGTCCCTCGCCGACTACCCGTGTCCACTCTTGCGACAAGCTCCAGGGTCGGGACAGCATTCCAGCGCCTGCAGGTGCAGACCGTCGCCGACCTCGTGCCGCTGTCGGTCAGGGACCTTTACGACGTTCGCGGAACCGGGCAGGGCACGGTTGAGGATGCTCTCACAGCCCTGGTCTCGGCGGCGATCCTCCGATCCGGCGAGCTGGGCGAGTGGGAGGACACGCGAGACGACCGGCAGCCGCCCGGCGGGGTGCCGGAGGTGCAGCTACCGCCGGCGCAACTCCAGCTGCTGGAGGACCTCACTCAGCTGGCAACGTGGCGCCACGTCCGACGGCGCGGAGATGATCCTCTGCTGAAGGTCGTTGTCGAGGATGGCGCGCCTGAGGAGATCCAGGAAGTCGCTCTCCGGCTAAACTCACTCACCGCGGCAGACATGGCTTCTGTCAACGGACGCTCAGATCCCGTCCTCGAGTTCACCGCATTCCTGTCCGAACTCGACGAGCGTCAGGTGCGCATCCTGCGCGATCGGTTCCTCGGTAGGCCCCCCAAGAAACTCGCCGAGCTGGCGAGTGAGTTCGACGTTTCCCGCGAGCGTGTCCGGCAGATTGAGACCAAGCTGAAGGATCTGCTGGGCAGCACGTTCCACTTCGGGACCGGTATTGGCAACCTCCTCGCCAGTCTGCGCACGGAGATCCAACCGATCGCCGCCTTGGACCGACTGATCACCCTGCACCCCGACCTCGCCCGTGATGTTCCGGGGGTGAATGTCCCCCTCTGGCTCGTGCTCGACCGCTTGGACGAATACTTCGAGGTTACGGACGGGTGGGCGGCCGCTCCTGACGTTGCCGCCGCTCGCGAACAGACCCGTATCCTGCTCGAGGACTTCGCCACCGACCACGGCGTGGTCGATCTCGCTGCGGTCACCGCCGCCACCTCGGTGCCGAAGACCGAATTGCTCGCTTGGCTCAGCTGGTGCGGCTACGTGCTTCACAACAACCAGATTCTGACCCGTACCCGCTCACTCAATGACCACGCGGCGGGTCTCCTGGCCGCGACGGGCGAACCGCTCCACATCGACGAGCTGCAGCTGCAGATGGGTCGGGACAACAGTATCCGGAGCCTGGCCAACCAGCTGGCTGACGACGAACGCTTCGTGAGGACCGACCGGGCGACCTGGGGACTTGCGAGCTGGCAGCTGGAGGAATACACGTCGATCCGGCAGCAGATCGGGCTTGAACTCGCCGCTGCAGGGGGCGAAGTTGAGATCGGGCAACTGATCGAGTCGATCACCAACCGGTTCGACGTCTCGTCGAGCAGCGTCCAGGCCTATGCGGGAAACGGTGACTACGAGATCGTGCGGGGCCTTGTCCGACGTCGGGAATCCCCAGCGACACCTCGTAAGGCCCCCAGCGCCACCCGCCGTCTCTTCAAGTTCGACGACGACTGGTGGAAGTTCCGAGTGACCATCACCCGAGACCATCTCCGTGGCTCTGGCTTTCCGGTGCCATCTGGCGTTGCCAGCCTCGTGGGGTGCGCACAGGGCGGGGTGGTGGAGCTGGAGTCGGACCTCGGCACGCAAAGCATCCGATGGACGGGGCTGCAGCCGTCGAGCGGAACGATCAAGAGGTTCCTCGACCGCCTTGAGGTGCGGGAGGGGCAAAACGTCTTCCTCGAGTTCGGCCCGTACAGTCGTTTCGACGTCTCGCTCCAGGGTCCGGTCAACCCGGAGGACCACCCCTTGGAGCAGGCTGCGGCGCTTACGGGCTGCGCCGAGGGCGTCGGGAACCCGGAAGACGCGCAGATGGCCCTTGCCATAGCAGTTGATCTTCCGGTCGATGCCAAGCCTCGACGCATTCTGTCGGCTTACCGGCAGCGCGGCGACGATGATATCGCCGGCCTCCTTGAGCAGGAATGGACCCGGCCCCGCCATCAGTGGGTGGATCAGTCGCCAGCTGACCGGGCAGGATCCAGGGCGGCTGAGAACGCGGCTGCATCGACGGCCCGCGGGAGAGCTGGCGAATCTGATCTCGAAGTGGGGCCCGACGAACATGACAACGAAGTCGATGCCAGCGACGAGATGATCGACGCCGGATCGGCCGGACTGCACGACGACCAGGTGTCGTCCGACATCGGCTGGGTGTCAGTACCGGCGGGATACCGCAGTGTGGGGTGGATCCGGCCGCACGAGGCGGAGGCCGCCGTGCTGGCCTACCAACTGCACTCCGACGTTCCCATGCACGATGGCGACAAGATCGCGGGTTGGGCTCGATACGTGGACGACAACTCCGGTGACGCGTCCAAGTTCCGCGCCAATGTCATGCTGGCCAGAGCCAGGTCACAGGGCGAGCGTATCGTGTGCTGGATTCGCGAGCACGAGGCGTTCAGCATCATCCAGGCGGCGGCGGAGGAACGGTCGGTGCCCGTTCTCGGCCCCGATGACGTCGCCACAGGGCTGGTGCAGTACTTCCAGGCAGGCAGCGAGGCCGCCGAACGCTACAGGAGCACCACGCGACTGCTACGCGAACTCAACGGACAAGCTGCCTGATAATTGAGTCGGGTGAGGGCACTTGAGGGCGGAACGGCTGACCCTCCAGTCGCCTCTGGCATTCGTGAGCAGCTCCGGCACCCGCCGCTCGGTCACCTCCGCCTCGACGGCGGCCTCGACCGCTGAGGCGGCCGTAAGCATGATTTCGTCGTACTGACGGCCGCCTCGTGTCGAGGTCAGGAGCTGTGCGAGCATGCCTCTTCGACCCGGCTGCTGGCCACTGCCAGCTCTTCCTCGGTGAAGAGAGACTGGAACTCCGGCTGCAGCGCGAGGGCCTCCGCCGTCAGATCCACGCGGCCCCGCTCCCACAGGGCGGTAAAGCCGTCAGAAACCACCGGGTTGCGGAGTAGCTGTCGAGCGGCGGCGGGTCCCCCCTTTTCGGTGACCATCCTCAGCAGAAGAGTCGGGTGGTAGTTGGCCTCGTCGCGCGCCCGCACGAGGATGCGGACCATCGCCTGGTGGAAAGCTCGCTCCAGCCCCCGTTGGTCGGTCACCCCTGCCGCGGATGCGTCGGCCGGGAGCCGGCGGGTCTGAGGTAACCGTTCCACGCTCTGACTCGTCGGTCGGCGCGGCGGCTCCGGGTTCAAGCCCTCGATCGGCTCTGCAGTGACCTGGTCATCCCTGTCGCCGAGATCTATCGCGTCGCTGTCCGCCAAGCGCAGCAGACGCGTCACACTCCGGTGTCGGACTGCGGCAGGGCTGGCAGGAGAGAAGTACTGGACCAACCCCCCGAGACCGCCCCGACGGTCCTCCCAGGAGACACTCCGCCTGATGCTGGCGGCTTCGATGACGGCCTTCGCCTCGTTCTGGCGCACCCAGCAGATCACGTCAGGGCCCTCAGGGCCGGCCCGCTCGATCCTGACATTTGCCCGATGGGTTCGAGCCTCAGCCGAGGTGCCTGGGTGGAACCTGGCCCACCCGAGAACCTTGCCGTCGTGCCGGATGGGAATGTCGCGGCGATGCTGGTAGCTGTCAATGGCAGCCTGAGCCTCGTACGGCCGCAGCCATGCAACGTTCTCGTATCCAGCAGGCACAAGCACCGGAGGGCCCGGATCCTTGATGTGGATCGCGGCGGACGTCGCTGGCAGGGAGCCCAACCTGGCGGTCGGGAGGAGCAGAGAGGGCTCAACGGGTCGTCCGGCATCCGGATCTGTTACTGCCTCTTGAAGCGACGCCGTGGAGGACAGAGGTTGCGTGGCCAGGTCCCCCGGGTGCGACGGCGGCCCGTCGGGCAGCTGATCCAGTGCAGGGAGCTCAACGAGCGGTGTGGGCTGATGCGCCGGCTCATTCGATGCCGAGGAGTCCTCCTCGCCATCGCCCTCGCCCTCGCCCTCCGGAAGGGCCGGAGGATCATTCCCAGGTGTCAAGGCCGGCTCGGCCGGCGTCGGAGAGATCATCGCCTCAACATCCGGCAAGTCGTCCAGCGCCCGAACCTCGACGGCCGAGCGGGGTTCCGCTGCCACAGGGTCGCCAGCAGTGGCCTCCCCGTCAACACGATCCGGGGCTGATTCGTCACAAGCAGCAACCACGTTGCGCCCAGCGGTCGTCGGCCCTTCAGTCGCAGTCACATGCGGGTCCAGAGGCAAGGCCTCCTCAGCCTCACGCGCAACGCCATCCACGACCAACATGGAGTTGACGGTCCGGCCCGCGGGGCCATCCGGCGGAGACACGACGGTCGGCGCAGCGAACGTGATGCCCACCTCGTCGATCCGCTGCCACAAGGGCTCCATCGCCGCCTCCGGATCCCGGCTGAACACACTTCCCCGGATCCGCACGAAGACGCAGTTGCCGACCCGCTCCAGCACCGCCTGGCGGCGCATGTCGCTCTCCCACTGCTCCGGCCCGTGGTACGCGTCGCCGTCGCATTCGATCGCGAGGCGGCGGCCGTCCGGGGCGGGCAGCACGAAGTCGATCCGGTAGCTGCCGATGCGGAACTGCGGCAGCGGCCGGTAGCCGCGCAGCAGGATGCGGCGCAGCACCGCGCGTTCGAAGTCGCTGTCGCAGTTCTTCGCCAGGTCGTCGTACGCCTCGTCGGCGACGGTGACGTTCTGGCAGTAGGTGAGCAGCAGGCCGCGGGCGTCGTCCTCGCGCATGTCGGCGGGTTGCACGGAGTGGAAGACCCAGAGCTGGTCGCGGGCCCGGGACGCGGCCACGTTGACTCGGCGGTGGTGGTCGCGCTTGGTGAACGCCGACACGGGTCCCTGGTGCGGGGACACGACCAGGGAGACCAGCACGATGTCACGTTCGTCGCCCTGGAAGGTGTACGAGTCACCGACGCGCAGACGGCGGCGTTCCATCTCCTCCTCGCCGACGGTCTCGCGGATCCGGGTGAGCAGGTAGAGGGCCTGACCACTGGTGCTGAGCAGGCTGACCACGCCGATGGTCCGGCCGGCGTACGCGGGGTCGGCGACGATCGCTGCGACCCGTGCGACCAGGGCCTCGGCCTCGGCGACGTTGACGTTGCCGTAGGTGGTGAGGTCCTGCCGGATGCCCTCGGGCACGTGCACCGCGATCACCGGGTCGCCGATGCCGGCGGGGCGGTCGGTGCGCAGCGGCTCGATCTCGCCGCCGTAGTAGGTCTGGCTGGAGAAGCCGATGATAGCCGGCACGGAGCGGAAGTGCTCGGTGAGCAGGATGCGTTCCGGCGAGCGGCGGACCGCGTGGTCATAGAGGCTGCTCTCCGGGTCGAAATGCTCGGCCGACGGCACGTCGACCAGGTGCGAGTTGATCAGGCCGGTGACGGCGCCGACGAACGACAGCTGCGGACCGATCTGCTGGTCGTCGCCGACGACCACGGCCCGCTCGGCGAGGCTGAGGATGGGCAGCGAGAACACGTCCGCCTGGGACGCCTCGTCGACAATCACCACGTCGAAGTGGGCGCCACCGGCGAACTGTTCGATGGCCCGGTCCACGGACATGACCCAGACCGGTACGGCGTCCACCGCCGCGCTCATCGCCCGCTGGGCGTGGGCCTGCCACAGGGCGGCGTTCTTCCCCGTACCCTTTCCGATCTTGCGCAGCGCGGTGGTCCAGTCGGCGAGCGCCGCCCGGCGGCGGTCGTCGAGGGCCTTGGAGACCTCCAGCCAGGAGGAGGCGACGACGAGTTCCTGGGTGAGGCGGCGGATGCGGTCCCGGATCTGCTCGACGCGCCGGCCGAGGGCGACCGGATCGATGCTGCCGACCACGGTGTCGAACCAGGTCTGCGCCTGCCGCCACTGCCACCGGTGCAGGCAGTCCATGCCGTTGTCGGCGAGCGTGGGCGCCGTGCCGTCGTCGATGCTCGCCGCCCACGCGGGCGCGGCCTCCCGCAGCCGGGCCGACAGCTCACGGAAGCGTTGCGCGTCGGGACGCAGCGCGGCGAGCCGGCGCACCTCGTCGAGGTACGAGTCCCAGCGATCGAGGTCGGCGCTCTGCCGGCTGAGGTCGAGCAGCCGCCACAGCTCGCTGGCATCCGTACCCGACATGCCGGCCTGAAGCGCGGCAGCCACCTCGCGTTCGGCGGCGACCAGGCGGTCATTGGTGAAGACGGTGGCGCAGCGGGTGACCAGGTCCATGATGGTGGTCAACCGCTGGGTGTCCACGGTGGTCGCGATGGTCGGGAGCAGACCGCGCAGGGTGGCGTGCAGCGCCGGCCAGCGGCGGCGGTCCCAGTCGAGAGCGGATCCGGCCTCGGCGAGCAGCCGGCCGGCCCACGTCTCGGGGTTCGCCGCCGCCGGGATGGTGAGTTCGAGCGGCTGGGTCCACTCCTGCCAGCGGGTGGTCAGCTCCTGGCGCAGCCGCTGCCGTCCGACGTAGGCGACGACGATATCGACGTCGTCGGTGGTCCGCAGGATCTCCCCGTCGATGCGGCAGTCGGCGGCGAGCTTGGCCAGGGTGCCCTGAAAGACTCGGCTGACGCCCTTGCCGGCGGCAAAGCGTTGCCGCAGCTCACCGAGCTGCGCGAGCAGGCGGCGGGGCTCGGCCAGGTGAGCGTCGGGCACGGTGACCTGGTGGCCGGCGATGACCCGGGTGGCGGCGGTAAGTTCGCCGAGGGCCCGCTGGCAGGCCTCGACGTGGTCGTGCCACATCTGCTGCCAGTTGGGGTCGGCTTGGAGCAGGGTGCCGAGCCGGTCCGTCCAGGAACCCTCCCGGGCGGCCAGCACGGTCAGCGCCTCGCGCAGCTGCGCGGCGAGGTCGTCGAGGGGCTGCGGGCCGAATGCGCGGACCTGCGGCAGGGCCACGCCGGCGGCGGCAAGCTGGTTCAGCTCGCGGGTTGCCTCGTCCAGCCGCCGTCGGTCGCCTAGGACGGCCGCCGCCGGTGGCAGGTCGGCCGCCGTCGGCAGGTGGCGCAGCGCCTGCAGCCGATCCTGCTTCCCGGTACGCCGGGCGATGTCGAGCAGCTCGGTGAACTCGTCGGCGCTCAGCGGCGCCTTGAGGTGCGGTGGCAGGTCGTCGGGGATGTCGCCGTAGCGCTCGGCCCGTTCGCGCAACCAGACGCCGACATCGCTCGGGGAGAGCCCGATGCCGTCGATCTCGTGGTGGGCGGCCTCATTCTCGGCCATGGTGCGCAGGCCGCCGAGGGCCTGACCCAGATCGCGTTCGGCCTCCTCGAGCTGGCGGCGCAGCCGGTCCACCCGCTGCTGTTCGCTCCGCTTGTCCAGGGTCGCCCCGCGGTCAGAGAGTTCGCGGGCAGCCAGTTGGAGCTGCACGAGCTGGTCGGTGGAGCGGCCCAGCACAGCCAGGCACAGCGACTGAATCTCCTGCGGCAGCCCGTCGCGCAGGACCCGCAGCGGGTCCTCCTTCTGCGCGACCACCAGCACCCGCTTGCCGTGGGCCATCAGGTGGCAGATGAGGTTGCGGATGGTGTGCGTCTTGCCGGTGCCGGGCGGGCCCTGCACGGCGACGTTGCGGTGCTGGGCGAGCCGGCGGGCGATCGATTCCTGCGCCTCGTTGGTGGGCAGCGGCATCAGCAGGCGCTCACCCAGCGGCGTCCAACGTTCCGGCTGGTCCTGCGGCATCTGCAGCTTGCTGGGTTCGTGCGCAAGGATCGCGGCGAGCGCGCCGATGCTGGCGTCGTCGCCCGCAAGCAACCGGGCGCGCAGCTGTTCCAGGAAGCGGCGCAGCATCCGCTGCCGCGGCCGGGTGAACAGAACGCCGGTGTCGTGCACATGCGAGCCGGTGGGGGCGGGCTGGTCGGCGTCCCGGACGACCGGGTCCTGGCCGAGGCGGCGCAGCGCACGTTCGAGGAACTCCCGGCGGGTGAACTCGTCCCACACGTCGAGGTCGAGCTGGCCGCCGGAGCCGGCGAGGGCGAGCAGCTGAGCGAGGTAGCGTTCGTCGAGTCCGCTCAGCGGGTCGGTCTGCAACCGGGCCGCGCCTTGGGGCACCACCGTCACCAACGACCGGTCGGCGTCGAACTCGATCGCCACCGGGGTGACGATGAGCGGGTACTGCACCCGGTGCCCGGCGACCTCCGTCCGGATGACGCCGTGACCCCAGACCAGCTCGTCCGAAGCCGCGTTCATGTCGACCCGATGCTTCAGGTCGAACAGACTGCGGTGCAGCTGGCGTACCTCCTCGATGCGCCGGGCCTGCTCGGCCCATGGCCGCCACTCCTGCTCCCGCCACGCCTCGAGTCGCGCCCGCAGCGGCTCAATCTCCTCCTCCGCGCCGACCAGTCGGGGTTCCGTGCCGTACCCGAGAGGGCCGTTCAGGTACGGCGCGAACTGCGCGGGCGCCCGCAGCGGCCGGGCCGGCGCCGGCAGCCCCACCCGCAGCCAGCTGGCGCCGTCGGCAGAGACACCGACCTCGCAGGCCTGGTGATCGGGGAACGCATGCTGCCAGAAGGCGCCGGCGGTGGGGACCGTCCGGGCGGGCTTCTCCATTTGCGCCCGCACGGCCATCAGGTAGTCGACCAGCGAGGTGGCCCGGTCGAGGATCAGCGACGGCGACTCGACCGAGGACGTGGAGCGGGACAGCATGAATCACCTTCGATGGTTGGAGCAGGTGGAATCCGATGGGCGGCTGGCCCGATCTGTCGACCGTCCAGGCGGGCCAGGAAAACTCAACGTGGGGCCATCCGGCGGCAACGCCGGAACGCCTGGCGGCGCATGCCTCGCCTCAGTCGCGGCGCCGGCATTACGTGGCCCTGCCCGGCCGTTTCGTGCATCCCCACCCGACGCGCATCATGCCCCACCTCCCCGTGGCGGTCCCCGCACACTACCCGCACCGGTCCTGCCGACGGGATCCCCCAACCGTCAGAACTTCGAGCGGGACGACGGCTTGAGCAGGAACGATCGACTGCCCGAAGCGCCCCATGAGTTCGCACTCGCGCGGTGGGATGACGACAAGCGGGATGCCGGATAGCCTTCCCGCCGATCAGGTGGACCGGCACTACCCGAAGCGCGACGTCGTGTGCCGCTCATAGGATCTGTCACCCAGGATGGCTGTTGGGAGTGTAGGGCGGTCGCCAGTTCTGTCGCCGGAGGCCGACCCTGACAGGTCCGTGAGAGCTGTTGAGGTACGCCGGGCGCTGCACTGGCGACCTGCAGCCCGCGCCCCTGTCCCGCCCCTCGGGGCCATACGACGCGCGGCGTTCGCTGCGTACTAGGTGGCGGGTGTGGGCGCGCGGGGCGGCGTATGGGCCACCTACACCGCGCGACGCGTCCCGTCTGCCCCGCCGCCCCATCAGGGGGCCCGCCCGCTCCGGCCGGGCTCGGCGAGGTTGGGTAACTCGGCGCCGTGGGCGGTGTCGGTGTAGGGCAGGTCAATGAGGTGGTGCCGGCCAGCGCCGAAGCCGGACAGCTGCCACACCTGCTCGGCGGGGCTGGCGCCGGTGGCGGCGCGCAGTTCGGCGGTGGTGGTGGCGATGATCGCCTGCGGACCGACCTCGGCGAGGCGGTGGTGCAGGTTCGCCTCACGGCGGGCGGAGGGTAGGTGGAACAGGACTGGCCACGTCCAGTTGCTGAGGCGGACCAGCCGTTCGTACTTGGCGATTTCTCGGTGAGGATGTCGAGGCGTTCGCGGCCGGTCCGTGGACCATCATCTGCGGGTTGGCGCCTCTGCGGTAGAACACGCCGGGCTCCTGGAAGGAGGACGCGGGCTGCCACCGGTCCAGGGCCGTGTTGGGGTGGGTGCGGGCGTGGGCGGCGAGGTCGATGAAGACCTGGTTGCCGCCGAGCAGGTGCGGCAGGTCCGGCCGGCCGGTGAGGGATTGCTTTCGGCGGCGGGCCTGGTCCCGGCGTGGTCGTCCGAGTCCGCGTTGGGCGTGGACGTGGTCGTAGCCGAGCTGGTCCAGGACGTAGTGGTATGGGTAGGAGCCGCCGTAGGCCCGGTTGGGTCGAAACCGGTCTGTCGCATGCAGGACGGTGAGGCGGCGTAGTCGGCGTTGGGCGAAGTCCAGGGACGGGAACAGTGCGGCGCCGATCTGGTCGGTGGTGAGGACGCCGTGGTCGTAGAGCCAGCCGAGGAGGCGGTCGTCGCGGGCGGTGATGCTGGCCTGTAGACGCAGCAGCGGGTCCGCAGCCGGTAGCGGTTTACGCATGGGCGGCCCCTGGGGGGACACCCCACACATGAGGGTGTGTCTGGAGCCGGCCCGCACTCCTGAAAGGGGACCTGACCTGGGCTGTAGGCGGGATCGGGGGGTCGGTTTGGGGGTCAGGATCAAGGCGGACGGTGCAACGGAGACCGACACCGACGTCGACACGGCCGGCCACACCGGTTCCGCCTTGACAGTGGTTTGACAGCGAGTGCGCCGCAGGTCGGTGACGACTCTGGTGGCGCGGGTGAGGGTCGCTGAGCTGGGTCAGCATGCGTGTTGCTCCTTCGAGGATCCGAACAGGGGGATGGAGAGCAAGGTGCGCACTGCTCGCCTTGCCGTGACGGGCGGGCCGGTGTTCGCTCTGCCAGGTCGGGTCAGGTTTTGTCAGGAGACGGGCTTCCTGACAGACCCGTGTGCTGGTCTCACGGCGACGGCTATGGCTGACAGAGGTCGCAGATTGTGGTTCTGTCACGCGGCCTCCCGGTGTGACAGGTCCGGCGCGGGTGGGGTGCTCTCGCCGCGCAGGACGCGCACGAGTGCTGAGGCGGTGGCGTTGGACAGTTGGTGCCCGTCCGCGCGCAGCTGTCCGGCGAGGGCCTTGCGGGACAGGGGTGTTCCGTGGGCGTCGAGGGTGCGGGCGGCGGTCCGGGCGGCCGGGACCAGCGCAGTGATCCCCGGGCCTCGGTCCCGGACCGGCGTGTCCTCGGCCCGTCGGTCCGGGACCCGGCTGCCTGGCCCTGTGGGGCTGGTGGGCCGCCGGACATCCCTCCATCGCCACCGCTGGTCAGAC
>NZ_JBEXIK010000040.1:0-60199 GCF_040608515.1 Micromonospora sp. NPDC005173
GCCGACTGGATCGCCACCCGCGGCTACGCCACCAGCTGACCTGAAGCAACCAACAACGAAGGGCCGGACCCCCACCAGGGGTCCGGCCCTTCGTCACGCCCAAGGCAGGGAGGCGGTCAGGCCGGGGCGGTGTCGGTGCCGAGGACGGCCAGGATCTGCTCGCCGTACTTGGCGAGCTTGTTCTCGCCGACCCCGCTGACCCGGGACAGCTCGGCCAGCGAGCCGGGCGCGTCGCTGGCGATCTGCCGCAGCGTCGCGTCGTGGAAGATGACGTACGCCGGGACGCCCTGTTCCTTGGCGGTGGCCGCCCGCCAGCCGCGCAGCCGCTCGAAGACCGACGCGGCGGCCGGGGCGAGCTCGGCGACCACGGTGGCCGAGCCGCGTGGCTTTGCCGACCGGCTCGACGCCGGCCTCTCCGGCTCGCGGCGCATCGTGACGGTGCGCCGGCGGCCCAGCACTTCGGCGCTCGCCTCGGTCAGTGCCAGCGTGCCGTAGTCGCCCTCCACGGCGAGCAGTCCTTCGGCGAGCAGTTGCCGGACCACGCCCCGCCACTCGGCTTCACGCAGTTCGGTGCCGATGCCGAAGACGGTCAGCGAGTCGTGGCCGTACTGGCTGATCTTGTCGGTCTGCTTGCCGAGCAGGATGTCGATGCAGTGCCCGGCTCCGAACCGCTGGTTGCGTTCGCGGTCGAGGCGGAAGATGGCGGAGAGCAGCTTCTGCGCGGCCACCGTGCCGTCCCAGGACTCCGGCGGAGTGAGGCAGGTATCGCAGTTGCCGCACGCCGTCGCCGTCGTCTCGCCGAAGTATTCGAGCAGCTGGACCCGCCGGCAGCGCACCGTCTCGCAGAGTGCGAGCATCGCGTCCAGGTGCGCGGCGAGGTTGCGGCGGTGCGCGAGGTCGCCGTCGGACGTCTCGATCATCTTGCGCTGCTGGACCACGTCCTGGAGCCCGTACGCCAGCCAGGCGGTGGACGGCAGGCCGTCCCGGCCGGCGCGGCCGGTCTCCTGGTAGTAGCCCTCGACGGACTTGGGCAGGTCGAGGTGGGCGACGAAGCGGACGTCGGGCTTGTCGATGCCCATCCCGAAGGCGATGGTGGCCACCATCACCAGGCCGTCCTCGCGCAGGAAGCGCTGCTGGTTGGCGGCGCGGGTCCTCGCGTCCAGCCCTGCGTGGTAGGGCAGCGCGGCGACCCCGTTGGCGGTGAGGAACTCGGCCGTCTTGTCCACCGAGGCCCGGGACAGGCAGTAGACGATCCCGGCGTCGCCGGGGTGCTCGTCGCGCAGGAGGGCCAGCAGTTGCTTGCGCGGCTCGTGCTTGGGCACGATCCGGTACTGGATGTTGGGCCGGTCGAAGCTGGCCACGAAGTGCCGGGCGTCGTCGAGCTTGAGCCGGGTGGCGATCTCGGTGCGGGTGGCGCTGGTCGCGGTGGCGGTCAGCGCGATCCGGGGGACCTGCGGCCACCTCTCGTGCAGCATCGACAGCGCCAGGTAGTCGGGGCGGAAGTCGTGCCCCCACTGGGACACGCAGTGCGCCTCGTCGATCGCGAACAGGCCGATCCGGCCACGGTCCAGCAGGGCGAGGGTGGACCGGACGCCGAGCGCCTCCGGGGCCAGGTAGAGCAGATCCAGTTCGCCGGCCAGAAAGGCTGCCTCGACCCGGCGCCGAGCGTCGAGCGTCTGGGTCGAGTTGAGGAAGCCGGCCCGTACGCCGACTGCGGTGAGCGCGTCCACCTGGTCCTGCATGAGCGCGATCAGCGGGGACACGACGACCGCGACACCGTCGCGGACCAGGGCCGGGATCTGGTAGCACAGCGACTTGCCGCCACCGGTGGGCATCAGCACCAGCGCGTCACCGCCGGCGACAACGTGGTCGATCACCTCCTGCTGGAAGCCGCGGAAGGCGTCGTAGCCGAACACCCGGCGCAGCACTGGCAGCGCGTCCTCGGTACGCAGGTCGGTGGGGGAAGCCATCCGCGGAGTCTACGAGCCATCCCCGACAGCGCCCGCCCGGCGCACCCGCGGCCGGGTGTGCCGGACGGGCGGCGCGGTCAGCCGGGCTGGCTGGACCGGTTGGCCAGCCCGCGGGGCGGTGCCTTCATCCCCACCACGATGTCGACGATCTCGATGTAGCGGGCCTTGTTGCCCATCCGGAACGCGGTTGCGGCCGCGTTGATCTCCTCCAGGGTGTCGCCCTCGACCATGGTGACCTGGTCGTACTTGCCGTTCACCCCGGTGCACACGACGTGGGTGAGCTGTTTGGCGAAGCGGCCCAGGTCCCGAGCGTGCTCGGCGGAGACCTCGTGGATGCCCTCCCGGCCGAGGGCGAAGTACTCCGGGCTGATCCGCATGAACAGGAAGCCGATGTACTTGTTCTTGTCCGCCAGATCGTGCATCGCACCCTCCCAGATGTCGGCCTTGACCTGCGGTGATCACGATGAGCGTATTTACAACTACAGATCGTCATCAAGGGCGGCGACTGTCGGGAGGGCGACCCGCGACCGTGGATCGCCCGCCGAGGCGCGACGGGTCCCGGACCTTGGCCGGGCGGCGGGATAGAGTCGCTGATTGACCAATCGCGGCCGAGGGCGGCCGCGGCGCCACGGCTTGGGGGTACGGGTGAGCGAGGCGCGCACAGCCGGCGACGGGATCGACGTCCCGGCGGCCACCGACGGGCCACCGGCGGCGGAGTCGGAGACCACGCTCGTGGTGGTCACCGGGCTCTCCGGTGGCGGCCGCAGCACGGTCGCCCGGGCGCTGGAGAACGTCGGCTACTACGTGGTGGACAACCTGCCGCAGGCGCTGATGCTCGACATGGCCGAGCTGGCGTTCAAGGCCGGCGGCGCGGCCCGGCGTACCGCGATGGTGCTGGACGTGCGCTCGCGCGCCTTCTCCACCGACCTCGTCGGGGCGATCCGGGAGCTCAAGGAGCGCGGTTTCTCGCCCCGGGTGGTCTTCGTCGATGCCGACGACGAGGTGCTGATCCGGCGGTTCGAGAGCGTCCGGCGCTCGCACCCGTTGCAGGGTGACGGGCGGCTGGCCGACGGCATCGCCGTGGAGCGCGGGCTGCTCGAGGAGGCCCGCGATCAGGCCGACGTGATCATCGACACCAGCCACCTGAACGTCAACCAGCTCCGCCGGCGCATCGAGGAGCTGTTCGGCGGGGAGGACGCCCGCCGGCTGCGGGTCACCGTGCTGTCGTTCGGCTTCAAGTACGGCCTGCCGCCGGACGCCGACTTCGTGCTGGACGCCCGCTTCCTGCCCAATCCGTACTGGGTGCCGGAGCTGCGCGAGCACACCGGACGGGAGGAGGCGGTCAGCGCGTACGTGCTGGGCCAGGAGGGCGCGGATGCCTTCGTCGCCTCGTACGCCGACCTGGTCAACGCCACCACCGCCGGCTTCGAGCGGGAGGGCAAGCGATACCTGACGGTCGCCGTGGGCTGCACCGGCGGCAAGCACCGCAGCGTGGCCATCGCCGAGGAGCTGGCCGGGCGACTGCGCCAGTCCGGGCTGGCGGCCAACGCCCAGCACCGCGACCTGGGGCGCGAATGACGTCCCGCCGGGTGGTGGCGTTCGGCGGTGGGCACGGCCTGTCCGCCTCGCTGCGTGCGCTGCGCCACTGCGCTCCCGAACTCGACCTGGACATCACCGCCGTGGTCACGGTCGGCGACGACGGCGGCTCCAGCGGCCGGCTGCGCGCCGAGCGGGGCGGCCTGCCCCCCGGCGATCTGCGGCAGGCCCTGGTCGCGCTGGCCGGGGACCACCCGGCCACGCGCCGCAGCGCCGGGCTGTTCCAGCACCGCTTCGCCACGCCGCCCGCGGACGCGGCGCAGTACACGGACCCGGCATCGGGCGGCCCGGACGGTGGCACTGGCCCGGCGGCGGGCGGCCCGGCCGGTGGTGCCGGCCTGGCGACCGGCGGCCCGACCGGCGGCCCGACCGGCGGCCCGGCCGGGGGTGCTGGCCCGGCGGCGGCCCGCCCCGACGGGCTGGCCGGGCACGCGGTGGGCAACCTGGTGCTCTGCGGCCTGATGGAGCTGCTCGGCGACCCGGTGGCCGCGCTGGAGCACGCCGGGGCGATGCTCGGCGCGGTCGGCCGGGTGCTGCCCATGTCTCGCCAGCCGGTGGGCATCGAGGCGCAGGTGCGTGGCGTCGACCCGGCCGCTCCGGACGAGGTGCGCACGGTGCGCGGTCAGCACCAGGTGGCGGTCACCACCGGGCGGGTCGAGTCGCTGCGGCTCACCCCGGCCGCCCCGGCGGCCTGCGCCGAGGCCCTCGCGGCGATCGGCGCGGCGGACTGGTTGATCTTCGGGCCGGGCAGCTGGTACACCAGCGTGCTGCCGCACCTGCTGGTGCCGCAGTTGGCCGACGCGATCGTGTCCAGCCCGGCCCGGCGACTGGTCACCCTGAACCTCGCCGCGGAGAAGGAGACCCTCCAGCTCTCCGTCGCCGATCACCTCGCGGCGCTGCACTGGTACCTTCCCGAGCTCAAGGTGGATCTCGTGCTGGCTGACGCCAAGGCGGTGGGTGACCCCGAACCGGTCGAACGTGCGGCAGAATCGCTGGGTGCCCGCCTGGTCCTCGCCCCCGTCGCCATCACTGACGGGACTCCCCGCCATGATCCGGCTGCCCTGGGCGCCGCGCTGGTGCCTGTACTGGGTGCCGATCGTTAGACACGTACGTAATCTCCGGCGACACGCCGGAACCGGTCCGTGAGGGGACGCACAATGGCGATGACGGCTGCGGTCAAGGACGAGCTGAGTCGGGTCGACGTGCCCAAGCCCTGCTGTCGGCGGGCGGAGATGGCCGCGCTGCTGCGCTTCGCCGGCGGCCTGCACATCGTCTCCGGCCGCGTGGTGGTGGAGGCGGAGTTGGACACCGGGGCGGTGGCCCGCCGGCTGCGCCGGGAGATCGCAGAGGTCTACGGGTACCCCAGTGAGATCCACGTGCTGGCCTCCGGCGGCCTGCGCAAGGGCAGCCACTTCATCGTCCGGGTGGTGAAGGACGGCGAGGCCCTGGCCCGGCAGACCGGCCTGCTGGACGTGCGCGGTCGCCCGGTGCGCGGGCTGCCCCCGCACGTGGTGGCGGCGAACGTCTGCTGCGCGGTCTCGGCCTGGCGGGGCGCGTTCATGGCGCACGGCTCGCTCACCGAGCCGGGCCGGTCCAGCGCCCTGGAGATCACCTGTCCGGGGCCGGAGTCGGCGCTGGCGCTGGTCGGCGCGGCCCGCCGGATCGGCATCACCGCCAAGAACCGCGAGGTGCGCGGGGTGGACCGGGTGGTGGTCAAGGACGGCGACGCGATCGCCGCGCTGCTCACCCGGATCGGGGCGCACTCCAGCGTGCTGGCCTGGGAGGAGCGCCGGGTCCGCCGCGAGGTGCGAGCCACCGCCAACCGGCTGGCGAACTTCGACGACGCCAACCTGCGCCGCTCGGCGCGCGCGGCCGTGGCCGCCGCGGCCCGGGTGACCCGGGCGCTGGAGATCCTCGCCGACGAGGCGCCCAACCACCTGACCGACGCCGGTCGGCTGCGCCTGGAGCACCGGCAGGCGTCGCTGGAGGAGCTGGGCGCCCTGGCCGAGCCGCCGCTGACCAAGGACGCCATCGCCGGGCGGATCCGCCGGCTGCTGGCACTGGCCGACAAGCGTGCCCGGGACCTCGGCATCCCGGATACCGAAGCAGCCGTCACGCCCGACATGCTCGTGGTCTGATAGGACGGTAAGGCCGCACGGTGCGCCCGGGAGCACGACCCGGCGCAGCGTGGCCTCGCACGCTCGGATATGGTCGCTGCGTACGGCAAGGGGGCCGACACAGGCACACCTCGTCGTGCCACCGCCTCGGGCGGTCAGGTCCTCAGACCGCGGCGGGGTGGCCGAGATGAACCGTCAACGGCCGGCTCCAACGGTCGGCGCACACCACTCCGCCGGCCCGTTGTCTGAAGCCGGCGGACCAGAACGCGAGGAGATGGGACCTGTGACCATCCGGGTTGGCATCAACGGCTTCGGCCGGATCGGCCGTAACTTCTTCCGGGCAGTGCTGGCGTCCGACGCCGACATCGAGGTCGTGGCGGTGAACGACCTGACCGACAACGCCACGCTCGCCCACCTGCTCAAGTACGACAGCATCCTGGGTCGCCTGCCCTACGAGGTCAAGGCCACCGCCGACGAGATCACCGTCGGGGGCAAGACCATCAAGGCGTACGCGGAGAAGGACCCGGCGTCGCTGCCGTGGGGCGAGGTCGGTGCCGACGTCGTCATCGAGTCGACCGGCTTCTTCACCGACGCCACCAAGGCCAAGGCGCACGTCGCCGGCGGGGCCAAGAAGGTCATCATCTCCGCCCCGGCGAAGAACGAGGACGTCACGGTCGTCATGGGCGTCAACCACGACCAGTACGACCCGGCGAAGCACACCATCATCTCCAACGCTTCGTGCACCACCAACTGCCTCGCCCCGATGGCGAAGGTCCTGCACGACACGTTCGGCATCCAGCACGGCCTGATGACGACGATCCACGCGTACACCCAGGACCAGAACCTTCAGGACGCCCCGCACAAGGACCTCCGCCGGGCCCGGGCCGCCGCGCTGAACATCGTGCCGACCTCGACCGGTGCGGCCAAGGCCATCGGCCTGGTGCTGCCGGAGCTCAAGGGCAAGCTCGACGGGTACGCCCTGCGGGTGCCGATCCCGACCGGCTCGGTCACCGACCTCACCGTCAACGTGGGTCGCGAGACCACCGTGGACGAGGTCAACGCCGCGCTGAAGGCCGCCGCGGACGGCCCGCTCAAGGGCATCCTCGTCTACAACGAGGACCCGATCGTCTCCACCGACATCGTCACCGACCCGGCGTCGTGCATCTTCGACGCGCCGCTGACCAAGGTGGTCGGCAACCAGGTCAAGGTCGTCGGCTGGTACGACAACGAGTGGGGCTACTCCAACCGCCTGGTCGACCTGGTCAAGCTGGTCGGTTCGTCGCTGTGAGCATCCGGACCCTCGACGACCTGCTCGCCGAGGGGGTGTCGGGTCGGCGCGTGCTGGTGCGCGCCGACCTGAACGTCCCGCTCGACAAGCAGACCGGCGACATCACGGATGACGGCCGGATCCGCGCGGTGCTGCCGACGCTCGGTGCGCTGGTCGAGGCCGGCGCCAAGGTGGTCGTCTGCTCGCACCTGGGCCGCCCGAAGGGCGCGCCGGCCCCGCAGTTCAGCCTCCGCCCGGTAGCCGGGCGGCTCGGTGAGCTGCTCGGCGCGCCGGTGCACTTCGCCACCGACACCGTCGGTGACTCCGCCCGGTCCACCGTCGCGGGCCTGGCCGACGGTCAGGTCGCCCTGCTGGAGAACCTGCGCTTCAACGCCGGTGAGACCAGCAAGGACGACGCCGAGCGGGGTGCCTTCGCCGACCAGCTCGTCGCGTTCGGCGACGCGTACGTGGACGACGCGTTCGGTGCCGTGCACCGCAAGCACGCCAGCGTCTACGACGTGCCAGCCCGGCTGCCGCACGTGGCCGGCCGGCTGGTGCTGCGCGAGGTCGAGGTCCTCTCCAGGCTCACCAGCGACCCCGAGCGGCCGTACGTGGTGGTGCTCGGCGGGTCCAAGGTCTCCGACAAGCTGGCGGTGATCGAGGCCCTGCTGCCCACGGTCGACCGACTGCTCATCGGTGGCGGGATGTGCTTCACCTTCCTCAAGGCCCAGGGCCTGGAGGTGGGCACCTCGCTGCTGGAGAAGGACATGGTCGAGACCTGCGGCAACCTGCTGGAGCGGGCTGCGGGCAAGATTCTGCTCCCGGTCGACGTGGTGGTCGCGGACGCGTTCGCCCCGGACGCCGCGCACGACACGGTCCGCGTCGACGGCATCCCGAGTCACCGGCTCGGGTTGGACATCGGCCCGGAGACGGTGGCCGGTTTCGCCGCCGCGCTGTCCCAGGCGAAGACGATCTTCTGGAACGGACCGATGGGCGTGTTCGAGATGGCGGCGTTCGCCAACGGCACCCGCGGCGTCGCCGAGGCGATCACCAAGACCGACGCGTTCACCGTCGTCGGTGGCGGCGACTCGGCGGCGGCAGTGCGTGCGTTGGGGCTGGACGAGTCGTCCTTCGGGCACATCTCCACCGGCGGTGGCGCCTCCCTGGAATACCTCGAGGGCAAGACCCTCCCCGGCATCGCGGCCCTGGAGAACTGAATGGCGAGCACCACCCGTCGGCCCCTGATGGCCGGCAACTGGAAGATGAACCTCAACCACCTCGAGGCCAACCTGCTCATGCAGAAGCTGGCCGCGAGCCTCACCGAGAAGCAGCTCACCGCGGTGGAGACGGTCGTGTTGCCGCCCTTCACCGACCTGCGCACGGTGCAGACCGCCGTGGACGGGGACAAGCTGCTGATCGGCTACGGCGGGCAGGACCTCTCCCCGCACGCCGCAGGCGCGTACACCGGGGATATCTCCGGCCAGATGCTGGCCAAGCTCGGCTGCACGTACGTGGTGGTCGGGCACTCCGAGCGGCGGGCCTACCACCACGAGGACGACGCGCTGGTCAACGCCAAGGTGAAGGCGGCGCTGACGCACGGCCTGACCCCGATCCTCTGTGTGGGGGAGGGGCTGGACGTGCGCGAGCAGGGCACCCACGTGGCGCACTGCTCGGAGCAGCTCGCCGGGGGCCTCGCCGGGCTCACCGCCGAGCAGGTCCGCCAGGTGGTGATCGCGTACGAGCCGGTGTGGGCGATCGGTACCGGCAAGACCGCGACGCCGGAGGACGCCCAGGAGGTCTGCGGGGCGGTTCGCCAGCGGCTGGCGGAGCGCTTCGACCAGGACACCGCCGACCAGGTCCGGGTCCTCTACGGCGGCTCGGTCAAGGCGTCCAACATTGCCTCGATCATGGCCCAGCCGGACGTGGACGGCGGCCTGGTGGGGGGCGCCAGCCTGGACGCGGAGGAATTCGCGCAGATCTGCCGGTTCCCGGAGCACATCACCCGCTGACCGCTCGGTATCCTTGACCCCGCCCGTCCGCCGGTCGGTGCCGCCGTGCCCGATCAGACCGGGCGAGGATCGCTACGAGAGGACTGACCCCAGCCATGCCGATCTGGTTCGCATACACGTTGATCGTGTTGCTGATCATCACGAGCGTTCTGCTCACCTTGCTCATCCTGCTGCACCGCGGCAAGGGCGGCGGTCTGTCGAGCATGTTCGGCGGTGGCGTCAGCTCCAGCCTCGCCGGCTCGTCCGTGGCGGAGAAGAACCTGGACCGCTACACCGTTCTGGTGAGTATTGTCTGGTTCGCTGCCATCGTCGGGCTGGGGCTCTGGCTCCGCCTCCAGATGAACAGCGGCGCCTGAGCAGGCCCGTCAAGTCGTACAATCTGCGCGCGGTCCGTTACGACGGGCCGCGCGCAGGCTTTTCTCCGCTGCACCGCGTCGCCCGCCGCCCTACCCCCTCCGGCGGCGGGTCCCTCCGACGACAGGAGCGAGCAGCCGTGCCGAGTGGCAACGTCATCCGCGGCGCCCGGGTCGGGTCCGGGCCCGTCCGCCCGGACGAGCGGCACCATCCCGCCCCCCGACAGGACGTCACCTACTGGTGCCGCAACGACCACCGGATCAACATCCGGATCGCTGCGGACGCCGCCGCGCCGCCGCTGTGGGACTGCCCCCGCTGCGGCCTGCCCGCGGGCCAGGACGCGCAGAACCCGCCCGGCCGGACCCGCGCCGAGCCCTACAAGAGCCACCTGGCGTACGTGAAGGAGCGGCGCACCGCCGAGGAGGGCGAGGCGCTGCTGGCCGAGGCACTGGCCGCGCTGCGCCGCCGCCGAGGCGAGTGAAGGAAGGGCCCGTCAGCAACGCCAGGCGTTGACGACGGGTCCTTCCTCTCAGCGCAGGCTGCGCAGGCGGGCGGGCACGTCGGCCGCCGCAGCCCGGTCCAACAGCCAGCGGGTACGGTCCACGCCGTGCACCCCGGCGGCCGGCAACTGCACCGGCCCGGCGCCGGCCAGCGCCATGCCCACCGCCCGAGCCTTGTCCCCGCCGCCGGCCACCAGCCAGACCTCCTCCGCGGTGTTGATCGCCGGCAGGGTGAGCGTGGTCCGCACCGGCGGCGGCTTGGGGCTGCCCCGCACCGCGCTGACCGTCCGGCTCTCGTAGTGCACCGGGTGCTCCGGGAAGACCGAGGCGACGTGCCCGTCCTCCCCGACGCCCAGCATCAGCACGTCGAAGTGCGGCAGCGCGGCATGCCCGGGGCGGGCGGCGCGCGCCAACTCCTCGGCGTACCCGGCGGCGGCTCTCTCCGGGTCGTTGCCGGCCGGGCCATCGGAGGCCGGCATCGGGTGCACCCGGGCCGGGTCCAGCGGCACCACGTCCAGCAGGGCGGCCCGCGCCTGGGTCTCGTTGCGCTCCGGATCGCCGGCGGGCAGGAACCGCTCGTCGCCCCACCACACGTCGACCCGGGACCAGTCCACCGCGTCGCGGGCCGGTAGCTGCGCCACCGCCCGGTACACGGCGGCGGCGACCCGGCCACCGGTGAGCACCACCGAGGCCTCGCCGCGGTCGGCCTGTGCGTCGAGCAGCTTCACCAGCAGCCGGGCCGCCACGGCCTGCGCCAGCAGGTCGGCATCGGCGTGTACGGCGACACTCGCCTCACTCATCGGTTGTGCCTTCGTTTCCCGACCGCGGAGCGGTCGCTGTCGCGTCGTGCCCGGGCCGGTACGCCCGGAGGTGGCGGGGCGGGATGCCCCGGAGGTGCCGGGGCAGGGGCCGGGGTCACCCAGGCCCTGCCCCCATGATCGGACGGCGCCGGGCTCAGAGCTCGCCGCTGGTGCCGGAGTGCGCGGTGACACCGGCCTCGGCGCGCTGAGCGGTGGCCGGATCCTTCCAGACGTGCACCCGCTGCGGGGACCGCTGCTCCAGCCCGCGCAGCCCGGCGGTGGCGCCCAGCGCCTCCGCGTACACCTGGTCGGCGTCCAGCCGGCGCAGCTCCTCGGCCAGCTCGTCACCGAGCGGCCGACGGACCAGCGGCAGGGCGCGGTCGTCCTGGCCGGTCCGCCGGAACACCGCCATGCTGTCCTCGCGGGTCAGCGTCAACTGGTCGCCGTTGGCGCAGCTCAACTGCACCTCACGCATCCGCGGGAACTCCGTGCTGTCCACCCGACGGGGGGTGATGCCGAGCCGGCTGGCCAGCCAACCGACCATCAGCGCCGCCGTCGGGTCGCTGGGCGGCGCGACCACGGTCGCCTCGGTGACCCGCTCCTCGGTGGTGTCGAACGCCCCGGCGACCAGGGTCCGCCACGGGGTGATCCGGGTCCACGCCAGGTCGGTGTCGCCCGGGGCGTAGTCCCGGGCACGCAGCCGCAGCGCCTCCACCGGGTCCGTGGCCTGCGCCGTGTCGGTGATCCGCCGATCGGCGACCACGCCGAGGAAGTCGGTGGCGATCTCGGCCGGCGGCTCGCCGTGCCACCAGGTGACCACCGGCACGTCCGGGACCAGCAGCGGCATCACCACCGACTCGGCGTGCAGGGCCAGCCGCCCGTACATCCGGGTGACCACCGCCTCGCACGGGCCGAGCCGGCCACCGACGACGATCTCCGCGTCCAGCCGGTTGCGGTCCCGCTCGATCTCGGAGCGGACCACCACCACCAGCCGGCACGGGTGGGCGGCGGCGGCGATGGTCGCCGCCGCCTCCGCCTCGCGGACCCGCTTCTCGTCCACCACGACGATGAGGGTGAGCGCCATGCCGCTGGCCACCCCGCCGGCGCTTCGCCGCTCGGCGGCGAGCGCCTTGACCACCTCACTGCCGGTGGTGTCCCACAGCCCGATCACTGGAGCCTCCTGGTTCGCTCGTTGCGCTCGGTCACGCGCGTCGCCACGCGCGGTCCTCGCGGCCCAGCATCTCGTCGGACGCCCGCGGCCCCCACTCGCCAGCGCGGTACGGCTCCGGCTTGGTGCCCACCCAGGCATGCTCCAGCGGGTCGATGACCTGCCAGCTCTGCTCGACCTCCGCCGCGTCCGGGAACAGGGTGCGGTCGCCGATCAGCACGTCCAGCACCAGCCGCTCGTACGCCTCCGGGCTGGACTCGGTGAACGCCTCGCCGTACTGGAAGTCCATCGCGATGTCGCGGACCTCCATCGTGGTGCCCGGCACCTTCGAGCCGAACTTGAGCACCACGCCCTCGTCCGGCTGCACCCGGATGACCAACTGGTTGTTGCCCAGTGACTCCATGTCGGCGTCGTTGAACGGCAGGTGCGGCGCCTTCTTGAACATGATGGCCACCTCGGTGACCCGCCGGGGGAGGCGCTTGCCGGCCCGGATGTAGAACGGCACGCCGGCCCAGCGGCGGTTCTGGATGCCGAGCCGCACCGCCACGTACGTCTCGGTGGTGGAGTCGGGCGGGACGCCCTGCTCCTCCAGGTAGCCGACCGCACGCTCGCCGCCGACCCAGCCGGGCAGGTACTGGCCGCGTACGGTGTCCCGGGCCACGTCCCTGGGCAGGGTGATCGCCTTGAGTACCTTCAGCTTCTCGGTCCGGATCTCGTCGGCGTCGAAGCTGGTCGGCTCCTCCATCGCCACCAGGGCGAGGAGCTGGAGCAGGTGGTTCTGGAGTACGTCCCGGGCCGTGCCGACGGTGTCGTAGAAGCCGGCTCGGCTGCCGATGCCGACGTCCTCGGCCATGGTGATCTGCACCGAGTCGACGTACTTGGAGTTCCACAGCGGCTCGAACAGGTTGTTGGCGAACCGCAGGGCAAGGATGTTCTGGACCGTCTCCTTGCCCAGGTAGTGGTCGATCCGGAAGACGTCCTGGCGGGTGAAGACGTCGTCGACGAGGTCGTTGAGCGCCTTCGCCGAGGGCAGGTCGTTACCGAACGGCTTCTCCACCACGACCCGGCGCCAGCCGCCGGACTTCTCGTTGTCGGCCAGCCCGGTGCGGGCCAGCTGCTTGAGCACGACGGGGAACGCGGCCGGGGGGATGGAGAAGTAGAACGCCGCGTTGCCGGCGATGCCGTGGGTCTGCCGCAGCTCATCGAGCGTCGTGGCGAGCTGGTCGAAGGCGGCGTCGTCGTCGAACGACCCGCCGACGAACTTGATGTTGCCGGCCAGCCGCGCCCAGACCTCGTCCCGCCAGGGGGTACGGGCGTGTTTGCGGGCCGCCTCGCAGGCCAGCGTCTCGAAGTCGCCGTCACCCCAGTCGCGGCGGGCGAAGCCCAGGACCACGAAACCGGGCGGCAGCAGCCCCCGGTTGGCCAGGTCGTAGACCGCGGGGAGCAGCTTCTTGCGGGCCAGGTCGCCGGTCACCCCGAAGATCACCAGAGCGCACGGCTCGGGGATCCGTGGCAACCGGCGGTCCTGGGGGTCGCGCAGCGGGTTCACGCCGCCTCCTCGCTCCGCTTGCGTCACGTCGTCCATCCTCACGCCCGGAGCTCACCGACCGCGTCGAGCAGTTGGGCGACACCGGCGGCCCGGTCGGTCAGGTGCAACCGCAGCAGCGGCCGCTCCCGGCCGGCCAGCGCCTGCCGGTCGCCGGCGGCCTGCGCCGCCTGCAACTCACCGAAGGTGTACGGCTTGCCCGGCACCTCCAGGTCCTCGGCGACCGCGCCGGTCACCTGGAGGAAGCTGCCGACCTGCGGGCCGCCCTTGTGGTACTGGCCGGTGGAGTGCAGGAACCGCGGCCCCCAGCCGAAGGTGACCGGGCGGCCGGACGCTTCGGCCAGCAGCGACCGCAGGCGGGCCGTGTCGGCATCGGCGAACCGGTCCAGGTACGCCATCACGGCGAGGTAGCCGTCGTCGCCCAGCCCGTCGAGCAGCCAGCGCAGCACGCCGGTCAGGTCACCGGGGGCGCCCTGCGGCGCGTACACCTCGATCGCGCCCTCGGTGAACGACGGCGTCTCCGCCGGCAGGCCCGAGGCCAGGATCTTGTTGGTGTTCTCCTTCGACTCGGTGACGTTCGGCTGGTTGAACGGGTCGATGCCGAGCACCACGCCGGCCACCGCGGTGGCGTACTCCCAGGCCAGGAACTGCGCGCCGAGCGGGCCGTTGACCGCCACGTCCGGGTCGGCGCCGCCGCCCGGCACGTCGCCGGGGGCCAGCGCGCCGCCGTAGCTGATGGTCAGCACGTCCGGGCCGGTGGCGCCGGGGCTCTGCGGGGACTCCACCACGACGGGCAGGATGCCCACCCCGGCCTTGCCGGTCGACTCGGCGATCAGCTGCTCGGCCCAGTCGCCGAGCCCGTCGATGCCGGTGCCGTCGGAGACCAGCGCGACCTTGTCCCGGGCCAACGTGGCGGCCGCGCCGAGCGCGGCGCCCAGCGCCAGCGCCGGATTGTCCCGGTCGCTGCCGAGCGACGAGGCCAGCGAGTCGGCCTGGTCGATCAGCTCCGCCACCTGCACCCCGGCCAGCGCCGAGGGCACCAGCCCGAACGCGGTCAGCGCCGAGTACCGGCCGCCCACGTTCGGGTCGGCCAGCACGGTGAACGCGCCCATCTCGGTCGCGGTGGTCTCCAGCGGCGAGCCCGGGTCGGTGACGATGACGAAGTGCCGGCCGGCCTCCGCCTCGGTCATCCCGGCGTCCAGGAACGCCTGCCAGTACGCGCGCCGGTGGCTGTCGGTCTCCACCGTCGAGCCGGACTTGCTGGCCACCACCACCACGGTGCGCTCCAGCCGGTCACGCAGCGCCGCCCGGACCTGGCCCGGGTCGGTGGTGTCCAGCACGGTCAGCGGCCGGCCCAGGGTCTGGGCGATCACCTCGGGGGCCAGCGACGAGCCGCCCATGCCGGCGAGCACCACGTGGTCCAGGTCGGCCAGCTCAGCGGTCAGTTCGGCCAGCTGCACCAGCAGCTCCCGGCTGCGCTGGTGGGTGTCCACCCAGCCGAGCCGGATCTTGGCCTCGGCCTCGGCGTCGGGGCCCCACAGGCTCGCGTCCCTGGCCGCCAGCCGGCCGGGGACCTCGGCCCGGACCAGCGCGTCCCGGGTCGAGGCGGGAGCGGACTTGTCGACCGCGTCCGCGCCGTACACCGCGAGCCCGGCGGCGGCCTCCACCGGCCCGGCGAGAAGGTCGCTCATGCGTTACCACCGGCCTTCGCGGCGGCCTTGGCGTTGCCCTTGGCGGCCTTGTTCGGCGCACCCTTGCCGGTGGCCGCCGCCTCCAGCGACTTGCGGACGCCGTCGATCAGCTCCTGCCAGCTGGCCTCGAACTTCTCCACGCCCTCGCGCTCCAGGGTGGCGATCACGTCGGCCATGTCCACCCCGGCCGACTCCAGGTCAGCGAAGACCTTGCGGGCCGCGTCGTAGGAGCCGGTGATGGTGTCGCTGCGGGTCTCGCCGTGGTCGGCGTACGCGTGGATGACCGACTCCGGCATGGTGTTGACCGTGCCGGGGGCGATCAGCTCCTCGACGTAGATGACGTCCCGGTAGTCCGGGTTCTTCGTCGAGGTGGAGGCCCACAGCGGCCGCTGCGGGTGCGCGCCGGCGTCGGCGAGCGCCTGCCAGCGGTCGGAGGAGAACACCTCGCCGTACCGCTCGTACGCCAGCTGGGCGTTGGCGATGGCGGCCTTGCCCTTCAGCGCCTTCGCCTGGTCGGAGCCGACCTTCTCGAGCCGCTTGTCGACCTCGGAGTCGACCCGGGAGACGAAGAACGACGCCACCGAGCCGATGGTGGACAGGTCGTGCCCGTTCGCCTTGGCCTGCTCCAGACCGGCCAGGAACGCCTCCATCACCGCCGAGTAGCGGTCCAGTCCGAAGATCAGCGTCACGTTGACGCTGATCCCCTCGGCCAGGGTGGCGGTGATCGCCGGCAGGCCCGCCTCGGTGGCCGGGATCTTGATGAAGAGGTTGGGCCGGTCAACCAGCCACCACAGCGCCTTGGCCTCGGCGACCGTCCGGTCGCTCTCGTGCGCCAGCCGCGGGTCCACCTCGATGGAGACGCGCCCGTCCACGCCGGCGCTCTTGTCGTACGACGGGTGCATCACGTCGCAGGCCCACCGCACGTCGTACGTGGTGAGCATGCGTACCGCCTCTTCGACGTCCACCCCACGCATGGCGAGATCCTGCAACTGCCAGTTGTACTCGTCGGCGTCGCTCAGCGCCTTCGCGAAGATCGTCGGGTTGGTGGTCACCCCGGCCACGTGCTTCTCCCGGCGGAGCTGGTCCAGCCCACCGGAGCTCAGTCGTACCCGGGAAAGATCGTCGAGCCAGATCGCCACGCCTGCGGCGGTGAGCTCACTCAGCCTGTCCGTCATGCCGTCCACGCTCCCTCAGTTGCCGGTCGTGAAACCGGTGATGTCGCCCACCCGGGCCAGCGAGGCGTGTGCCGCCGCCACGATCCGGTCGGGGGTGAACCCGAACTGCTCGAAGAGCACGGTGTGCGGGGCACTCGCGCCGTAGTGCTCCAGGCTGACGCTCTCGCCGAGGTCGCCGACGACGCCGCGCCAGGACATCGCGATGCCCGCCTCCACGCTCACCCGTGCCTTTACCCCGCGAGGGAGCACCGACTCCCGGTACGCCTCGTCCTGCTCGTAGAACCACTCCTGGCAGGGCATCGAGACCACTCGGGTCGGGGTGCCGTCGGCCTCCAGCCGCTCCCGGGCGGTCAGGCAGAGCTGCACCTCGGAGCCGGTACCGACGATGATCACCTGCGGCTTGCCGCTGGACGCCTCGGCCAGCACGTAGCCGCCCTTGGCCACCCCGTCGGCGCCGCCCAGGACGTCGCGGTCGAAGGTCGGCAGCGGCTGGCGGCTCAGCGCCATCGCGGTCGGCCGGTCGGTGTGCTCCAGCGCCAGCCGCCAGGCCCAGGCGGTCTCGTTGGCGTCCGCCGGGCGGACCACGTCCAGGCCCGGGATGGCACGCAGCGCGGTCAGGTGCTCCACCGGCTGGTGGGTCGGGCCGTCCTCGCCGAGGCCGATCGAGTCATGCGTCCAGACGTAGGTCACCGGCAGCTTCATCAGCGCGGCCAGCCGCACCGAGGGGCGCATGTAGTCGCTGAACACCAGGAACGTGCCGCCGTATGGGCGGGTGCCGCCGTGCAGGGCGATGCCGTTGAGGATCGCTCCCATGGCGTGCTCGCGGATGCCGAAGTGCAGCGTGCGGCCGTACTCGTGGCCGGGGAAGTCCTTGGTGGCGTGCGCGGACGGGATGAAGGACGGCTCGCCCTTCATGGTGGTGTTGTTGCTCTCGGCGAGGTCGGCCGAGCCGCCCCACAGCTCCGGCAGCACCGGCGCGAGCGCCTCCAGCACCTTGCCGGAGGCGGCCCGGGTGGCCACACCCTTGGCGTCGGCGGGGAAGGTGGGCAGCGCGTCGGCCCAGCCCTCCGGCAGCACCCGACCGGCCATCCGCTCGTAGAGCGCGGCGCGCTCCGGGTTGGCCTTCTTCCAGGCGTCGAACGCGGTCGTCCACTCCTCTTCGGCGGCGGAGCCGCGACCCATCACCTTCCGGGCGTGGCTGAGCACCTCCTCGTCGACCTCGAAGGTCTGCTCCGGGTCGAAGCCGAGGATCCGCTTGGTGGCCTTCACCTCGTCGGCGCCGAGCGCCGAACCGTGGATCTTGCCGGTGTTCTTCTTGTTGGGCGCGGGCCAGCCGATGATGGTGCGCAGCGCGATGAAGGAGGGACGCGCGGTCTCCGCCTTGGCGGCCAGCAGCGCCTGGTGGAGCGCCTCGGCGTCCTCGTGGTAGTCGCCCTGGTCGGCGTCGCCGGTGCGCCAGTCGACGGTCTGGACGTGCCAGCCGTACGCCTTGTAGCGCGCCGCCACGTCCTCGCTCTTGGCGATCCGGGTGTCGTCCTCGATGGAGATCTCGTTGTCGTCGTAGATCACCGTGAGGTTGCCCAGCTGCTGGTGCCCGGCGAGGGCACTGGCCTCGTGGCTGATGCCCTCCTCGATGTCACCGTCGGAGACGATGCACCAGATGTCGTGGTCGAAGACCGAGGCGCCGGGCTCGGCCTCCGGGTCGAACAGACCACGCTCGCGGCGGGACGCCATGGCCATGCCGACCGCGTTGCCCAGGCCCTGGCCGAGCGGGCCGGTGGTGGTCTCCACGCCCGGGGTGTGCCCGTGCTCGGGGTGACCCGGGGTGAGCGAGCCCCACTGCCGCAGCGACTGCAGGTCGGACAGGCTCATCGGGTAGCCGGACAGGAACAGCTGGATGTAGAGGGTCAGGCTGGAGTGCCCGGCGGAGAGCACGAACCGGTCCCGGCCGGGCCAGTTCGGGTCGGCGGGGTTGTGCCGCATGACCCGGTTGAAGAGGAGGTAGGCCGCGGGCGCCAGGCTCATCGCGGTGCCCGGGTGGCCGTTGCCGGATTTCTCCACGGCATCCATGGCCAGCACGCGGACGGTATCGACGGCCCGGCGGTCGAGTTCGGACCAGTTGAGTGCGGAGTGCTCGGGTCGGTTGGCAGCCACGATGGTTTGTGCTCCTCGGCAGATGGGCGGAACCCTCACTGGTGACCCTATCGAGCGTGCCTAAACGTCCGCCCAGGGATCTGTGCATGGTGTTCGGTACGTGGCGACGGGCTGCGTCGTTCAACCCGGTGGTGTGACGGCCCGCACCGTTGTCGGGTCGGCCGGGCAGCCAAAACGACAACGCGTAGTGTGTGGGTCGGTGTGCTGCCCCCGACCGGGCGCGGCCGAACCGATCTCCCCGTGCCCGACGCCGGAAGGTGGCAATCCGTGAGCATGATCACCGAGCGCCCCGCGAGCAACCCTGCCGGGCCGCCCCCGGCGCGGGCGGCCGAGGGCCCGGTGGCCCGGCGGGACGTACGCGCGATCCTCTCGGCGTACGTGTCGCTCACCAAGCCGCGGATCGTGGAGCTGCTACTGGTCACCACCATCCCGGCGATGATGCTCGCCGACGGCGGTCTGCCGTCGCTGTGGCTGATGGCCGTGGTGCTGATCGGCGGCTCGCTCGCCGCTGGCGCGGCCAGCGTGCTGAACTGCTACATCGACCGGGACATCGACCAGTTGATGCGGCGTACCAAGCGTCGCCCGCTGCCGACGCACACCGTGACGCCGCGCAACGCGCTGGTCTTCGGTCTGGTGCTCGCGGCGGTCTCGGTCGTCCTGATGGCGGCGTTCACCAACCTGCTGGCTGCCGGGCTGACGCTCGCCGCGATCGCCTACTACGACCTCGTCTACACCCTGTGGCTCAAGCGCTCCACCCCGGCGAACACGTTCTGGGGCGGGGCCTGCGGGGCGGCTCCGGTGCTGATCGGGTGGGCGGCGGTGACCGGCTCGTTGGCGCCGGCCGCCTGGGGGCTGTTCGCGGTGGTCTTCTTCTGGCAGATGCCGCACTTCTACCCCCTGGCCATGAAGTACAAGGACGACTACGCCAGGGCCGGCATCCCGATGCTGCCGGTGGTGGCCTCCACCCGCCGGGTGAACGCCGAGATCCTGATCTTCGCCTGGCTCACCGTGCTCACGTCCCTGGCTGTCTGGCCGTTGGGGCTCAGCGCGATCTACGGCGTACCGACGCTGGTCGTGGGCGCCATCTTCCTGGTCGAGGCGCACCGGCTCTGCCGTCGGGCGGCGCGTGGCGAGGCGGTCAAGCCGATGCGGCTGTTCCACTGGTCGACGACGTACCTGACCATCGTCTTCCTGGCTGTCGCGCTCGACGCGCTGATCTGACCCGTTCACGCCGCGAAGTCTCGCCAGTCTCACCCGCATGGCCGTCCCGCCACTGGCGATCTCTCTCGACTAATCACCATCATGGATGAGTTGTCCGGCTTTCAGATCACATCAGAGTAACTTTCGGCCTGAGTCGGATCGGCTCAACCTGCGACGTTTGAGCCCTGATTTGCCCACGTGCTTTGAAGGTAAAAGTACGGATAAATCCGGGCAAGCAACCTGTGGTCTTCCTTAAACCTATAGGTAATTGGCATCACAAAAGCTTCATGGTTCTCGCCCGTCTGAGTGGACTTCTGCTTAGGCTTCGCGTC
Source organism: Micromonospora sp. NPDC005173 (assembly GCF_040608515.1). NCBI lineage: Bacteria > Bacillati > Actinomycetota > Actinomycetes > Micromonosporales > Micromonosporaceae > Micromonospora > Micromonospora sp. NPDC005173. The sequence goes on from NZ_JBEXIK010000040.1 coordinate 19,880, forward strand.
ATGGCAGATGGTTCCGATACGACGCTGACGGCCGAGCAGACCGCCGGCGAGCAGACGCCTCACGGTCTGGTCGCGGGCCTCAAGTCGTTCGCCGCCGGACACGGCGGGGCGAAGGCGGTCATCGAGTACGTCGGCAAGCGTGGCGCGCGAATCGTCCTCGTGGGTTCCGACGGTGAGTGGGGCGACCAGTTCGCCGACGACACCGTCACCGCGCGGGAGGCGTGCGCCAAGGCGGGAGTCACCGTCGAGAACGCCTGGGAGCGTGAACTGATGGACCAGATGCGTCCGAGCAACGACCTCTGGCGGTCGATGGCCCGGCGCACGATGGCCCGCTGAGATAGACACCTGAATTGACCGACCACCACAAGTCGACCCGGGGGAAACCCCGGGTCGCTCTCGTCACCTGTGCCGAACTCGTGGACCTCGACCCGGACGACCGGCTGGTCCTCGCCCCGCTCGCTACCCGGGGGGTCGCCGCCGAGGCGGTCGTCTGGGACGACCCCGGCGTCGACTGGTCCTCCTACGACCTGGTCGTGCTCCGCTCACCGTGGGACTACGCGCTGCGCCGCGACGAGTTCGTCGCCTGGGCCGCCACCGTCCCGGCGCTGGTCAACCCGGCCGCCGTGGTGCGCTGGAACACCGACAAGCGCTACCTCGCCGAGCTGAGCGCGGCCGGCGTGCCCACCGTGCCGACGTCCTGGATCGAGCCGGGGGAGAGCTGGCGTCCACCGGCCGACACCGGCGAGTACGTGATCAAGCCGGCGGTCAGCGCGGGCAGCCAGGACACCGGCCGGTACGACCTGGCCGACCCGGAGCACCGGGAGCTGGCCGGAGCGCACGTGCGCCGGCTGTCCAGCGCCGGCCGGCTGACCATGATCCAGCCATACCTGACCGCCGTCGACACCGAGGGCGAGACGGCACTGCTCTTCCTGGCCGGCCCGGACGGGCTCACGTTCAGCCACGCGATCCGCAAGGGCCCGATGCTGACCGGCCCGGACCTCGGCCCGGACGGGCTCTACAAGGCCGAGGAGATCACCGCCCGCACGGCGCAACCAGAACAGCTGGCGGTGGCCGAGCGGACGCTGGGCACGGTGCCGGGCGGGACGGGGCAGCTGCTCTACGCCCGGGTCGACCTGATCCCCGGCCCGGACGGCGCCCCGGTGCTGGTCGAGCTGGAGCTGACCGAGCCGTCGCTGTTCATCGGCCACGCCGAGGGTGCCCCCGACCGCCTAGCCGAGGCCATCACCACCCACCTGGCCCGCCGCGGCTGACCCCCCAACCGTTCCCAGGCCCGCCCGGGGGCGTTCGCTGCTCTCCGGGCCCGGCCCGGGGGCGTCTGCGGCTCTCAAGGCCCGCCTGGGGGCGTCCGCCGTTCTCCGGGCCCTGGGGCGTCTGCCGCTCTCCGGGCCCGTCTGGGGATGTCTGTCGTTCTCAAGGCCCACCCGGGGCGTCCGCCGCTCTCCGGGCCGGCCGGGGACGTCTGCCGTTCTCAAGGCCCGCCCGGGGGCGTCCGCTGCTCTCCGGGCCCGCCCGGTGGTGTCCGCCGCTTCCAAGAGCCGCGCAAGTTCAGTGAAGTTGTGGCCTCAGCGCGTCGCGACCCCACACTTTCCCTGAAGTTGCGCGGATCTTGAGTCGGCACGGGTCGCGGAGGGGGACCTCGGCCGTCCAGATCGCGCAACATCCTGGATCTAGTGGCATCCCGCGTGTCCGAAGCCCCTACATCCAGGATCGAGCACGATCTTGGCGCGGGGCGCGGGGCGCGGGGCGCGGGGCGCGGGGCGCGGGGCGCGGGGCGCGGGGCGCGGGGCGCGGGGCGCGGGGCGCGGGGCGCGGGGCGCGGGGCCGCGCGAGGTCAGGCGGTGACCGGGACGGCTTCTGCTTCGGCGGGGGTGGTTGCCTGGGGCGCGGGGGCGACCGGGCGGCGTTCGCGGGTGGACCACTGCACCGAGAGGGTGGCGAGCAGCACCAGGCAGGAGCCGAGCATGTGCGCGCCGACCAGCACCGCCGGCACGTGGGTGAAGTACTGCACGAAGCCGATCAGGCCCTGGCCCAGCTCCACCGCGAGCAGGACGACCGCGGCCCGGGTGGCCCGCCGTGCGCCGACCGCGCGGAACGCGAAGATCAGCGCTACCGAGAGGCCGAGCAGCAGGAAGACGCTGTCGGCGTGCACCTGGGAGATCGACTCCGGGTCCAGCCCATTGCGGGCAGCGCCCTGGTCGCCGGCGTGCGGGCCGCTGCCGGTGACCCAGGTGCCGATGACCAGCACCGCGACGCTCACGCCGGTGGTGACCCGGGCCAGCGCGCGCAGCGGCGCCGGCACCACGGCCACCGTCGGGCCGTCAGGCTCGGCCACCCGCCGCCAGAGGGCGTACGCGGCGGCGATCACCGCCATCGAGGCCAGGAAGTGCAGCCCGACCACCCACGGGTTCAGATTGGTGAGCACGGTGATGCCACCGACCACCGCCTGGGCGGGAATGCCCAGGAAGACCGCGACGGCCAGCGGCAGCAGCCCGGGCCGGCGCGGCCGGTGCGCCAGCACGGCCAGCAGGGTGGCCAGCGCGATCAGGCCCACCGCGAAGGTCAGCATCCGGTTGCCGAACTCGATCACCCCGTGCAGGCCCATCTCGGACGTGGCGACGTACGACGCGTCGGTGCACCGGGGCCAGGTGGGACAGCCGAGGCCCGAGGCGGTCAACCGGACGGCCCCGCCGGTGACGACGATGCCCACGTTCGCGATGATCGAGGTGAGCGCGAGGCTACGCAGCAGGGTGCCGGAGACCGGACGGGCGAATCGGTTCACGGCGCAAATCCTACGCACCGTAGTGATCGAGGTTTGTCCGACTCCGTCGGCTCGGTGGTTCGGATCACCGGGGCCCGGGTTTGCGACCCTCCGAGTAATTACGTAACGTTGGCGTTGTGAAAAACACGGCGGCGCTCTCCGGGCAGCAGCCGACGGCCTCTCCGGCCGTCGGTGCGTCCGCGTCCGCGCTTGTCGTGACCACGTCGGCCGCGCTCGGCGGCGCTGCGGCGACCGAGGTCTCCACCCGGGACCGGGTCACCCAGCTGCTGCTGGAGCGGGGGGCCACCACCGCCGCGCAGCTCGGTTCGGCGCTCGGGCTCAGCCCGGCGGCGATCCGCCGGCACCTCGACGCGATGCTCGCCGAGGGTGACGTGTTCGCCCGGGAGCAGACCGTGCAGGGCAGCCGCGGGCGGGGGCGCCCGGCCAAGGTGTTCCTGCTGACCGAGGCGGCCCGGGTCCGCTGTGGCACCCATCACTACGACAACATGGCCACCGCCGCGCTGCGCTGGATCGCCCGCAGCGGCGGCTCCGAGGCGGTCGAGGCGTTCGCCACCGAGCAGGTGGCCGCCCTGGAGTCCCGCTGTCAGGCCGCCATGGAGGACGCCGGCGACGACCCCCTCGCGCGGGCGGAGGCACTCGCCGACGCGCTCACCGCCGAGGGTTACGCTGCCAACGCCACCACGATCGCCTCCGGCGGCCAGCTCTGCCAGCACCACTGCCCGGTGGCGCACGTGGCCGGCGAGTTTCCCCAGCTGTGCGAGGCCGAGACCGCGGTGATCTCCCGTCTGGTCGGCACCCACGTGCAGCGCCTGGCCACCATCGCGCACGGCGACGGGGTGTGCACCACGCACATTCCAGCCCAGCAGGTACGCGCCCAATCCAGTAATCCCGTCACCACTGTGAGGACAGATAAATGACCGAGCAGATCGTCCAGCCCCTGACCCAGGAAGAGCAGCTTGCCGCCCTGGGTCGCTACGAGTACGGCTGGTCCGACCCGGACGCCGCCGGGGCGGTTGCCCAGCGCGGCATCAACGAGGCGGTGGTGCGGGACATCTCGGCCAAGAAGAACGAGCCGGCGTGGATGCTCGACCTGCGTCTGAAGGGTCTCCGGCTGTTCGGCCGCAAGCCGATGCCGGCCTGGGGCGCGGACCTCACCGGGATCGACTTCGACAACATCAAGTACTTCGTGCGGTCCACCGAGAAGCAGGCCACCAGCTGGGAGGACCTGCCCGAGGACATCAAGAACACGTACGACCGGCTGGGCATCCCGGAGGCGGAGAAGCAGCGGCTGGTCGCCGGCGTCGCGGCGCAGTACGAGTCCGAGGTCGTCTACCACAAGATCCGTGAGGACCTTGAGGAGCAGGGCGTCCTCTTCCTGGACACCGACACCGCGCTGCGCGAGCACGAGGACGTCTTCAAGGAGTACTTCGGCACGGTGATCCCGGTCGGCGACAACAAGTTCGCCGCCCTGAACACCTCCGTGTGGTCCGGTGGCTCGTTCATCTACGTGCCGAAGGGTGTGCACGTGGAGATCCCGCTGCAGGCCTACTTCCGGATCAACACGGAGAACATGGGCCAGTTCGAGCGGACGCTGATCATCGTCGACGAGGGTGCGTACGTGCACTACGTCGAGGGCTGCACCGCGCCGCTCTACTCCTCCGACTCGCTGCACAGCGCGGTCGTGGAGATCATCGTCAAGAAGAACGCGCGCTGCCGCTACACGACCATCCAGAACTGGTCGAACAACGTCTACAACCTGGTCACCAAGCGCGCCGTCTGCCACGAGGGCGCGACCATGGAGTGGGTCGACGGCAACATCGGCTCCAAGGTCACCATGAAGTACCCGGCGGTCTACATGACCGGCGAGCACGCCAAGGGCGAGGTGCTCTCGGTGGCGATGGCCGGCGAGGGCCAGCACCAGGACGCCGGCGCCAAGATGGTGCACGCCGCGCCGCACACCTCCTCCACCATCATCTCCAAGTCGATCGCCCGGGGCGGCGGCCGTACCTCGTACCGTGGTCTGGTGCAGGTGCTGGAGGGTTCGCACCACAGCCGGAGCACGGTCAAGTGCGACGCGCTGTTGGTCGACACCATCTCCCGCTCGGACACCTACCCGTACGTCGACATCCGTGAGGACGACGTGTCGATGGGGCACGAGGCGACCGTCTCCAAGATCAGTGACGACCAGCTCTTCTACCTGATGAGCCGGGGCCTGAGCGAGGACGAGGCGATGGCCATGATCGTGCGCGGCTTCATCGAGCCGATCGCCAAGGAGCTCCCGATGGAGTACGCCCTGGAGCTCAACCGGCTGATCGAACTCCAGATGGAGGGCGCGGTCGGCTGACGCCGGCCGGCTGACTCTCGCGTCGGCCTCGACCCGCCGCGCCTCGACCAGCCCGACCGACCCTCCGATTAACCGCAGAACAGACCAAGGAAGAAATGACTACCCAGGCTTCCGCGCCGCCCAGCACCAAGTCGCAGGCGCTGCGCTCGTACGACGTCGCCGACTTCCCGGCCCTCACCGGCCTGGAGGAGGAGTGGCGTTTCACCCCGCTCAAGCGGCTGCGCGGCCTCGCCGGTGAGCCGCAGGGCCCCACCGGCACGGTCCGGCACGAGTACGGCGACCTGCCCGAGGGCGTGGCCGTCGAGCGGATCGGCATGGACGATCCGCGGGTGGGCAGCGTGCTCACCCCGGTCGACCGGATCAGCGCGCTCGCGTACGGCGGTGCCGGCCAGGCGCTGCTGCTCACGGTGGCCAGCGACGTCGTGGTGGGTTCGCCGGTGAGCGTGCGGGTGGTCGGCGACGGTGCCGAGGGTCTGGCCTTCGGGCACACCTTCGTCGAGGTGGGCCGGTTCGCTGAGATGACCCTGGTGCTGGAGCACGTCGGCTCGGCGACCCTGGCCGACAACGTCGAGGTCTCCGTGGCCGACGGGGCGAAGCTGACCCTGGTCACCGTGGCCGACTGGGCGGCCGACGCGGTGCAGGCGCAGCACCTCAAGATCAAGCTGGGTCGGGACGCCCGGGTGACGCACGTCCAGGTCAGCCTCGGTGGTGACCTGGTCCGGCAGTTCACCTCGGTGGAGTACACCGGCCGCGGCGGCGAGGCGGAGCTGTACGGCGTCTACTTCGCCGACTCCGGCCAGCACCTGGAGCACCGGCAGTTGATTGACCACAGCGTGCCGGACTGCCGCAGCTACGTCGGCTACCGGGGCGCTCTGCAGGGCGAGGACGCGCACACCGTCTGGGTGGGCGACGTGCTGATCCGGGCCGAGGCGACCGGCACCGACACGTACGAGATCAACCGGAACCTGCTGCTCACCGACGGCGCGCGGGCAGACTCCGTACCCAATCTGGAGATCGAGACCGGCGAGATCGCCGGCGCCGGCCACGCCAGCGCGACCGGCCGCTTCGACGACGAGCAGTTGTTCTACCTGATGGCCCGGGGCATTCCGGAGGGCGAGGCCCGCCGCCTGGTGGTCCGCGGCTTCTTCGCCGAGCTGATCAACAAGATCCCGGTGGAGCCGCTGCGCGAGCGCCTCGGCGACGCGATCGAGGCCCGGCTGACCAAGGCCGGCGCCTGATGATCCGGATCTGTTCCACCGAGGACGTGCCGAAGGGGACCGCGATCAGCGCGGACGTCGACGGCACCCCGATCGCGCTGGTGCACGGCGAGGATGGCGAGTTCTACGCCGCCTACGACGAGTGCTCGCACGCCTCGGTCGCCCTCTCCGAGGGTGAGGTCGACGGCTGCACGCTCGAGTGCTGGCTGCACGGCTCGCGCTTCGACCTGCGCACCGGGCAGCCCACCGGGCTGCCGGCTACCGAACCCGTACCCGTCTACCCCGTCGACGTCCGCGACGGCGACATCTACCTCAGCCTGACGCCGAGTAATGGAGTGACCCGATAATGAGCACCCTGGAGATCCGCGACCTGAAGGTGTCGGTCAAGCTGCCCGAGGGTGAGCTCAAGCCGATCCTGGCCGGTGTCGACCTGACCGTCCGCTCCGGTGAGACCCACGCGATCATGGGCCCGAACGGCTCCGGCAAGTCGACCCTGGCGTACTCGATCGCCGGTCACCCCAAGTACGAGATCACCGGCGGTTCGGTGACCCTCGATGGCGAGGACGTGCTGGCCATGTCCGTCGACGAGCGGGCCCGCGCCGGCCTCTTCCTGGCCATGCAGTACCCGGTCGAGGTGCCCGGCGTCTCGGTGGCGAACTTCCTGCGTACCGCGAAGACCGCCATCGACGGTGAGGCGCCGAAGCTGCGCACCTGGGGCGGCGAGCTGCGCGGCGCCATGGAGCGCCTCCAGATGGACCCGGCGTTCGCCCAGCGCAACGTCAACGAGGGCTTCTCCGGCGGTGAGAAGAAGCGCCACGAGATCGTCCAGCTGGAGCTGCTCAAGCCGAAGATCGCCATCCTCGACGAGACCGACTCCGGCCTCGACGTGGACGCGCTGCGCGTGGTCAGCGAGGGCGTCAACCGGGTCCGCGACAACGGCGACACCGGCATGCTGCTGATCACCCACTACACGCGGATCCTGCGCTACATCAAGCCGGACTTCGTGCACGTCTTCGTGGCCGGCCGGATCGTCGAGCAGGGCGGCCCGGAGCTGGCCGACAAGCTTGAGGCCGAGGGCTACGAGCGGTACGCCGCCGGGGCCGGCACGGCCCGGGCCTGAGCGAGAGAGGCGCTGCCGAGATGACCAGCATCGCGATCCCGTCCGGGATGCCGCAGTACGACGACGTGCCGCGTTTCGACGTGGCCCGGGTGCGCGCCGACTTCCCGATCCTGGACCGGGAGATCAACGGGCACCCGCTGGTCTACCTCGACAGCGCCAACACCTCGCACAAACCCCGGCAGGTGCTCGACGTGCTCGGGGAGCACTACGCCCTGCACAACGCCAACGTGTCGCGCTCGGTGCACACCCTGGGCACCGAGGCCACCGAGGCGTACGAGGGGGCGCGGGCGAAGATCGCCGCGTTCATCAACGCGCCGAGCCCCGACGAGGTGGTGTTCACCAAGAACTCCACCGAGGCGATCAACATCGTGGCGTACGCGTTCTCCAACGCCTCGCTGCGTGCGGACGCCGACCCGCGGTTCCGGCTGGGCCCGGGCGACGAGGTGGTGATCTCCGAGATGGAGCACCACTCGAACATCGTCCCGTGGCAGTTGCTCTGCGAGCGGACCGGCGCGACCCTGCGCTGGTTCCCGGTCACCGACGGCGGCCGGCTCGACGAGTCCGGCCTGAACGACCTGGTCAACGAGCGGACGAAGATCGTCTCGCTGGTGCACATGTCGAACATCCTCGGCACGATCAACGCCACCTCCCGGATCACCGCGCGGGTCCGTGAGGTGGGCGCGCTGCTGCTGCTGGACTGCTCGCAGTCGGTGCCGCACCTGCCCATCGACGTGGTCGACCTCGATGCCGACTACATCGTCTTCACCGGGCACAAGATGTGCGGCCCGACCGGCATCGGTGTGCTCTGGGGCCGGGGCGAACTGCTGGCGGCGATGCCGCCGGTGTTCGGCGGCGGCTCGATGATCGAGACGGTCACCATGGCCCGGTCGACGTTCGCCGCGCCGCCGGCCCGGTTCGAGGCGGGCACCCCGCCGATCGCCGAGGCGGTCGCGCTCGGCGCGGCGGTGGACTACCTCACCGGGATCGGGATGCAGGCCATCCAGTGGCACGAGAAGGAGCTGACGGCGTACGCGCTGGAGGCCCTCGACTCGGTGCGTGACCTGCGGATCTTCGGCCCGACCGTGCCGGTGGGCCGGGGCGGCACCATCTCGTTCGCGCTGGGTGACGTGCACCCGCACGACGTGGGTCAGGTGCTCGACTCGCTCGGCGTGCAGGTGCGGGTGGGCCACCACTGTGCCAAGCCGGTGTGCAACCGGTTCGGCGTCCCGGCCACGACCCGGGCCTCGTTCTACCTCTACACCACCACGGAGGAGATCGACGCTCTGGTGGCCGGTCTGGAGCAGGTGCGGAAGGTGTTCGACTGATGCAGCTCGACCAGCTCTACCAGGAGATCATCCTGGACCACTACAAGCACCCGCACGGGCGTGGCCTGCGCGCTGCCGAAGACTCGGGCGACCAGGTCGCGGAGGCGCACCACGTCAACCCGACCTGCGGCGACGAGGTCACCGTCCGGGTGGCCACCGACGGCGCCGTGCTGCACGACATCTCGTACGACGGGATGGGCTGCTCGATCAGCCAGGCCTCGGCGAGCGTGCTGCACGAGTTGCTGCGCGGTCGGGGTGCGGGGGAGGCGTTCGCGGTACACCAGGCGTTCGTCGAGTTGATGTCCGGCCGTGGCCAGGTCACGCCGGATGAGGACGTGCTCGGTGACGGGGTGGCTTTCGCGGGCGTTGCCCGCTACCCCGCTCGGGTCAAGTGTGCGCTGCTGCCGTGGATGGCGTTCAAGGACGCCGCGGCACGCGCCGGGGTGGGCGCGAGCCCGGAGGTGAAGGCATGAGCGAGAACACCGCTACCGCAGCGACGCCGGAGGCCGGTGACGCCACCGCGACGCCGCAGACCGACGCCGTGACGACCGACGCCGCCGCGACGACCGACGCCGCGACGCAGGGTGCCGGCGACGCCGCCACTCCGGCGACCGGCGTCAGCAAGGCCATGATCGCCGACATCGAGGAGGCGATGAAGGACGTCGTCGACCCGGAGCTCGGCATCAACGTGGTCGACCTGGGCCTGGTGTACGGCGTGCACGTCGACGACGAGAACGTCGCGACCCTGGACATGACGCTCACCTCGGCGGCCTGCCCGTTGACCGACGTGATCGAGGACCAGGCCCGGCAGGCGCTGACCACCGGCCCCGGCGGCGGTCTGGTCAACGACATCCGGATCAACTGGGTCTGGCTCCCGCCGTGGGGCCCGGACAAGATCACCGACGAGGGTCGGGACCAGCTCCGTTCCCTCGGCTTCAACGTCTGACCCGACTCCGTTCCACCTTCGTCGAGCGCGGCGCCCGTTTGGGTGCCGCGCTCGATGCGTTGTGGACCAGCGCGAACCAAATAGTGGAACGGATCGTTCCGGTCTGCTAAGCTGATCCCAGAGCAACGGAGCGGAACATTCCGCTCCGAAAGCGAGCGGAGTCGCCCGTTTGACGGGGTCGGCGGAGGGGTCAGGACGATGAGCGAGATGGCAGCTGGACAGTGGCGGACCGTGCTCGACGAGGCGTACAAGGCGCTCCGGACGGCCGTCGAGGGGGTCCCGGCCGACGCCTGGGATCGGCCCACCCCGTGCGAGCGGTGGACGGTCACCCAGGTGCTTCAGCACGCGACCGGCGACCAGATCGCCTACGCGGCGGCGATCGTCGGCGGGCCGGGGCCGGCAGAGGACCCGTTCGCACCCTCCGGTCGGATCGACGGCGACAAGCTGGTCGGCCTACGCGCCGCCCTCGACGCGTCCGCCCGAGCCTGGGCGGGTGTCGCCGACGACGACCCGCAGGTGCCCACGCCGCTGCCCCAGGGCAAGCTGCCTGCCCAGGTTGGTGCCGTCGCGTGCGCCCTCGACGCGGCGGTGCACGCCTGGGACATCGCGACGGCCACCGGCCAGCCGTCCCCGCTCGGCGACGAACTGGCCCGTCCCCTGCTGGTGGTCGCTCGGCAGATCGTCGAGCCGCTGCGGGCCTATGGCGCGTACGACCCGGCGATCGACCCCGGTCCGGAGGCCGACGAGGTCAGCGTCCTGCTCTCCTACCTCGGTCGCCACCCCCACTGGCCCGTCGGAAAGCCCTGATCGGCCTGGCGGCCCAGTCAGCCCCATGATCGTGCTCGATCCCGGAAAGAGTGCCTGCCGCCAGTTGGTGAGCCCACTACTTCCTGGATCGAGCACGATCTCGGGCGTCGGGCGTCGGGCGTCGGGCGTCGGGCGTCGGGCGTCGGGCGCGGGGCGCGGGGCGCGGAAATCCGGTGGCGGGGGTGTGGCTTCGGCGCGCAGGATGCGCGTGTGACTGAGGCGTACCCGATGCAGGTCCTTGTTCGTGCGGCGACTGCCGTGCGTCGACAGCGGCCGGTCCGGCGACGAGCCTCGGCCCGACACCGACGTCCGTGAGCGGGGCGTTCCTGGCCGGTCTGGTGGCCGGCTACGGCGTCGCCATTCCCGTCGGCGCGATCGCGATCCTCATCCTGGGCCTGAGTGCTCGTACCTCGTTTCGGGTCGGCGCGGCCGCGGCGCTCGCGGTGGCGACGGCCGACGGGCTCTATGCGGCGGTCGCGGCGCTCGGTGGCGCCGGCCTGGCCGGGGTCATCGCGCCGGTCGCCGGGCCGCTGCGGGTGGTCGCGGCCGTCGTCCTGCTGGGTCTCGCCGCGCATGGCCTGTGGCGGACCTGGTCCGCCCATCGCTCGCGGCAGACCCCGACGGCACCCGTCGGTCGGGGTATGAGCACTCCCGGGCGGGCCTACGCGGCGTTGCTCGGGCTGACCCTGCTGAACCCGGCGACGGTGCTGTACTTCACCGCGCTGGTGCTCGGTCGTCGGGACACCGCCGACGCGGAGACGGGCGACGCGGCGCTCTTCGTGGCGGGCGTGTTCCTGGCGTCGGCGAGTTGGCAGATGCTCATCGCTGGCGGTGGCACCGTGGTCGGCCGGGCGCTGAGCAGCCCGCGCGGGCGGCTGGTCACCGGCCTGGTCTCCAGCGCGCTGATCGCCGCGCTGGCGGTGGTCGCGCTGCTGCCGGGCTGAGCGGTCCCCGCCTGACCGCCCGATCTGCCTCGTCGTGCCGTACCGTCGGGCGGTGACCAGTCGACCCGCAGCCGGGGGAGGCCGGTGGGTGGAGGTCGACCCGGCCCGCGTCGGCCGCTGGGTGGAGGGCTTCGCCGACCGGCACGGCCCGCACACCATCACCGCGCGGGAGTACGGTCTGCTGCTCACCGCCCCCGACGGGACCACCGCCGAGCTGTACGCCCCGCCCGGGTCGCCGGCCAGCGGCGACGTCGCCGGGTTCGTTGCCGCCGCCGTCGCGCCCCGCCGGATCGGCCTGCTCCTGGCCCGCAAGGGCGCGGCGGCCGTCGGTGTGGCCGAGGGCGCCGACCTCGTCGTCTCCAAGGTGGACACCCGGTACGTGCAGGGGCGCACCGCCGCGGGGGGATGGTCACAGCAGCGGTTCGCCCGGCGGCGCGACAACCAGGCCAAGGCGGCGCTGGGTGATGCGGCGGAGCTGGCCGTACGGCTGCTGTTGCCGGAGGCGGCGGCGCTGACCGCGGTGGTCTGCGGTGGTGACCGGCGGGCGGTGGACTTGGTGCTGGCCGATCGGCGGTTGGCCCCGCTCGTGCCGCTGCGGGCCGAGCGGTTGCTCGACGTTCCGGAGCCTCGACACGCGGTGCTCGTCGCTGCGGTGGCTGCGGCCCGTGCGGTGCGGATCCGGCTGCGCGACCCGGCACCCGACTGACCTCAGCGGTCGACGGTGGTGCTGAGAGAGGGAAAGGCCGGGTTCCTGGCGAGCCCCGGCCCCCCGCCCCACCCCCCCCGCCGGGCGGAGACCTCGTCGGGGGAGGGGAGGGGAGGTCAGAGCTGGTCGGTGCCGAAGGTGTCGCAGGTCTTCGGGTCACCACGGTCGAAGCCCTGCTGGAACCAGCGCTGCCGCTGCGCGGAGGTGCCGTGGGTGAACTGGTCCGGGTTGACCTGCCCACCGGAGCGTTCCTGGATGCTGTCGTCGCCAATCGCCTCGGCGGCCTGCACAGCCTCGCTGATGTCGGTCGGGGTGATCGACTTGAACAGCGGTTCCTGGCCGGTCTTGTCCTTGCTCTCGGTGGCGTGCTTGGCCCAGGCGCCGGCGTAGCAGTCGGCCTGCAACTCCAGCCGTACGGAGGCGGAGCGGGGGCCGCTCTGGTCACCCTGGCCGGCCCGCTCGTTGGTGCCGAGCAGGTTCTGGATGTGGTGTCCGTACTCGTGGGCGAGCACGTAGGGCTGGGCGAACTCGCCCTTGGCGCCGAACCGGGACGCCAGCTCGTCGTAGAAGCTCAGGTCGATGTACACCTGCCGGTCGGCCGGGCAGTAGAACGGGCCGACACCCGAGTCGGCCTGCCCGCAGCCGGTGTTCACGGCGGCCTGGAAGAAGTTGGTGTCGGTCGGCTCGTACTTCCCGTTGCCCAGCTCCGGGTACGCCTGCTGCCAGTAGGCCTGGATGCTGTTGACGAAGAGCAGGTTGCGGCAGCGGGCGTCGTCGAAGCGCTGGGGGTTGTCGCGCGAGCACAGCTGCTCCAGGTCGGTGCCGCCGGCCTGCCCGCCCTCGTCGCCGTTGGTCATCGCGTTCAGGCCGAACCCGCCGCCCAGCAGGGCGACCAGCACGGCCACCACGATGCCGATCAGCCCGCCGCGACCACCGCCGCCGGGCAGCGGAATGCCGAGTCCGCCGCCTGCCCCGCCGCCTCGGCCCCGGTCGTTGACCTGGGAGGTGTCGAGTTCGGCCCGCTCGTTGAGTTCCATGCTGACCCCGATCGCCGTATGTCCGTCAGTGTCGTTTCGATGTCGCCGTGTCGCCTCAATGCCGGACCGGGTCCGGACAACCGTTCCGGTACCCGATGATCTTGAGTGGTAATCGCGGCGGGCCGCCCGGGAGCGCCCGGTACACTTGTCAGGTGCTGCGCTGCGAAGGCTGAACCGCCCCGCGCCGCCGGGCCACTGGGCCCGCCGGCCGTTTCGCGTGCCCCGAGTCAGCCTTCCACTCCCCGAGAGCGAGCCCGAAGAAATGATCACTGCCACCGGCCTGGAACTCCGTGCCGGCTCACGGATCCTGCTGTCCGACACCACCCTGCGGGTGCAGCCCGGTGACCGGATCGGTCTCGTCGGCCGCAACGGTGCCGGCAAGACCACCACGCTGAAGGTGCTCGCCGGTGAGGGGCAGCCGTACGCCGGGCAGATCGACCAGCGCAGCGCCATCGGCTACCTGCCGCAGGACCCGCGTACCGGCGACCTGCAGGCGACCGGCCGCGACCGGGTGCTCTCCGCCCGCGGCCTGGACGTGCTGATGGCCCAGATGCAGCAGCTCGAGGCCCAGCTCGCCGAGGACACCGACGAGAAACTGGTCCGTCGCTACGGCGCGTTGGAGGACCAGTTCGCCGCCCTGGGCGGGTACGCCGCCGAGGCCGAGGCCGCCCGGATCTGCGCCAACCTCGGCCTGCCGGACCGCGCGCTCGCACAGACCATCGGCACCCTCTCCGGCGGTCAGCGCCGGCGCATCGAGCTGGCCCGGATCCTGTTCCGCGACGCCGGTGAGAACGGCGGCGGCATCCTGCTGCTCGACGAGCCGACCAACCACCTCGACGCCGACTCGATCACCTGGCTGCGCGGCTTCCTCGCCAACCACAAGGGCGGTCTGATCGTGATCTCCCACGATGGCGCACTGCTGGAGTCGGTGGTCAACAAGGTCTGGTTCCTGGACGCCACCCGTTCCGTGGTCGACGTGTACAACCTGGGCTGGAAGGCGTACCTGGAGGCGCGCGAGACCGACGAGCGGCGCCGCCGCCGGGAGCGGGCCAACGCGGAGAAGAAGGCCGGCGCGTTGATGGCGCAGGCCGACAAGATGCGGGCCAAGGCCACCAAGACAGTCGCCGCGCAGAACATGGCCCGCCGGGCCGAGAAGCTGATCTCCGGCCTGGAGGAGGTGCGGGTCTCCGACCGGGTGGCCAAGGTGCGCTTCCCCAACCCCGCGCCGTGCGGCAAGACCCCGCTGACCGCGACCGGCCTGTCCAAGTCGTACGGCTCGCTGGAGATCTTCACCGACGTCAACGTGGCGGTGGACCGCGGCTCCCGCGTGGCCATCCTCGGGCTCAACGGCGCCGGCAAGACGACGCTGCTGCGGATGCTCGGTGGGCTGCTCACGCCGGACACCGGCGAGGTGCACGCCGGGCACGGGCTGCGGCTGGGCTACTACGCCCAGGAGCACGAGACGCTGGACGTGCAGCGGACGGTACTGGAGAACATGCGCGCCGCCGCCGTTGAGCAGTCCGACACCGACCTGCGCAAGATTCTCGGCGCGTTCCTCTTCTCCGGCGACGACGTGAACAAGCCGGCGGGGGTGCTCTCCGGCGGCGAGAAGACCCGGCTGGCCCTGTCGACCCTGGTCTGCTCCGGTGCCAACGTGCTGCTGCTCGACGAGCCGACGAACAACCTCGACCCGGTCAGCCGGGAGCAGGTGCTCGACGCGATCGCCAACTACCCGGGCGCGATCGTGCTGGTCACCCACGACCCGGGGGCGGTGCTTGCGCTCAAGCCGGACCGCGCCATCCTGCTGCCCGACGGCGACGAGGACGCCTGGAGCGACGACCTGCTCGAGCTGGTCGAGCTGGCCTGACCGCCCCGGTCGACGTGCCCTGCGGGCGGTCCGACCGGGCCGTTCTCAGCCGAGCTGGTCGACCAGCCGGCCGAGTACGCCGGAGCTGACCAGGATCACCACCCCAATGCCGACGAAGAGCGCCGGCACCAGCCAGTGGCCCGCGCGCTCGACCAGCCGGACCACCCTCCGGTGCCCGCCCAGCCAGGCTCCGCCGGCGCACCACACCGCGATGAGCAGCACGAAGACCAGCAGGAAGACCGCGCTGTCGGCGGGGCCGAGGGCCCGGAACACGGGTACGTAGACGGCCACGTTGTCGGCGCCGTTCGCGATCGTCACCCCGGCCACCCCGAGCGTGGAGGCCACCACGGCGGGTGCCTCGTCGTCGTCGCGCCGCACGAGGGCGCGGACCCCGAGCGCGATCGGCAGCAGCCCGAGCAGCCCGGTCCACGGGTCGGGCACCACCAGCAGGCCGGCGGCGACCACCGCGCTGGCCACCGCCAGCGTCCCGATGCCGAGGTACTGCCCGGCGACGATCTGCCATGGCCGCGGTCGGCCGGTGCGGCGGGCGGTGACGAAGAACAGGGTCAGGATGACGATGTCGTCGATGTCGGTGGCGGCGAAGACCACGGCCGCCCCGGCCGCCGTGCCCAACAGGTCGATCACGACCGCAGGGTACGGGTCGTCGACGGGCGCTGCCGAGCGGCCGCGTTGGTACGCCCGGCCGGTGTGACGGGGCCGGTTGCCAGCATCACGCTATCGGGAAGCTGACATTGCATAGCGTGTCGGTTGGCGAAGAGTTGATATCTGGCGCATGATCGTCCGAGGCGGTCTAATAGGTGGGACCGTATCCGAACCGCACAGTCTGGGACGTGAGGACACAGCATGGCAGCCACTGGCACAGCCACCAGCACTGAGAAGGGTCGCCGGATCGTCGGAGCCGAGCGTCAGACGCTCGCCAAGGACCTGGTAAAGCGGTACACCTCGGGGGAGAGCATCCGCGCCCTGGCGGCCTCGACGGGCCGTTCCTACGGGTTCATCCACCGAGTGCTCACCGAGTCCGGGGTGCAACTGCGCCAGCGCGGCGGCGCCCGGCGCCGCAAGAAGGCGTGACCTGCCCCCCAGCGTCGTCGACCAGCGCCGCACCCCGGGCCGCCCGGTGACCGCCGAGGCGACCGGGGTCCGGCTGAGCTGCGACGGGCCGGTTGCCACGGTGACGTTGTGCCGGCCCGACGTGCTCAACGCTCAGACGCCCGCCATGTGGCGCGCGATGAGCGAGTTCTCCCGCGACCTGCCCGGCGACGTGCGGGTGGTGGTGGTCCGGGGTGAGGGGCGTGCGTTCTCCGCCGGCCTCGACCTCGCGGTGGCCGGCGCTTCCGGCCCGGGGTCCTTCGCCGAGTTGGCCACGCTGCCCGAGCAGGACTGCGCTGACCACATCGCCGAGTTCCAGGCTGCCTTCACCTGGCTGCACCGGCCGGACATCATTTCCGTGGCGGCCGTGCACGGCCACGCCATCGGCGCTGGTTTCCAGCTCGCGCTCGCCTGTGATCTGCGGGTCCTGGCCGCCGACGCGAAGCTGTCGATGGCCGAGGTGACCCTTGGCCTGGTGCCCGACCTGGCCGGCACCAAGCGCCTCGTCGAGCTTGTGGGCTATGCCCGGGCGCTGGAGATCTGCGCGACCGGCCGTCGGCTGGACGCCGCCGAGGCGGACCGGATCGGGCTGGCCAATCTGGTCGTACCACCCGCCGAGTTGGACGGTGCGGTCCGTGACCTGACCGCCGGCCTGCTCGCCGGTGCCCGCGACGCCGTGGTGGAGATCAAGGCGTTGATCGCCGGCGCGTCCGGGCGGTCGCATGCCGACCAGCAGCGCGCCGAGCGGGAGGCGCAGACCCGCCGGCTGCGTGACCTCGCCGGCCGGGGAGAATAGTAAGGACCATTCGGGAAGATCCGGGTTACGACCGAGGTTGTCAGAGTCGTCGGGAGAATTGACCTGACGGTGCGGTCTGCCCGACAACCCGGAGGTGAGCGGTGTCCAACCCGATGTCCGGCGGTGGCATGGCGGGGTGGAGCATGCTCCGGTCGATGCGCAACCGCGACGAGGTCTCCACCCACCGGCTGAAGCACGGGGTGGCCCGGCGGATCGTGGCCTTCGCCCACCCCTACCGGCGCGACATCGGCGTCTTCCTGGCCACCGTGGTGCTGGCCGCCATCATCGGCGTGGCCACCCCGGTGCTCGCCGGTGACGTGATCAACGCGATCAACCGGGGCGGCACCGAGGCTGGCCGGCTGGTGATCCGGCTGGCCCTGTTCATCGCCGGCCTGGCGGTCGCCGACGCGCTGCTCTCACTGGCCCAGCGGTGGTATTCGGCCCGCATCGGCGAGGGCATCATCCTCAACCTGCGCACCCGGGTCTACAACCACGTGCAGCGGATGCCGTTGCAGTTCTTCACCCGCACCCAGACCGGCGCGCTGGTCAGCCGGCTCAACAACGACGTGCTCGGCGCCCAGCGGGCGTTCACCTCCACCCTGTCCGGCGTGGTCAGCAACGTCATCCAACTGGTGCTCACCGCCGCGGTGATGTTCACCCTCTCCTGGCAGATCACCGCGCTCTCGCTGGTGCTGCTGCCGATCTTCATCATCCCGGCCCGCCGCGTCGGCCGCCGGCTGGCCGACATCACCCGCGAGTCGTACAACCTCGACGCCAAGATGAACGCGACCATGACCGAGCGGTTCGGGGTGGCCGGCGCGCTGCTGGTGAAGCTCTTCGGCCAGCCCGAGATCGAGGCCAGCCGGTTCGCCGGCCGGGCCGAGCGGGTACGGGACATCGGCATCCAGTCCGCCATGTACTCGCGCACCTTCTTCGTGGCGATGCTGCTGGTCGCCTCGCTGGCCCAGGCCCTCACCTACGGCCTCGGCGGGTGGCTCGCGGTGACCGGCGGCGTCACGGCGGGCACGGTGGTGACCCTCGCGCTGCTGCTCACCCGCCTGTACGGCCCGCTCACCGCGCTCTCCAACGTCCGGGTGGACGTGATGAGCGCGCTGGTCTCCTTCGACCGGGTCTTCGAGGTGCTCGACCTCAAGCCGGGCATCGTGGAGAAGCCCGACGCGGTGCCGGTGCCCCGGGGCACCGGCCGGGTCGACTTCCGGGACGTGCGGTTCCGCTACCCGAGCGCCGCCGAGATCTCCCTCGCCTCGCTGGAAGAGGTCGCCACGCTCGATCGGACCGTCAACGAGCCGGTGCTCAAGGGTGTCTCGTTCAGCGTCGAGCCGGGCCAGATGGTCGCCCTGGTCGGCCCGTCCGGCGCCGGCAAGTCGACGCTGTCCATGCTGATCTCCCGGATCTACGACGTCACCGACGGGCAGGTGCTGGTCGGCGGGGTGGACGTGCGCGACGCGACGCTCGCCTCCCTGCGCGACGAGATCGGCGTGGTCACCCAGGATTCGCACCTGTTCCACGAGACGATCGCCGAGAACCTGCGCTACGCCAAGCCGGACGCCACCGACGACGAGATCTGGGCCGCGCTGGCCGGCGCTCAGGTCGCCGACCTGGTCCGGTCGCTGCCCGACGGCTTGGACACCACGGTGGGGGAGCGCGGCTACCGGTTCTCCGGCGGCGAGAAGCAGCGCATCGCCATCGCCCGGCTGCTGCTCAAGGCCCCGTCGATCGTGATCCTCGACGAGGCGACCGCGCACCTCGACTCGGAGAGTGAGGCGGCGGTGCAGCGGGCGCTGTCGGTGGCGCTGGCCGGGCGGACGGCGCTGGTGATCGCGCACCGGCTCTCCACGGTCCGCGACGCCGACCAGATCCTGGTCCTGGACGGCGGGCGGATCGTCGAGCGAGGACGGCACGACGAGTTGGTGGCGGTCGGCGGGCTCTACGCCGAGCTGTACCGGACCCAGTTCGCGGTCGCCGACTCGCCCACCCCGTACGTGGATGCGACCGGCCCCGAGCCGGTGGTCATGCCGCTGGGCACCTACATCGCCGACGAGGCGCTGCCACCGGCCGCGGCCAACTGACCTACCCGCCGCAGCGCCACCGACTCAGCCCGGGCGGCGGTCCGGCAGGCCGGTCGCGACGCGTAGCTCAGCGAACGCGGCGCCCAGGGTGACCGGCGTGAAGTGCGCGTTCAGGCCGCTCGGGTTGGGCAGCACCCACAGCCGCGCCCCGGCCAGCGGCTCCGGCTGTGGCCCGAAGGTGGCCTTCGGCCGACCGAAACCGATCCGGTACGCGGTCACCCCCACCACCGCCACCCAGCGCGGCCGGTACCGGGCCACGGCGGCGGTCAGCAGCCGAGCCCCGTCGAGCAACTCCTCGGTGGTCAGTTCGTCGGCACGGGCGCTGGCCCGGGCGGCCATGTTGGTGATGCCGAGGCCGAGGGCGGGTAGCTCGTCCTGCTCGCTCGGGTGCAGCAGCCGGGGGGTGAACCCGCCTCGGTGCAGCGCCGGCCAGAACCGGTTGCCGGGCCGGGCGAAGTGCCAGCCCGTGGCGGCCGACCAGAGGCCCGGGTTGATGCCGACGAAGAGCACCGCCAGGCCCGGCGCGAGCACATCGGGGATGGTCCGGTCCGCAGCAGCGGCCAGCTCCGCCCGCGTCGGCCGGGGATGTCCGGCAACGTCGCTGGCTCGCCGGTCCGGGCCGGGCGTCACCGCACGGGCTTCTCGGGCGGCGTCGGGCGGCACGGCCGGGGCCCGGCGGCCCGCGCCGGTTGTCACAGCCCGCGCAGCGCGCCACCGTCGACCGGCACGGTGAGGCCGGTCAGGTAGCTCGCGGCGGGGGAGAGCACGAACGCGGCCACCCGGCCGAACTCGGCCGGGTCGCCGATGCGCCGCAACGGGATGCTGGCCTCCGCCTCGGCGCGGGCCCGTTCCGGGTCGCCGGTGGCGGCGAAGAGTTCGCGGTTGCGATCGGTCAGGATCCGGCCGGGCAGCAGGCCGACCACCCGTACGCCGCGTGGGCCGTAGTCGTCGGCGATGTCCTTGGCGACCCCGACCAGACCGGGCCGAAGGCCGTTGGAGATGCCGAGGCCGGGCACCGGCCCGCGGGCCGAGGTGGAGAGCACCAGCCCGATCGCGCCGCCCTCGGGCAGCGCGCCGGCGACCGTGCGTACCGCGCGGACGGTGCCCAGGAAGACGGTCTCGAAGGAGTGCCGCCACTGCTCGTCGGTGACCGACGCGGCTTTGCCGGGCGGCGGGCCGCCGACCGAGATGAGTGCGCCGTCGAGCCGACCGAAGTGCTCCCGGGCCGCCGCGACGAGCTGATCGGGGGTTTCCGGGTCGGCCAGGTCGGCGGTCAGCCCGACCGCCCGCTCCGGTCCACCCAGCCGCTGTGCGGCGGCGGCCACCCCGTCGGCGTCCCGGGCCGAGAGCACCACCCGGGCCCCGTCGGCGACCAGGCACTGCGCCGTCGCGTAGCCCAGGCCGCGGGAGGCGCCGGTGAGCACGTACACCCGGTCGGTCAGTCCGAGATCCATGCCGCCGATCCTGCCGCATCCGGTGCGCCGTCGCCATCGGCGGCGGGCTGTGCCGCCGGTGGACGCGGGGCGGGGCGCAGCAGGCGTACCCGGCCGGCGATCTGCACCGCCACGGCGCCGCCGGCGCGGGCCATCGCCGGCAGCCGGCGCGGACTCGGCGCCCGGCGCCCGTCATAGCGCAGACGGGCTTCCCGGGCAGCCAGCTCCTCGGCGCCCGCCGGGGGCAGCGCGCCGCGCTCGCGCAGCGCCCGGGCCAGGTCCCAACCATCCCGCAGCGAGCCAGCGGTGGGGCGGCCGGCGGCCCAGCCGGCGAAGGTCGACGACCACCCGGCGCCGAGGCCGGCGGCGAGCAGCGGCCAGTGCCGGGCCACCTCGCCAGCCCGCTTACGCAGCAGCGCCGCCCGGGTGGCGGCCAACGGCGCCGGCGCGAACCCCTCCGGCGACGGACCTCCGGCGACCAGCGCCGCGACCAGCTCCGCCTGTCGCTCGGCGAGCCGGCCGGCGCGCGCGTCGCTCGCGCGGTCACCGGCCACCGACGGACCGGTGTCGGCGGGCGAGGACGCGCCGGTCATGTCACGGCCGGGAAGCCCGCAGCGGCGGCCAGGGCGTCCAGCTCGGCGCGGAGCTCCGCTGCCGGTGGGTACCCGCCGTCGCGCTCCAGCAGCAGCGCCGGCGGTCGCCGCCGGGCACAGAGCGCGCCGACCAGTTCCAGCACCGCCGGGGGCACCGCGTCGGTGTGCGTGTCGTGGTAGAAACCGCCGTGTTCGGCGCCGCCGGCCACGTGCGCGTATCCGACCCGGTCCAGTGGCAGCCGGTCCAGCAGCGCGAGCGGGTCGGTGCCCCGGTTGCGGGCGTTGGCGTACACGTTGGCGACGTCCAGCAGCAGCAGCGCCCCGGTCCGGTCCAGGATCTCGGTGAGGAAGTCCCCCTCGTCCAGCTCGTCGTCGGGCCAGTCGACCAGCGCGGCGATCGGTTCCAGGGCGATCGGCACCGGCAGCTCGGCCTGCGCTCGGGCCACGTTGGCACAGACCACGTCGACCGCCTCCCGGCTGCGCGGCAGCGGAAGCAGGTGCCCGGCCTCCAGGCCGCCGGCCCGGACGAAGGCGATGTGCTCGCTGACCAGCGGGGCGTCGACCCGCTGCGCCACCGCGGCCAGGTGGGCGACCCGGGCGGGGTCGACCGGCTCGGTGCCGCCGAGGGAGAGCCGCACCCCGTGGGGTACGACCGTCACCGCGCGCTCGCGCAGCTGCGCCAGGCCCGGCGGGAGGGGCCCGGTCGCGGAAACCGACTCGGCCACCACCTCGACGAAGCGCAGCCCGGGCAGCTCGGCCACGAAGCCTGCGATCTCCGGACGCCAGCCGATGCCGACGCCGGACGGGCCGGTCATCCGCCGCACCCGCCGCCACCACCGCACCCGCCACCCCCGCAGGAGCTGCCGCCGCCGGAGCTGTCCCCGCCGCCATCCCCGCCGCTGGAGCCGGACGACCAGCCACTGCCGGACGCCGCCTGGCGCTGGATCTCGGCCTGCTCGGCGAAGCCCGGGTCGAGTGCCCAGAGCGAGGCGGTGCCGAACAGGGCCACGCCCATCGCGGCGCCGGCCGCGCCATAGGTGGCGTACGCGGGGGACGAGGCGGGGCCCAGGTGGGTGTGTTGGCGGCGCAGGTCGCGCAGCGCGGCGCGACCAGCCCGGGTACGTACCGGCGCCCGCCACAGCACCAGCAGCACCGGCAGCATCGCGACCATGGTGAGCACCAGGTAGCCCACCGCGCGCCCGTTGGACAGCCCGGCGAAGAGCCGGTACCCGCCGATCGCCAGCAGGCCGACGAGGCCCAGGGTCCAGTGCCGGGAGGCGGCCCGCCGCTCGTCGCTGAGCAGCAGTCCACGCTGTTCGAGACCGGTGCGGAGCTGGTTGAGCGCGGTACGGACCCGCTGGTCCTGGGGCAGCTCACCGGCTCGGGCGCGCTGATGGACGGCCCAGTACACCGCCTGGTCCAGCGGGGTGAGGCCGGTCGGCGCCGAGCCGGTGGCGAGCAGCCGGCGGTCCGGGCCGACGCCGATCGCCCCAGCACCGCGCAGGCCACCGACCGCGGCGTGCACCGCGAGGCGGGGACCACCGTTGAGGTATGCGGCCTCCTGGGGACTGAGCGGCCCTGACACCGTGTCCGGGGCGTTGGCTGGCCGGCGGACCCGGTGCCACACCGCGAGCGCGATCATGACGGCGGTCGCCACGAGGTAGAGCCGGAGGAAGGTCGGGCCGGGGATGCCCCAGGTGTCGCCCGACGCGGCGAGGTTGGTCATCGGCTGCTCCTGTCGCCGGAGGGATCGGCGGCCCCATTGTGGAGCAGCGCCGCCACGGTCGGCGCCCCGGTGTTGCGGCGGGACCGCTCAGCGGCGGCGGACCGCCTCCTCGACCAGGTCAAGCACGGGCCCCAGGTCGCCGGCCGGCCGGCCCATCGCCAGGTGCAGCACCAGGCCGTCGTAGGCCAGCTCCAGGAACTGGGCCAGCACGTCGATCGGTACGTCCTCGCGCAGCACCCCGGCGTCGCGCTGGCGGGCCAGCCGGTCCCGGGTCGCCTCGGCGATCGCGGCGGACCGCTCCGCCCAGCGCTTGGCGAACGCCGGGTCGGTGCGCAGCCGGCGGGAGACCTCCAACTGGCTGCCGAGCCAGCCGGTGGTGTCCGGGGAGACCGCGCCGGCCAGCAGGTCGCGCATCACCTGCACCAGACCGTTGCGGGCCACCGTCTCCACCATGGCCGCCGCGTCGTCCTCGGCGACGGCGAGGAAGAGCGAGTCCTTGTCCCGGAAGTGGTGGAAGATGGCGCCCCGGGAGAGCCCGGTGGCCTCCTCGAGGCGGCGTACGGTCGCCCCCTCGTAACCGTGCCGGGCGAAACACGCGCGCGCGGCGGCGAGGATCTCCTGCCGGCGCGCGTCGAGCTGATCCTGGCTTACTCTGGGCACGCGTCGATCGTTGCAGGTCACCCCCGGTGATGCAAACCGTACGTACGGCTTGGTATACCGGCCGGTGCGGGTCACCGCTACCATCGCCCGGTGACCCCGCCCCGCACCGTGCCCGCCGCTCCGCTGACCGTGGCCACCGTCCAGGCAACGCCGACGCCCGGCGACGTCGCCGGCAACGCGATCGCCGCCGCCGACCTGGTCCGCCGGGCCGGTGGGCAGGGCGCCCGGGTGGCCGTCCTGCCCGAGCTGTACCTCTGCGCGTACCACCCGCCGGCCCTCGCCGCCGACCCGGCCGGCACCGACGTCGCGGTCGACCCGGCCGGAATGGTCGCCGACCCCCGGCTCGACCCGCTGCGCGCCGCGGCGCGCGAGGCCGGCGTCACCGTGCTGGTCGGCGCCGCGGCCCGGCACCCGGACGGCCGGCGGACCATCGCCGCGCTGGTGGTCGACCGTGCCGGCGCGGTCCGCGTCGGGTACGACAAGCAGCAGCTGTGGGGCGACGAACGCGAGCTGTTCAGCCCCGGCGGGCGGGGTGCCACGCTGCTCGTCGACGACTGGCGGCTCGGCCTGGGCATCTGCTACGACGGCTGCTTCCCCGAGCACGCCCGCGCCGCCGCCCTCGATGGCGCACACGGTTACCTGTGCCCCAGCGGCTACCTGGCCGGCTCCGCGCACCGCCGGGACCTGTACTACGCCGCTCGTGCCCTGGACAACACCATGTTCGTGGTCTTCGCCAACGCGGTCGGGGGCGCCGACCCGTGGCGGTTCAACGGCGGCGCGGCGATCTACGACCCGCAGGGACGGGTGCTGGCCCGGGGTGCCGACGAGGGCACCTCGGTACTGGTGGCGACCCTGGACCCGGCCGAGCTCGCGGCCACCCGGGCGGCTCATTCGATGCTCGCCGATCGGCTGCCGCACCAGGGCGGCCCGCGGGTGTCGCTGCCCGGTTGAGCCCGTCGTCAGGTCGATACCGGCCGGATCTGTTGGCGGACACGTGGGTCCCGTAGGGTGCCCGAGTGCCACTGCTCCTGCTGGATCTGGACAACACCCTGCTGGATCGGGCCGGGCCGTTCCGCCGCTGGGGTCAGCGCTTCCTGGACGGCGTCGGCGCGCCCTCCACCGACATCGACTGGCTGATCTCGATCGACGCCGACGGGCTGACCGATCGCTGGGATCTGGCCGACGCCATCCGGGACCGCTACGAGCTGCGCATCCCCTCGATCGACCTGGTGGAGGAGCTGCACGACGGGGTGGTGGCGCAGACCCGGCTCGATCCGCTGACCGCCTGCGCGCTGCGGATCGCCGACGACGCCGGCTGGGTGCCGGTGGTGGTCTGCAACGGCACGGTACGGGTGGAGGACGCCAAGATCCGCCAGACCGGCCTGGACCGCTACGTCGCCGACTGGGTGATCTCCGAGGAGGCCGGGGTCAGCAAGCCCAACCCGCGGATCTTCGCGCTCGCCGCGCAGCGGGTCCGGATGCCGCTGCGTGGCGCCTGGGTGGTCGGTGACAGTCCGGAGGCGGACATCGGCGGTGCCGCCGCGGTCGGGCTGCCCAGCGTCTGGCTGCACCGGGGGCGTACCTGGACGGACGTCAGGTTCGCGCCGAGCCGCACCGTGGACGGGCTGATCGCCGCGGTGGCCACCGTGCTCGCCGGCTGACGGGTCGCCGGCCGCGCGTTCTGCCGCCGCTCGGGACCGCGCCGGCCGGCAGCGGCGCTCGAATAATTCGGTTGACCGGCTGCCGGGGCGGCAGCGAGCATTGTCGGCGCATCGTGCACCCGGGCGTGCGCCCGGTCGAGGAGAGGGGGTCGGTCATGGCCGTCTTCGCAGGTCGCTTCCAGCTGCCTTCATCAGCCTCGACCAAGGGAACCTCACCACAGTGCGCGATCATGACCTTCCGGCGCTGGAGCGCCGGAGCCGCGGCAAGAGCCGCTTTGACGACGACGAACCGCAGTTTCTGAAGCGCGGGCGGCCAGCCGAGCCGCCCGTCGACCCGGACGGCGAACCTGACCCGGACACCGGCGAGCGCTGGTCGTCCTGGGACGACGCCGTGCACGGTCCGCAGCCGTACCCGGACTGGCTGATCACCGAGTTGGCCGCCAAGGACATCGAGTTGGGTGTGCTGAAGACCGGCAAGGAAGCGGACGTACACCTGGTCCGCCGGGCGGTGCCCGATACCGACCGTTCCTGCCTGCTGGCGGTCAAGCGGTACCGGGACGCCGAGCACCGGCTGTTCCACCGGGATGCCGGCTACCTGGAGGGCCGCCGGGTGCGCCGTTCCCGGGAGAACCGGGCGATGGCCGGCCGGACGGCGTTCGGCCGACAGATGATCGCCGGGCAGTGGGCGGCGGCCGAGTTCGCCGCGCTGGCCCGGCTCTGGGAGATCGGCGCCGGGCACGACCGGATCGCCGTGCCGTACCCGGTGCAGCTACGCGGCACCGAGCTGATGCTGGAGTTCGTCGGCGACGCCGAGTCGGGGCAGGCCGCGCCCCGGCTGGCTCAGCTGCGGCCCGGCCCGGCCGAGCTGCGCGACCTCTGGGCCCAACTGGTGGAGGCGCTGCGGGTGCTGGCCCGGGCCGGCTACGCGCACGGCGACCTGTCGCCGTACAACCTGCTCGTGCACCGGGGCCGGCTGGTCGTGATCGACCTGCCGCAGGTGGTCGACGTGGTGGCGAACCCGCAGGGGCCTGAGTTCCTGGCCCGCGACGTGCGGGTCGTGGGCGCCTGGTTCGTGGCCCGTGGGCTGCCGGCTGAGCAGGCCGATCCCGGCGTGCTGACCGGGGAGCTGCTGCGCGAGGCGGGCGTCCGCTGACCGGGATGGGTCGGACGGCCGGGTCGGCCGTCCGACCCGCCCGCGCGGGTCACTGCAGGTAGCGCTCCACCGCGGGCTTGGGGCGTTCTCCCTGGGAATCCGGGTCGCCGTGGGTCTGCCGGGCGGCCCGGCGGCGGCGCAGCAGGTCCCAGCACTGGTCGAGGGACTCTTCCAGGTTGCGCAGCCGCTCGCTGGCCTCGCCCTCGGTGCCCGACTCGTGGGCCTGGGCCGCCGCGCGCAGCTTGTGTTCCTCGTCGACCAGCTCGGAGATCCGGTTCAGGATGGTCTTGTCGTCCATGCCACAGAGCCTGGCACAGGGTGCCCGGCATCGCCCGGATTCGGGGGTACCGGTGCGTCCCCGCTCACCGGCGCGGGCACGGCCGGTGCGACGTCGTGCCGCCGTCCCGGTGTCGTGGTCGCCCGGCGGTGCGGGGCGACCGGACCGGCGCGACCAGGCCGCCAGGGTGGGTCACGTCCCGACCTGCGCCGGAGCCTCTCCTGACTATCCACTCAGGACTGACCGAGGGCTGTGCCATCGACGGAGGTCTGGCGTGGCGGTGGAATCTCACTGGCCGCAGGTCTGGAGGTGCCCCGCTTTTGGTGAGATGCTTCCGTCGCCCAGAAGGTGAAAGTTCCACAGTCCCGACCGGCCGAAGTGGACCGCTGCGGCCGGCGGTACGACGAGGAGACGTGGTTTCGATGTCCCAGGTGTCCGATGCCGGCCCCGCCCCCGTCAGCACCGAACCCCGGACGATCCCGCTGCGCCGCGTCCTGCCTGCGATGGTCCGCGACCCGCTCGGCGCACTGGTCGGCTTCGCGGACGCCGCTGGCGGCGAAGTCGTCCGACTGAACCTCGGCTCGTTTCGCCCCTACCTGGTCAGTCACCCGGAGCACCTGCAGAGGGTGCTGCGGGACAACGTTGCCAACTACACCCGCGACGGGGACGGCCT
Organism: Micromonospora sp. NPDC005173; assembly: GCF_040608515.1. NCBI lineage: Bacteria > Bacillati > Actinomycetota > Actinomycetes > Micromonosporales > Micromonosporaceae > Micromonospora > Micromonospora sp. NPDC005173. The sequence continues at coordinate 47,165 of NZ_JBEXIK010000040.1, forward strand.
GCTCTGGCGGCCGGTCCGCCGGATCGTCGGCGACGCCATCCTGGTCGCCGAGGGCGAGGTCTGGGAGTCCAGCCGGGGCGCGCTGCAACCGCTGTTCACCGCCAAGCGCGCCGAGACGCTCGTCGACAAGATGGCCGAGGCGATCAACGAGGCGGTCGACGAGTGGCTGGAGCCGGCCCGGGACGGGCGCCCGATCGACGGCGGCGCCGAGCTGACCCGGATCGTGCTGCGCACCACCATGCGGGTGCTCTTCGCCGACCGGATCTCGGTGCCGGACGCGCTGCGCATCAGCGCCGCACTGGACACCGTCACCACCGCGATGCTCCCGCGCCTGCTGGTGCCCTTCGTGCCGTACTCGGTGCCGATGCCCGGCGACCGGCCGTTCCGCGAGGCGGTGCGGACCATCGACGAGGTGGTGCTGCCGATCATCCGGGAAGCCCGGGCCCGGCCCACCGACGGCGACGACATCATCTCCACCCTCTGCCGGCCCCGGGCGGACGGCCAGGTCCCCGACGAGTACGCGATCCGCGGCGACGTGGTGGCGATGTTCTCCACCGCCACCGAGACCACCATCGCCCTGCTCTCCTGGCTCTGGCCGGTGCTGTCGTCCCGGCCCGACGTGGCCGAACTGATGACCGACGAGATCGAGCGGGTGGTCGGCGGCGACCAGGTCCGCCGCGAGCACCTGCCCGAGCTGCGCTACGGCCGGATGGTGCTCGACGAGATGCTGCGGCTCTACCCGGCCGGTTGGATGATCCCGCGGACCGCGGTCGGCGACGACGTGCTGGGCGGGGTGCGGATCAAGGCCGGTGGGACCGTGCTGGTCAGCCCGTACGTCACCCAGCGGATGTCGACGTTCTGGGACGACCCGGAGCTCTTCGACCCGGAGCGGTTCGACCCGGAGCGGCCCCGGCGGCCCTATCGCTACTCCTACTTCCCGTTCGGCGGCGGCCCGCACCAGTGCCTCGGGCAGTACCTGTTCCTGCTGGAGGCGCAGCTCATCGTCAGCACCGTGCTGAGCCGCTACCGCTTCCGGCTGCGCCACCCGGTCGACCTGACGCCCCGGATGGGCGCCTCCCTGCAACCCAAGCAGCGAGCCGAGCTGATCCTGACCCCGGTCGAGCGCCCGGTCGTATCGTGACGGGGGCGCCGCGGCCGGTGCGGGCCGACCTGGACGCCGTCGCCGAGCAGGGCAGGGTGAGCGCCCTCGCCGTGCGGGGCGTACGCGACCTGCAGGACGTCACCGCCGCCCACCCCGAGCTGTTCGAGGCCGGGCCGTTCGACCCGGCGCTACTCAGCTCGGTGGCCACCGCGATCGCCTTCACCGCGCCCTGGCACACCGCCGCCGAGCTGCGGATCACCACCCGTACCCTGCTCTGGGTCTTCGCCGCCGACTGGCAGGTCGACTACCTCGCCAAGTCCGCGGACGACGTCCGGGCGGTGGTGACCGACTGCCTGGCGGTGGCCGACGGCGGCACCCCACCACCGGGACGGCACCTGGCGCGGCTGCTGGCCGACCTGCGCGACGAGCTTGCCGCCGTGCCGGCCTTCGCCCGGCTGCGCCCGGTCTGGCGCGACGAACTGGCCCGGATGCTCGCCGCCGTGGCCCGCGAGTGGGACTGGAAGAAGCTGCCGACCGACCCGGCCACCGGGCAGCGCCTGCCGGACCTGGACGGTTACCTGGACAATGCCGACAACCTCGCCTGCTCCTTCGTCAACGTCACCCACTGGATCGCCACCGGCGACGACGAGACCCTCGCCCAGCTGACCGACCTGCTGGCCGTCGGGCGCGGCGTGCAGCAGGTACTGCGGCTGGTCAACGACCTGGCCACGCACGGCCGGGACACCGAGTGGGGTGACCTGAACGCGCTGCTGCTGGTCGCCGACCCGGCGCAGGTGCACACCCGGCTGGCCGAGCTGACCACCCGGTCCCGGGCGGAACTGGCCACCCTCGGCGAGCGTTGCCCGCGCCAGGCGGACTACCTGCACCGGCAGATCTCCTTCACCGGCGGCTTCTACCAGGTGTCGGACTTCTGGGGGGTGCGCGATGAGTGACGGCGCGTACCGCGTGCTGGACGACCGGGCCACTGGCGGCGATCCGGCGGCAGACCCGGCCACGGACGCCGCCCGCGAGCTGATCGCCGGCCTGGCGCTGCGGCCCTGGGGGCAGGTCGCCTCCTCGGTGTACGAGACCGGCCGGCTGGTCGCCGACGCCCCCTGGCTGGCGGGGCACCACCAGCGGATCGGGTTCCTGCTGCGCGGCCAGCGCCCGGACGGCGCGTGGGGCCCACCCGAGGGGTACGCCCTGGTGCCCACCCTGAGCGCCACCGACGCGCTGCTCGCCGCGCTGGCCGACGGCCGGGCCGGAACGGACCTGCTCGCCCCGGTGGCGCGTGGGCTGGGCGCGCTCACCCGCACCCTGCTCGCTAGCGACGCCCGGGTCCTGCCGGACACCCCGGCGCTGGACCTCATCGTCCCGGCGCTGGTCGACTCGATCAACGAGCGGCTGGCCGGGCTGGACCGGGCGACCGCGGATCGGCTGCCCCGCCCACCGCTGGGGCTGCCCGCCGGGCTGGGCCCGGACCGACTGCTCGCGGTGCGAACGGCGGTGGCCGCCGGTGCGCCGCTGCCGCCGAAACTGGCCCACTTCTACGAGGTGCTGGACGCGACGCCGACCGACGCCGGGCCCAGCCTCACCGCCGTGGGCGCGTCACCCGCCGCGACCGCGGCCTGGCTGACCACGGCCGGCCCGGACGCCGGCCCCGCCGCGCACGCCTTCCTGCGGGAGCTGATCCGCGACGGTGGCGGCCCGGTGCCCTGCCCGGCCCCGATCACCGTGTTCGAGCGGGCCTGGGTGCTCAGTGGACTGTGTCGCGCCGGTGTCGCGGTCAACCCGCCGGCCGCCGTGCTGGAGAGCCTGACCGGGGCCGCCGGCGCCGAGGGCATCGCCACCGGTGCCGGCCTGCCGACCGACGCCGACACCACCTCGGTGGCGCTGGACGCGCTGGCCCGGCTCGGCCGCCCGGCCGATCCGGCCAGCCTGTGGGCGTACGAGACGGCGGACGGCTTCTGCACCTGGCCGGGTGAGGACGGCTTCTCGGTCACCACCAACGCGCACGTGCTGGACGCCTTCGGCCAGCACCTGGCCGCGCACCCGGACGCCGAGGCGCGGTACCGGAGGGCGGTCGACCGGCTCAGTGTCGTGCTGCCCGGGCGCCAGCGCGCCGATGGCGGCTGGCAGGACCGATGGCACGCCTCGCCGTACTACGCCACCGCCTGCTGCGTGCAGGCACTGGTGGAGTTCGGCCGGGGCGCGGCGGCGGCCGAGGCGGTGGACCGAGCGGCCCGGTGGGTGCTGGACACCCAGCGCGCCGACGGCTCGTGGGGGCGGTGGGTCGGCACCGCCGAGGAGACGGCGTACGCCCTGCAGGTCCTGCTGGCGGCACCGACGGCGGTGCCGCGGGTCGACGACGCGCTGGCCCGTGGGCACTCCTACCTGCACGAACCGGCCACCCGGGAGCACCCTCCACTGTGGTACGGCAAGGAGCTCTACTGTCCTACCGCCATCGTCCGCTCGGCGGTGTTGGCCGCCTGCCGGCTGGCCGCCATCCGCGCCACGGGTCTCGGTCATTCGGTGGTGGATTGTGGTTACCGGGCAACAAAAACAACAACTTGAGGGGTTGTGTGGACACTGCTAGCGTACGCAGAGCCTCAGCCCCGTATGCCCCGCTGCGGTGGGACATCGCCCTCCATGATCACCCGTTGATGAGCTGAGTCAACGCCCTGCCTGGGACGGTTCAATGCGTTCTCGCGGTACGAGTATCCGCACCAAGGTCGTCGCCCTGCTCCTCTCCCTTGTCGCGCTCTGGATGTTCGCGGCGTGGGTGACCCTGCGTGACGGCTTCAACCTGCTCGGTGTCCAGTTGCTCAACAGCAAGGTCTATGCGCCGAGTGAACCGCTGCTCCAGGAGCTCCAGTTGGAGCGGCGGTTGACCCAGGCGTACCTGAGCAACCCCGACGCCGAACAGCGGGCGGCGCTGGAGGCCGAGCAGCGCAAGACCGCGCAGCTGGCGGGAGACTTCGCCGCCTCGGCCCGCAACTGGCAGGTCGACGTGGCCGGCAGCTCGGCGCTCGACGCCCAGCTCGCCACGTCGATCGCCCGGATCGACGCGCTTGAGCAGACCCGCGCCGAGGTGCTGGGCCGCAAGATCGACCGGATCGCCGCCGCCGCCGCCTACACCGACGCGATCGAGTCGATCTTCAAGATCTACGACGTGACCGGCAGCCTGGACGACAAGACGATCGCTGGCGAAGCCGCCGCCCTGATCCAGCTCAACCGGACGAAGGAGCTGATCTCCCAGGAGGACGCTCTGCTCAGCGGCCTGTTCGGTAACGGCCGGATGAGCGGACCGGAGTACGCCCGGTACGTCGCCCTGGTCGGCGCCGAGCGCTTCCTCGGCGAGGAGACCCGGGCCCGGCTCGGCGACGCCGACCAGCGCCGCTACCAGCAGCTCGTCGACGGGGAGGCGTTCACCCGGCTGCGCGCCGTGCAGGACAGCATCATCCGCGAGGGACGCCCCGCGACCCAGTTGCCGATCAGCGCCGAGCAGTGGCGCGGCACCGTCGAGCCGGCGCTGGCCGAGGTGAACGAAGCGGTGGTCGCCGGCGGTGAGGGCATCGTGGGCCGGGCAACCGGCGTCGCCGTGATGGTCGTCGTCCGGCTGGTGCTCGCCACCGGCCTGGGCCTGCTCGCCGTCATCGCCTCCGTCGTCGTCTCGATCACCACGGCCCGGACCCTGCTGCGCCAGCTGGACCGGCTGCGCCAGGCCGCCTGGCAGCTCGCCGACGAGCGGCTGCCCCGGGTGGTGGAGCGAATCGGCCGTGGCGAGGAGGTCGACGTGGCCACCGAGGCGCCTCCGCTGGAGTTCGGCACCGACGAGATCGGCCAGGTCGGCAAGGCGTTCAACGCGGTCCAGGAGACCGCTCTGCGTACCGCCGTCGAGCAGGCCGACCTGCGTCGCAACGTCCGCGAGGTCTTCCTCAGCCTGGCCCGACGCACCCAGGCGCTGGTGCACCGCCAGCTCACCCTGCTGGACGCGATGGAGCGGCGCGAACACGACGCCGAGGAGTTGGAGGACCTGTTCCGGGTCGACCACCTGGCCACCCGGATGCGGCGCAACGCGGAGAACCTGATCGTGCTCTCCGGCTCCACCCCGGGCCGGGCCTGGCGGCGCAACGTGCCGATGGTCGACGTGGTGCGCGGCGCGGTGGCCGAGGTGGAGGACTACACCCGGGTCAACGTGCTGCCGCTCGGGCCGGTCTCGCTCGCCGGCCGCGCGGTCGGCGACATCATCCACCTGCTCGCCGAGCTGATCGAGAACGGCCTGTCGTTCTCCCCACCGCACACCACAGTGGAGGTTCGCGGCCAGCTGGTGGCCAACGGGTTCGCCATCGAGATCGAGGACCGGGGTCTCGGCATGAGCGAGGAGGACCTGGCCGCGGCGAACCACCGGATCGTCGACCAGTCCGAGCTGAACCTCGCCAACGCCGCCCGCCTCGGGCTCTACGTGGTGAGCCGGCTGACCGAACGACACGGCGTGCGGGTACGGCTCAAGGAGTCGGCGTACGGCGGCACCACCGCGGTCGTGCTGATCCCGGTGGACCTGGTCACCGAGAACGGCGTGAGCCCGGAGGACTCCGACTCGTTCCAGACCGGGTCACCGGCCATCCCGCTGCCCTCCGCCCCGACCGCCGGCCCTGCGGGTACCGGCCGCCCGGCCCTCGTCGCGCCCATCGCGTTGGCCGCCGCGCCAGCGACGCCGGACGTACCGGAGCCGGTGACCCCGGCCACCCCGGGGGCGGCCGACACCAGCACCCCGACGGTGCAGGCCGACGGCACCGAGGTGGCCTCCCTGCCCACCCGACAGCGGACGACGCCCGCGACCGCAACGCCGGAGCTGCCCAGCCGGGCACGCCGCGATTTGGGCCAGCCCGCCCTGGAGGGCCCGACGATGCCCACCGGCCTGCCCGCGCTCGACCGCGCCGGGCCGGCGGACAGCGCCGGCACACCGGGCGCGGACGGCGACGGGGGACCGGCGCCGGTCCGGGCCGAGACGGACCGGACCGACTCGGGCCTGCCGGTCCGGATCCGGCAGGCGAACATCGTGCCCGAGTTGCGCGACGACCCGGCGGCGACGGAGACCGCCGACGACGAGGAAGTGGCGCGTCCGCCCGAGCAGGTGCGCCGGATGATGAGCTCCTACCAGACCGGCACCCAGCGCGGTCGGACCGACGCGGCGCGACTGCTCGGCGGCGCGTCCGGCGCGCCGCCGGCGGCGACGCCCGAGCCGACCGACGAGGAACCGCAAGCTACCTGACCGGCGCCGATGATGCGGGTTTCCGCGCGGTGTGACGGTCAGCCCCAGACGAGCACGGCGACAACAGCCGGGGGAGAAGAGGACGACGAGTGGGCCAGAAGACGGCTTCGAGTGCCGACCTGACGTGGTTGCTGGATGATCTGGTGGGCCGGGTGAAGCAGGCCGAGCATGCGGTCGCACTCTCGACCGACGGGTTGTTGATGGCCTCCTCGCAGGGGCTGAGCCGGGACGACGGCGAGCACCTCGCGGCGATGGCGGCCGGCATCCAGAGCCTCGCCCGGGGTGCCGGCAAGCGCTTCGGCGGCGGGCAGGTGCAGCAGACCATCATCGAGATGCAGTCGTCCTTCCTGTTCGTCACCGCGGCCGGCCGCAACGCCTGCCTGGCGGTCCTGGCCAGTGAGGACGCCGACGTCGGCCTGATCGCCTACGAGATGGCGATGCTGGTCACCCGGGTCGGCAAGTACGTGGCCTCACCATCCCGCGTCGATCAGCCGGCCGGCGAGAAGTAGCGGCCATGACGGTGCAGGGAGAATCCGCGGACCATCAGTGGGTGGATGACCATGCGGGCCCGGTGGTGCGCCCGTACGCGGTGACGCGTGGACGGGCGCGCCCGATCACCGGCACGTTCGACCTCATCTCCCTGGTCACCGCGACCCGAGCCGACGTCACACCGGAGGTCGGTCTCGGTCCGGAGCACCTGGCGATCGTCGGACTGTGTCAGCGCATTCAGTCCGTCGCCGAGATCGCCGCCCATCTCGACCTGCCGGTGGGCACCATCCGGGTGCTCCTCGGTGACCTGGCGGCTCGCAGCCTGGTGCAGGTCCGCGAGCCGCAGACCACGGCCGGTCTTCCCGACAACAGCATCTTCGAGGCGGTAATCAATGGACTACGGGCACTCTGACCGGCCGGCGGGAGCGCCCCCACTGCCCACCGCGATCAAGATCTTGGTCGCCGGTGGCTTCGGTGTGGGCAAGACGACCATGGTCGGCGCGGTGAGCGAGACCCGACCGTTGCGCACCGAGGAGGTGCTGACCGAGTCCGGGGTCGGCATCGACGACCTGTCCGGGGTGGAGGGCAAGACCACCACCACCGTGGCGATGGACTTCGGCCGGATCACCATCAGTGACGATCTGGTGCTCTACCTGTTCGGCACGCCCGGGCAGGACCGGTTCTGGTTCGTCTGGGACGAGCTGGCGCTGGGTGCCATCGGCGCCGTGGTGCTGGCCGACACCCGTCGGCTGGCCGACTGCTTCCCGTCGATCGACTACTTCGAGGGCCGGGGCACCCCGTTCGTGGTCGCGGTGAACTGCTTCGCGGGAGCCCGGCAGTACCGGCTCGACGAGGTCCAGGCCGCGCTGAACCTGGACCCGGGGGTGCCGGTGCTGCTCTGCGACGCCCGCCAGCGCGAGTCCAGCAAGGAGGTGCTCGTGACGCTCATGGAGCACGCCATGAAGACCCGGGAGGCCCGCCGCCGCGCCGCCGGCGCGAACTGACCGACGGCCGGCGAGATTTCCCGGCACCCGGTGTCCGGAACGGCCGCGGCCGTTCGTCATGCTGGCGATACCCGGACACACCCAGGGAGCGCCCAGATGAAGTACATGATGTTCGTCTGCACCGACACCGAGCCGGACACCGACCCGACCGACGTACCGGACATCCACGCGTGGGTAGCCGAGAACGATGCCCGTGGTCGCCGCCTCCAGGGCAACGAACTGGCGCCGACCACGGCGGCCACCACGGTCCGGGTGCGCGGCGGTGAACTGCTCGTCTCCGACGGACCGTTCGCCGAGACCACGGAGGTGATCGTGGGCTTCGACCTGCTCGACTGTGCCGACCTGGACGAGGCGATCGAGGTGGCGCGCACCCACCCGATGGCCCGCCACGGCCGGCTGGAACTGCGCCCGCTCATCGACCTCTCCGCCTAGCCAGGTGAAGGGATCGGAAGCGACGGCCGGTGACCGGATCGGAAGCGCCGACCGGTGAGCGGCACGTGAGCGCCGGCCGGGTGACCGGCACGGGGGTGGTCGCGGCGGCGGACGCCGTCGCGGCCGCCAGCGCCGAGGCGTACCCCCGGATCGTCGCGACCCTGATCCGGGTGACCGGGGACTGGGCGCTGGCCGAGGACTGCGCCCAGGAGGCGCTGGCCGTCGCCCTGGAGCGCTGGCCCGGCGACGGCGTGCCGGCCAACCCGGGCGGCTGGCTGATGACGGTGGCCCGCAACCGGGCGGTCGACGTGCTGCGTCGGGCCGCCGTCGAGCGCCGCAAGCTGCACGACCTGGCGGTGCTCACGCCGGCCGATGGGCAGCCCGAGCCGAGCGTGGGCGGGGACGTGGTGGACGACCGGCTGAAACTGATCTTCACCTGCTGCCATCCGGCGCTCGCGATCGAGGCCCGAGTGGCGTTGACGCTGCGCACGGTCTGCGGCGTGCCGACCGCCGCCATCGCCCGACTCCTCCTGGTCAGCGAGTCGACGATGACCCGACGGCTGACCCGGGCCCGGACCCGCATCGCGCAGGCCGGCATCCCGTACCGGGTGCCGGACGGGCCGGCGCTGGCCGAGCGGCTGCCCGGAGTGCTCGCCGTGCTGTACCTGCTCTTCACCCGGGGTTACGAAGCCGACGGCGAGCCGGCCTTCGCCGACGAGGCGATCCGGCTGGCCCGGCTGCTCGACCGGCTGATGCCGGAGCAGTCCGAGGTGGCCGCGCTGCTGGCTCTGTTCCTGCTCCAGCACTCCCGCCGGGACGCCCGCCGCGACGCCGCCGGCAACCTGCTCACCCTCGATCGGCAGGACCGCCGCCGGTGGGACCACACCGCGATCGCCGAAGGGCTCGGCGCGCTGGCCCGGGTACGCCACGACGGGCCGTACGCGTGGCAGGCGCGGATCGCCGCCTGCCACGCCACCGCCGGTTCCGCCGAGGCCACCGACTGGCCGGCGATCGCGCGGGCCTACGACGCGCTGGCCGGGATCCGCCCCTCGCCGGTGGTCGCGCTGAACCGCGCGGTGGCGCATGGCTACGCGCACGGTCCGGCCGCCGGGTTGACGGTGCTCGACGCGGCCCGCGCCGGGGGTGGCCTGGACGACCACCCGCTGGCCGTCGCCGTGGAGGCCGACCTGGTGGCTCGGCAGGGCGACCGGCTGCACGCCGCCACCCTGTTCCGGCGGGCCGCGGCGGCGGTGGGCTCCGCCGCCGAGCGCCGGGCCCTGCTGGGCCGGGCCGTCGAGCTCGCACCGTAGCCCGCCGCGCCGCGCGGGCTCGGAACGCGGCAGGGCCCCTGACCGCTCGCGGCGGTCAGGGGCCCTGGTGACGTCGGTACGTCAGTTGGCGATCATGCGGCGCAGCACGTACTGCAGGATGCCGCCGTGCCGGTAGTAGTCCGCCTCGCCCGGGGTGTCGATCCGGACCACCGCGTCGAACTCGACGCCAGTGTCCGTGGTCACCGTCACCGTGCGCGGGACCTCGCCGTCGTTGAGCGCGGTCACCCCGGTGATGGTGAACGTCTCGGTGCCGGTGAGGCCGAGCGACTCCGCGGTGGTGTCCAGCGGGAACTGCAGCGGCAGCACGCCCATGCCGATCAGGTTGGAGCGGTGGATCCGCTCGTAGGACTCGGCGATGACCGCCCGGACGCCCAGCAGCATGGTGCCCTTGGCCGCCCAGTCCCGCGACGAACCCGAGCCGTACTCCTTGCCAGCCAGCACGACCAGCGGGATGCCGGCCTCCTGGTACGCCACCGAGGCGTCGTAGATCGAGGCCTGCTCGCCGGTGAGGTGGTTGACGGTGAAGCCGCCCTCCACCCCGGGCACCAGCTGGTTGCGCAGCCGGATGTTGGCGAAGGTGCCCCGGATCATCACCTCGTGGTTGCCCCGGCGGGAGCCGTACGAGTTGAACTCGTGGCGCGGCACGCCGTGCTCGGCGAGGTACTGCCCGGCCGGGGAGTCGGCCTTGATCGAGCCGGCCGGCGAGATGTGGTCGGTGGTCACCGAGTCACCCAGCTTGGCCAGCACCCGCGCGCCGGAGATGTCGACGACCTGCTGCGGCTCGCGCTGCATGCCCTCGAAGTACGGGGGCTTACGCACGTAGGTGGAGTCGTTCTCCCAGGCGAAGGTGTCGCCGGTCGGGGTGGGCAGCGACTGCCACCGCTCGTCGCCGGCGAAGACGTCGGCGTACGCGGCGCTGAACCCGGTGGCGCCGATCGCCTGGGCGATGACGTCCTGGATCTCGGCGCTGTTCGGCCAGATCTCGCGCAGGAAGACCGGGTTGCCCTCGGTGTCCTCGCCGATCGGCTCGTTGGCGAGGTCGATGTCCATCGTGCCGGCGAGCGCGTACGCGACCACCAGCGGCGGAGACGCCAGGTAGTTCATCTTGACGTCCGGGTTGATCCGGCCCTCGAAGTTCCGGTTGCCGGACAGCACCGAGACGACGGCGAGGTCCTTCTCGTTGACCGCGGCGGACACCTCCTCCGGCAGCGGGCCGGAGTTGCCGATGCAGGTGGTGCAGCCGTAGCCGACCAGGTTGAAGCCGAGCTTGTCCAGGTACGGGGTGAGACCGGCCCGCTCGTAGTAGTCCATGACGACCTTGGAGCCGGGCGCCAGCGTGGTCTTGACCCACGGCTTGCGGGTCAGGCCCTTCTCCACCGCGTTGCGAGCAAGCAGCGCGGCGCCGATCATCACCTGCGGGTTGGAGGTGTTGGTGCAGGAGGTGATCGCGGCGATCACCACGGCACCGTGGTCCAGCTCGTACTCGACGCCGTCGGCGCCGGTGACCCGGACCGGGTCGGTGGCCCGCCCGCCGGAGCCGACCGCCGCCGTCTCCAGGTCGCGCGGCTCGTCGGCCGGGTCGCTGAACTCGTTGGCCGGCGGGTCGCTGGCCGGGAAGGACTCGGCGCTGGCCTCGTCGGCGGGACCGTTGGCGCCGATCGGCAGCTGCTCGCGGGCCACGCCCGGCTTGAGGTCGCGCTCGCCGGCGGAGTCGTCGGCGACGTAGTCGGTCAGCGCCGAGCGGAACAGCGTCTTGGCGGAGCCCAGCGGCACCCGGTCCTGCGGGCGCTTCGGGCCGGCCAGGGACGGCTCGATGGTGCTCAGGTCGAGCTCCAGGCGCTCGGAGTACTCCGGCTCGGCCTCCGGGTCGTGCCAGAGGCCCTGCTCCTTGGCGTACGCCTCGACGAGCGCGACCTGCGCGGCGTCCCGGCCGGTCAGCTCCAGGTAGCGGACCGTCTCGGCGTCGATCGGGAAGATCGCCACGGTGGAGCCGTACTCGGGGGACATGTTGCCGATGGTGGCGCGGTTGGCCAGCGGCACTGCGCTCACGCCGGGGCCGTAGAACTCGACGAACTTGCCGACCACGCCGTGCTTGCGCAGCATCTCGGTGATGGTGAGCACCAGGTCGGTGGCAGTGGTGCCAGCCGGCATCTCGCCGTGCAGCTTGAAGCCCACCACGCGGGGGATCAGCATGCTGACCGGCTGCCCGAGCATGGCGGCCTCGGCCTCAATGCCGCCGACGCCCCAGCCCAGCACGCCCAGGCCGTTGACCATCGTGGTGTGCGAGTCGGTGCCGACCACGGTGTCCGGGTACGCCTGGCCGTTGCGCTCCATGATCGTGCGGGCCAGGTACTCGATGTTGACCTGGTGCACGATGCCGGTGCCCGGCGGGACGACCTTGAACTCGTTGAACGCGGTCTGGCCCCAGCGCAGGAACTGGTAGCGCTCCTTGTTGCGCTCGTACTCCAGCTCGACGTTGCGCTCGAAGGCGTCCGCGCGGCCGAACAGGTCGGCGATCACCGAGTGGTCGATGACCAGCTCGGCCGGGGCGAGGGGGTTGACCTTCGTGGCGTCACCGCCCAGGTCGCGCACCGCCTCGCGCATGGTGGCCAGGTCGACCACGCAGGGCACGCCGGTGAAGTCCTGCATCAGCACCCGCGCGGGGGTGAACTGGATCTCCACGCTCGGGGCCGCGGTGGAATCCCACCCGCCGAGCTGGCGGATGTGGTCGGCGGTGATGTTCGCGCCGTCCTCGGTCCGCAGCAGGTTTTCCAGCAGGATCTTCAGGCTGTACGGCAGCCGGTCGTGGCCGTCCACCTTGTCAATCCGGAAAATCTCGTAGCTCGCGTCTCCGACGCGTAGCTGGGTCTTCGCACCGAAGGTGTCGAGGCTCGCCACGTCGTACTCCTTCACACCAGCGACCGTGAGTAGTCCTGAGCAGTGTGTCGCACCGGCCGGGGTGCCGCCGAGGTTAGGTAACACTTACCGCCGATTCCGCTCTCAACAAAACCGTACGTCCGTCTTGCTAGATATGCAACCCAGCGCCGACCCCTTCGGCACCAGCCTTACCCCTAGCCTCCTAGGACGCCCTGCCGAGCGTGCCTCAGGCCGCGCGAGCTGGATTCGCACCGCTGGGCCGGTTCCTGCTGGCCACGCCGCCGGCGGCTGGGCTGGGCTGGTTCTTGGGGTGCTCGCCGTTTCGCCAGTAGCTGGTGGCTCCGCCGACAGGCCCGTCGGTTCGCGGCGGCCGAGCCGATGCCGGACGCCGACCCGGTCCGCGCCGGTAGAAGACCCTGACCCGAACGACGACGAAGGGCCGGACCCCTGGTGGGGGTCCGGCCCTTCGTTGTTGGTTGCTTCAGGTCAGCTGGTGGCGTAGCCGCGGGTGGCGATCCAGTCGGC
>NZ_JBEXIK010000041.1:0-58707 GCF_040608515.1 Micromonospora sp. NPDC005173
GAGACCAGCATCCCCCACGCCGAGCAGTCCCTGGACGAGGAGGAGACCGCGCCGCTCGCGGTGGACGACGACGCCGAGCCCAGGTGGCAATCGGTCGCCCCGGTCCTTGTGCAACCCGCCGTCGTGGCCGGCCCAACGCCCTACGATTCAAGCTTGTCGGGCAGGCCCGAACCGCGTTCAGGCACGGGGAGCAGCCGACAAGAGGGGCCGGTGCGATGGCAATGTTCGATGAGGTGAAGCAGGTCGATGCCGGTGTCCTGAATATCGGCTACGTCGACGCTGGCCCGTCGGATGGTGCCGCCATGATCCTTCTCCACGGCTGGCCGTACGACATTCACAGCTTCGTTGACGTCGTGCCTCTGCTGACGGACGCCGGTTGCCGGGTCATCGTGCCGTACCTGCGTGGATTCGGCTCGACGCGGTTCCGGTCCGACGAATCCGTCCGGAACGGCCAACCGGCGGCCATCGCACTCGACCTCGTCGCCCTCATGGACGCCCTCAAGATTGACGCGGCGAAGCTGGCCGGCTTCGACTGGGGTGCCCGCACCGCCGACATCGTGGCCGCGCTGTGGCCCGAGCGGTGCCGCGGCCTGGTCTCGGTGAGCGGCTATCTGATCGACGGCCAGGAATCGGGCCGGAACCCGCTCCCGCCGAAGGCGGAAATTGCCTGGTGGTACCAGTTCTACTTCGCCACCGAACGCGGCCGGAAAGGGTACGACAAGAACCGGCGCGACTTCGCCAAGCTGATCTGGCACACCGCCTCGCCGAGATGGATGTTCGACGACGCGACATTCGACCGCAGCGCGGCGGCGTTCGACAACCCCGATCACGTCGAAATCGTGATCCACAACTACCGGTGGCGGCTGGCCCTCGCCGCGGGTGAGCCGCAGTACGAGGAGTTCGAGAAACGGCTGGCCGACAAGCCGAAGATCACGGTGCCCAGCATCTCCCTGGAAGGGGATGCCAACAGTGCGCCACACCTGGAGCCCAGCGTCTACGGCACGCAGTTCTCTGGCCGGTACGAACACCGGACCATCAGCGGCGGGGTGGGGCACAACCTGCCGCAGGAGGCGCCCGGGGCCTTCGCCGACGCGGTGCTGCAGGTCTGAGCCGCCCCCGAGCGGGCCGCGCCAACAGCCTCCCTCAGGCTGCCCCGCCGGCCGGTCGCCGTCGCTTGTGCCCGCGCTGCTGAGAGGCCAGATCGCGTCCCGACGGTTCGGGGCGTTCGACGCGGGTGGGGTTGCCGCGTACGAGCTCGTCGTGGATGCGCCAGCGGGATGTGGTGACGGCGCGTCGGGCCGCCTCGTCGCCGTGCTCGATGCGCTGTCGCAGCAGGTTCAGGGCGATCCGGCGGTTCAGGCTGAACTGCCGCTCGTCGTCCACCACCACGACGATGCCCGAGGGACGGTGGGTCGCCCGTACCGCCGTGCTGGCCTTGTTGCGGTGCTGACCACCGGGGCCCCCGGTACGGCAGGCCACGATGTCGACATCTGCCTCCGTGAACCTCGTCGGCGCGGTGTCGAGCTGGGGCGGTTGAGCAATGACGTACCAGTTCTTGCGCCCGGTGCTCGCCCGGTACGGGCTGGGAGCCTGCCAGCACAGGGTTCCGGTCCAGGAGGCGGCGAACGCCTCGGCGCCGGCGCCCGAGACCTGGATCAGGACCGACCGGTAGGTGCCGGGCCGGTCGCCCGACACGGCCTGGACTCGCTGGGTCGTCAGGCGCTGTCCGGTGGCGTCGTCCTCCAGGCGGCTCAGCAGTTGGGCCAGCGCCCAGGCGCACTCCTGCGGGCCACGCCCGGCCGACAGCAGCAGCTGGACGCTCATCGCCGGCCTCGCCCGCGGCGCTGGTCCCGGCGGTCGGATCGGTGCGGGGACCCGAGGTCGGGTGTCTTGTAGGTGACCAGCGGAGTGGTGGTGGCCACCGGCGTGGCCAGGTGGTGGTCGACGAGGTCGGCGATCACCTGCTCGATGCGCTTGTACGCCGTGGGTGCCTCCTCGAAGAGCAGTTGGCGGTCGCCGCACACCACGATCGAGCCCACCGGCGTGCGGCGCAGCTCCTCGACCGTGTGCTTGGCCCGGCCCCGGCGCAGGGCGTCGGCGCGGGACATCTTGCGGCCCGCGCCATGCGCCACCGAGTGGTTGGCGTCCGAGCCGGCGTGGGCGGCCACGAGGTACGAGGCGGTACCGCGCGTACCGGCGATGAGCACGTCGCGGCCGTCGCCGGGGGCAGCCCCCTTGCGGTGCAGGTAGACCCCGTCACGGACCTCGACCAGGTTGTGGCACTGGTCGACGATCGGCTCGGTCGGTTCGGCGCCCAGGGCGTGCGCGACCCGGGCGGCCATCAACCGCCGGTTGAGCGACCCCCATCGCACGGCGTCGTCATGCATCGCCAGGTAGGCGGCCGGATCGGGGGCGGGGCCGGCACCGTGGGCACCGGTGTGCGCCCGCAGGATCCGCTCGCCCAGGCCGCGCGAGCCACTGTGGACGATGAGGACGAGGCCACCGGCGTCGAGCCCGAGGCGGCTCGCGTGGCCCGGGTCGAAGACGGTCTCGACGCGTGCGAGCTCGACGAAGTGGTTGCCCCGGCCCACCGTCCCGAGGCCCTCCAGGTGGTCGGCGGGAATGTCACCCGACACGACGGCCCAGGCCGGGTCGTCGGCGTCCTGCGCAGGGTCCAGCGGGCGGTCCAGGTCGGGGAACCGGGCGGCGAGCCGTTCGGGTACGGCGCGCTTGAGGTGGATGGGGAACACGGCGATGCCGCAACCGATGTCGGAGCCCACCAGGAACGGGTACAACACGCTCGACGCCATGGCCGCGCCGATGGGCGCGCCCTTGCCTGGGTGCAGGTCCGGCATGGCGGCAACATGGATCATGCCGTCGAGGGCGGCCACCTGCTGGCACTGCGCGAGCGCGTCAGACTCGATCCAACTGGCGGGGGAGGCGAATACGGTGACGGTTGCAGGGGTGGACGGAGACAGAGACTCCCGACGGGAGTGGTGCTGGGACAAGGATGCTCACTTCTGGCTGAGACGTAGGGGCGGACGGCGTCACGGCCCCGGGGCGGCGTCACCGGGGGCTCGGAGCAGAGGGGTTGTCCGTCAGTACGTCATGGACGCCACTCTGGTGGAACCCACCGCGCCCGGCAAGCGAGTTTCGATCGCCGCGTACGCTGCCGCGATGAGCGCACCGCGTCGCATCCTGATCTACGGGGTGCATGGCGCTGGCAAGTCCACCCTCGCGGAGCGGCTGGCCGAGCACCTCGGGTTGCCGTGGTACCCGGTGGACGATCTGCTCTGGAAGCCGGGGTGGGTTGAGGTGCCGGTCGCGCAGCAGCGGAGTCGGATCGAGAAGATCTGCCAACGGGACCGCTGGATCCTCGATGGGGCGTACCACGGGTGGCGCGACGTACCCCTGGCTCGGGCCGACCTGGTGGTCGGCCTGGACTATCCGCGGTGGTGCTCCTTCTGGCGGTTGCTGCGTCGCACCATGCGCCGGTTGGTGACGGGCGAGGAGATCTGCAACGGCAACCGCGAATCACTGGGCAGTGTGCTGTCCCGGGACTCGATCCTGGTCTGGCACATCGGCGGGTTCGGCCGGGCCCGGCGGCGGATGCGGGCGTGGCAGACCGATCCGTCCGCGCCACCGGTGCTGTTGATGCAGTCCCCGGCCGACCTGGATGACTGGCTGATCGACCTCCCCCGTCGTTGAACGACCGCGCTCACCGGCTGAACCGACCAGCCGGTGACGGCCGGATCGCCGCCGGCGGTCGACTGGCTGCCGTCGTCACTGCCCGCTGTTGGGCGCCGGTTTGATCGCGCGCCCGACGACGCACGGCGAGGACGGGCTGTTGCTGGCTGTTGGGAACCGGAACCGGTGCAACTCCTCGATGACGAAACCGGCTGCCGTGATGGCGGCGGTGGTGTCGCGGCCGGTGTGGCAGCCGGCGAACAACTTCGGCCACAGCGTCGCGTCGAGCACCCGTTGGACCCGGCGCAGACCGCCGGGCTTCTCGGCGGCGACGTGCTCGAAGAAGCGCAACTGACCGCCGGGGCGCAGGACCCTGCCGATCTCGGCGAGCGCGCCCGCCTGATCGGGCACGGTGCACAACACCAACGCGACCACGGCAGCGTCGAACTCGCCCTCGCCGGCCGGTAGTGCCTCGGCCAGAGCGTCGACGACCCGGACCGGTACCGGCGCTGTCGTGGCCGCTCGGACGGCGGCTGCACGCAGACGCCGTTCCGGCTCGACCGCGACGACCTCGGTCACCCCGGGTGGGTAGTGGGGGAACATGCGGCCGTTGCCCGCGCCTATCTCGATCACCCGACCGGAGAGGCCGGCGACCAGATTCCGTCGGTGCTCGGCGGTGCCGGCCCGGTCCATGGCCACGCTGAGCCGCTCGTAGAACCGGGCGAACACCGGGTGGGACACCGCTGCCATGCCGACCTCCAGAGGCGATGGGATGCCGTCACCCATCGTGTACGACGCACACAATCATGAGTCGTGATGTCTCCCCGCCGCGTACCCGCAGGTACGTAGCCTGATTTCATCCGTGACACCGCCCACCGTAGCCACCTCGTGCACCGACATCGGTGGACGTGTCACGGATCGGCGCCCTGGTTACGTCGTACTTGGTTGGCAACGACTCGGCCCCACCGCGGGCAGGTAGGAAGTGTTCAGATCATGAAGATAGTCGTCATCGGCGGCAGCGGCCTCATCGGCTCCAAGCTCGTGGACCGCCTCGGTGCGCAGGGGCACGAGGCGGTGGCGGCGTCGCCCAAGACCGGCGTGAACACGCTGACCGGCGAAGGAGTGGGCGAGGTACTCGACGGCGCCGATGTCGTCGTGGACGTGTCGAACTCGCCCTCGTTCGAGGACGCCGCCGTGCTGGACTTCTTCCAGACGTCCACCCGGAATCTCCTCGCGGCCGCGACGGAGGCCGGAGTGGGGCACTACGTGGCGCTCTCCGTCGTGGGCTCGGACGGCCTTCCGGACAGCGGGTACATGCGGGCGAAGGTCGCCCAGGAGAAGCTCATCGCCGAGTCCGGGCTGCCCTATTCGCTGGTGCACGCCACGCAGTTCTTCGAGTTCGTCCAGGGCATCATCGACGCCGGCACGGATGGCGACACGGTTCACCTCGCGCCGGTGCTCATCCAGCCGATCGCGGCCGACGATGTCGCGGCCACGGTGGCCGACGTCGCGGTCGGGACGCCGACGAACGCCGTGGTCGAGGTCGCCGGGCCGGAGCAGTTCCGCCTCGACGAGCTGGGCCGGTCCGTTCTCGCGGGCAGTAAGGACCCCCGTTCTGTGGTGACCGACCCCGCCGCCCGGTACTTCGGCGCCACCCTGGGCGAACGCTCACTCGTTCCCGCCGACGGCGCCCGCGTCGCTGACCGGAGCCTTGACGACTGGCGCACCCAGGCGGCCCGCGGGCGGTAACGCTACGGCGGGCCGGCGGTCGGATCCGCCGGCCTGCCGAGGCGCTCCAGCAGGTCCCGCACCGCCTGGGTGAACCGTTCCTCGGATTCGCACGGCCAGTGCCCCTGAATGGGTGGTGGGACGCTGTCGCTGGGTGGAGTCACCACGTCGCGGGGATCTCGCAGGCGGCGGTCCACCGTCGCCGCCGGACCGTCGACGGCCGCCGGCTCACCTGGCCGGTGGCCGGAGAAGATCCAGCCGCCGATGGCATCGGTGTCGCGCCACAGGTTCACCCACCGCCAGCCGACCCGGCTGCCGACCTCGTGCAGCACCGCATCGTTGATGAAGGCGGGGAAGAGCCGCCCGTAGAGTCGGCGCAGCGGTGCCCCTTCGGTGATCAGGGCGACCCGGTTGCCGACCTGCGGTGGCAACTGGAGCACCGTCGCGGCGACCAGGACCGAACCATGGCTGTGCCCGGTGAGCAGCACCGCGTTGCCGCGGGAGACCAGGTACGTGATTCGTCGGGCCAGCTCCGGCACGGCTCGTTCGGCGTAGCAGGCCGGTGCGAACGGGTGGGCGGCCCGCGGCCAGAAGGTGCCCAGGTCCCAGAGGACGCCGACGTGCCGCCGGAACGGGAGGGTCCGATAGCCGAAGATCCCGCCGATGATCAGGCCGAGGATGATCGCCGCGATCACCCAGCTGCCGAACGCGATGCCGAAGGTGACCACGTCGGCCGGCACGCCGATGTTGCGCTCGATGACGTCGCTCGGGAACAGCTCCAGCAGGCCGATGGTGGTGGTGGCCGTGCCGAGTCCAGCGAGGCAGCTGTAGACCACGGCCAACGGCACCAGTTTCTCGGTGAACAAGGCCCGGGCGATCGTTTGCTGCACCTGTCGCAGGCGGGGCGCGGCCTCGGCGGGCGCGTCGGGGAAGTCGCGCTCGACGATCTTCGCCGCAGCGCGGTACCGCCCGCGGCGGGAGATCAGAACGAGCAGGCCCGCGACAATCAGTGTGATCAGTACCGCCCGGAGGAAGCCGTAGATCACCCAGGTGTACGCCCGGGCCGGCACGCTGGTCAGGCCCTCGCCGGTCGGCGTATCGCGATCCAGGAAGTCCGCCACCCGGTAGATCAGCTCGGCGGAGTACGCCACCGCCAGACTGATCGCGGCGGCCACGATCACCAGCGTTCCCAGCCCGAACAGCGGAGTGACGTCCCGCCGCCGGTCCCGGCGCCAGAGCAGCACGACGCCCAGGGCCACCAGCAGCGTCGTCTGGGCGACGAACAGCCCGGTCAGGGTCCCCTCGTAGCCGGGCAGGCCGCCCCCCTGAGGCCAGGGCGCCGGGCTGGCCAGCACGTGGGCCACGACCACGACGGTCAGGATGATGGCGATCGTCCGCAGGGTGCGGGTGATCCCGTCGAGCCGCCGGTCCGTGGCGGCCCGGTCGATCAGCGGGGGCGTGCAGAGCAGGACCACGCAGACGGCCAGTACGGCCCCGGTGGCCACGGCCAGCGCGATCGTGCCGGCCGAGTGGCTGGTTGTGGCTCGGGCGGCGAGCAGAGTGACGTCCAGCGTCGCGAACGCCGCCGCGACGTGGATGGAGCGCAGCCGACCCACCAGCGGCTCGGCGTCCCACTGACCGACCGCGCCGAGCGGGAGCCCGGAGACCTCCTTCTCGGGTGCGCGAAACGCCTCGAACGTTCTTCCCGGGCGGTTGGTGAGTCGCCAGAGCAGACCGATGGCGGCGGCCGGGACCAGCGCGAGCACCGCCAGCCGCAGTCCGACGGGGCGTCCTCCCAACCAGGACAACCAGCTGCGCCCGGCCAGGCAGCGGGGCAAGGACATGCACTTCCAGGCGAGCAGGTCCAGGGCGACGCCGGCGACGGCGAGCACGTACAGCACGGTGAGCGTGAGCGCCAACACCCGGCACAGTGACTTGACCATCGTCTCGGAGCCAGGGTTCGCCGGGCGCATCCAGATCGCCACATTGGCCAGCATGAACGGCAGCAGGAAAACCAGCGCCAGGGTGCGGGCCACCGTCCCGGAGGGCAGGTCACCCCAGCGGTACGCCTCCAGCTTCACCCCGTACGCGCCGGTGTCCGAACGGCACGGGCTGGGTCGGTAGAAGCCCCCACTGCGGTCGCCCGCGACCTGCGCCACCTGCTGCAGGCCCAACACCTGATCGGCGCTCGCGCTGGAGACCCCGTGCACCCGCAACTCCACGACGTCGCCGGAGCTGCGTGGCCCGCTCAACGGCGCTGATCCATCCGACATCGCCCCCCGAGGTGTCTCGGCAGCCCCTGCCACGCGATCAGCCGCCGAGGCGGGCCCCGCCACCCGCGTGGCAGACCGGGGTCTACCCCACCTGGACCAGCCCAATCGTGGCAACAGCGGACGCGCCGCCCGCCGGGTGGCCGCCCACGCTCTCGACCCGGGCCACCCGGCTTCCCGGAGCCGACCCCGGTGGCGAGGGCTAGTGCGCCCGGGTGGGCATCAGGTCCGTCCTCGCCAGCCCGGTCTCCAGGTCGAGCGGGAACGACACGTGCTGGTGGACCATCTCCCAGCCGTGGTCGGTCCGGTGGAACACCCGCGTGCCCCGCGACCAGCTCTCGCTGGTGGTGCCGTCCTCCTGTTGCGCGGTCATCCGGTTCAGGCCCCATGACACGGCCAGGTCGTCGCGGACGACGACCGCCAGATCGGGAACCTCCCAGGTGACGGTGCCGCCGCTGGCGTCGAGGCCGCTGGCGCAGACCTCGCGGACCTGGTCCCGGCCGACGTACTCCAGCGGCTGCTCGTGTTCGTACGACACGACGGCCGGGGCGATGGGCTCCATGAGGCCGTCGAGGTCCTTCGCCGCAGTGGCCTCGAACCAGCGCCGGTGCAGCGCCCGCACCTCGCGTTCGGATTCTTCGCGCTCGCCGGCGCCGTTGTCGTCGGGGAACGAGTGGTGCTCGTGTGCGACGACCCACGATCCGCCCTCCTTGCGCAGGCCGAGGGTCAGGCGCAGCAGGAACTCCGGCCTCTTCGCCAGGTCGGCGGGGGTGCCGCAGCGCAGCAGCGCGTGGGCGTAGGCGACGGTGTCGCCCGCGGTGATGTCGAGGCTGGCCAGCTCGAACGTGGCGCCCGATTCCTGCCACCGGAAGAAGTCGGGCCAGCTCCGCTCGTACGCCTCAATGCCCTCGACGCCCTGGTATGGCGGGGGGACGTCGTACATGACGATGTCCTCGGCGTGGTCGGCGAGGACGCCGGGCAGGTCACCGACCCGGACCGCCTGTGTCCAGCGTTCGATCAGTTCGCGGATCTGTGTCTCGTCGTCGGCCATGATGTCCCCTCGTGGGTCGGGTAGCTCTCACCTCTACAACCCGCGCGGAGCGACGAACTCATCGCCGCGTACTGACCAACTTTCCTCGTCCTGCCCGAGTTCCATGCCGAGGCCGCACATCCGGACGGTCTCCGGGGTTAGGAACGACACCACCTCGGCGATCATGGTGCCGCGCAGCGCGACGACGTCCAGTGCCGCCGCGGTGAAGACAGACGTCTCCGGATCCCAGAGGTAGGTCCCGAAGGCGAGCTGCCCGTTCGCGTACGTCGGGACGAACCGCCACCGCACCGCCAGCGGGCCGTCCAGCAGGAACCCTCGGATGCCCTCGTGGCCCTCGTACCACCGGGGCAGCGGCGGCATCGAGTACCGGGCGTCGTCGGTGAGCATCGCCAGGATGGCGTCGACGTCGCCCCGCTCCCACGCGGCCACGTACCGCCGGGCCACCTCGCGTACCTTCTCGTCGCCGAGGCCGCTCAACTCCGTCTGCTGGCTGGTCGCGGTCGGGCGCAGCGCGTCGACCACCCGGCGGGCCCGTTGCAGGGCACTGTTGACCGCCGCGGCGGAGGTGTCGAGCAGATCGGCGACCTCGGCGGCGGGGTAGCCGAGCACGTCCCGCAACAGCAGTACGGCCCGCTGCCGGCCGGGCAGGTGCTGCAGCGATGCGACGAACGCGAGCTCCAGATGCTCGCGCTCCACCATCCGCTGCGCCGGGTCCCGTTCCCCGGCGGGGGCCGACCGCCGGTCCGGGTACGGCCCGAGCCAGGCGGTTTCGGCCACTGCCGCCGCCCCCGGCGTGAGGTCGGTGGGCAACTCCCGGCGCCGACCCCGGCGTTCGATCATGGTGAGGCACCGGTTGGTGGCGATCTTGTAGAGCCAGGCTCGCAGCGTGCCGCGATCCTCGTACCGGTCCCCGCTCTGCCAGGCCCGCGTGAAGGCCTCCTGCACCGCGTCCTCGGCGTCGTGGAAGGAGCCGAGCATCCGGTAGCAGTGGGCCGTCAGCTCGTCGCGGTATGCCTCGACCAGCAGGACGAACGTCACGGTGGTAGAGCCTACATTCACCACGGCCGACGTCCGGTCGCCCGCGAGCTGACCGCTGGCTGCGGCGACGGCTGCCAGGATTGATCCGGCCATGGCGGGGTAGGTGCCGCCATGGTCGATGCGGGTCGGCACGAAGCGGACAGGGGAGCCTCGACCCGCACCGACGACACCGCCCAGACCGGCCTGGCGGCGATCGTCGCCCGTTTTCGCGGCCGTTCGGCGGCCACCGTGCGGGACCGGTTGCGTCGGGTACGCGCCATGGGCGGGCTCGCCGTGCAGGCCGGCCTGGCCGCGACGCTGTCCTGGCTGGTGGCGCACGACCTGCTGCACATCTCGCAGCCGTTGTTCGCGCCGATCTCCGCGGTGTCGACCCTCGCCGCGTCGGTCGGCCAACGCCTGCGCCGCACCGTCGAGCTGATCATCGGGGTGACCGTCGGGGTGCTGATCGGTGACCTGCTGCTCGTCGTGATCGGCACCGGGTGGTGGCAGCTCGCCGTGGTCGTCGTCCTGGCGATCCTCGTCGCGTTGTTCCTCGTCGGCAGTGCGGCGGTGGTGGTCCAGGCCGGGGCGACCGCGGTGCTCATCACCACGCTCAGCCCATCCGTGCGTGACCTGGAGATCCCCCGGTTCGTGGACGCGCTCGTGGGGGGAGGGGTGGCGCTGCTGGTGACCGCGGTGCTGCTGCCGCTGAACCCCCTGCGGGTGCTCAACCGGGCCGCGCGGCCGGCGCTGGATCTCCTCAGCACCCAGCTCGACGCCACCGCCGGCGCGCTGACCGAACGCGATGCCGCTGCGGCGCGTACGGCCCTGGCCGAGCTGCGGCAGAACAAGGACGAGTTGAAGGCACTCGTCGAGGCGACCCAGGGCGCCCGGGAGGCCAGCACCCTCTCGCCGGTGCACTGGCACGAGCGGCACGGGCCGGTGGGCCGGTTCGCGCATGCGGCGGAACCGATCGACCGGGCGATGCGCAACAGCGGGACGTTGATCCGCAGGGCGGTGAGTCTCATCGAGGACGGCGAGCCGGTCCCGGAGCCGATGCCGAGGGCGGTCGCCTGCCTGGCCGAGGCGGTCCGGCTCCT
Organism: Micromonospora sp. NPDC005173; assembly: GCF_040608515.1. Lineage (NCBI taxonomy): Bacteria > Bacillati > Actinomycetota > Actinomycetes > Micromonosporales > Micromonosporaceae > Micromonospora > Micromonospora sp. NPDC005173. The sequence goes on from NZ_JBEXIK010000041.1 coordinate 10,854, forward strand.
GAAACGGCAGTTCGCCGTCGGCGACGAACCGCGGCAAGCGCGGGATCAGGCGCTGCGAGCGGTCTGTGCGGCCGGTGACGCCTACCGGGAGGGGGTCGGCTTCTCCGGTGCCGTCGTGGTCGCGCAGGTCCGAACGACCGTCAGTGACTTGCTGGTGGCTACCGGGCTGGACCAGGAGGACGCGAACCTCCTGGTCAGGCGCGCCTTCGGCGAGTTGACGTCGCCCATCGGGGGCCGCGGGGACTGACCGGTTCCTACCTGGTGGCACCATCGTGAGCCAAGGGGTGTTGCGGCTGAGCCAAAGTGGTGCCATGATGGTGCCATGGAACTGAGGCCGTACGTCGAGAACCTGCGAAACGAGTTCGCTGTGGCCGCGGAGGGCGTCGACCAGGACGGTCGCGCGCTGGCCGAGCGGCTCTTCACCCAGTTGGAGGCGGCGACCCGCCTCACGCTGCTCGAGGCGCTGTCCGACGCGGCCGACGAGATCACCCGCGAGCTCGCCCCGGGTTCGGTGCACGTACGGCTGCGCGGTCGCGAGCCCGACTTCGTGGTGACGCCGGCCAGCCCGCCGGTCGACGGCGCTGGCGAGCAGACCCGCGCGCCCGCGCAGCCAGCGCCGGTGCTCACACCCGAGGGTGACGACGGCGGCACGTCGAGGATCAACCTCCGCCTCCCCGACCACCTGAAGGCCAGCGTCGAAGAGGCCGCCGGCCGCGCCGGGCTGTCGGTCAACGCCTGGCTGGTGCGTGCTGTCGCCGGCGCCATCGGGGCGGGCGATCCAGATCGTCGTCCGACCCGCCGGACGGAGCCGCGCTCCGGCCAGCACTTCACCGGCTGGGCGCGCTGACCGCGTACCCCTGCTTCTTTCTTCCCGCCGCTCACCTGTAGCGATGCCCGCTGCCCACATTCCGGGAGACCACCATGCCTGTTTTCGATACGCCAGAGCCCATCTCCGTCCAGATCGAGCTGCCCGTCGGCGACGCCTGGATCGCCGCGACCGACCGCACCGACACCGTCGTGCGGGTGCGGCCCCGTGACCCGTCGAGCAAGGCCGACGTGAGCGCCTCCGAGCAGACCACGGTCGAGTTCGCCGCCGGCCAACTGATGATCAAAGCGCCGAAGAGCTGGCGTCGCTTCGGCCCCGGAGCCGGACCCTCGGTCGACCTCCTGATCGAGGTGCCGAGTGGATCGCGGGTGGACGCCAAGGCATCCTGGGCGGCTTTCCGCTGCGAGGGGCGGCTCGGCGAGTGCAACGTCAAGACCGGTGGCGCGATCCGGCTCGACCGGACCGGGCCGGTGGACATCGACAGCAGCCACGGCGAGGTCACCGTCGAGCACGTCGCCGGATCTGCCCAGGTGAAGGCGTCCTCCGGCAAGGTACGCATCGGCGTGGTCGACGGCACCGCCGAGATCAAGAACTCTTCCGGCGACTGCTGGATCGGCCAGAGCAACGGCAACGTCCGGCTCAACACCGCCTACGGCGACATCGCCGTCGACGAGCCGATGGCCTCGGTGGAGGCGCGCACGGCCTACGGCAACGTCCGCCTCGGTGGGGTCGTGCGGGGGTCGATCGAGGTGCAGACCTCCTACGGGGCCATCGAGGTCGGCGTCCGCCGCGGGACCGCCGCCTGGCTCGACGTCAGCTCCCGCCATGGCCGGGTGCACAACGCGCTCGACACGACAGACAGCCCGGGGCAGACCGACGAAACGGTCGAGGTCCGGGCGAGCACCGCCTACGGCGACATCATGATCCGCCGCGCCTGATGGACCGCGCACGGCGAGACCGTCCACGAATCGAGGAGACCATGGCCCGACCCTCCCGGCCCGCGATCATCGCGACCGGCCTGCGCAAGTCCTACGGCGACAAGGTCGTGCTCAAGGGCATCGACCTGGAGATCGCCGAAGGAACGATCTTCGCGTTGCTCGGCCCCAACGGCGCCGGCAAGACCACCGCCGTGCAGATCCTGTCCACTCTGATCAATGCCGACAGCGGCGAAGCCCGCATCGCCGGCCACGACCTCACCCGAGAGCCCGACGCCGTACGCGAGCTGATCGGCGTCACCGGCCAGTTCTCCGCCGTCGACAACCTGCTCACCGGTCAGGAGAACCTGAACCTGATGGCCGACCTGTGCCACCTGGACCGGGCGGCCGGCCGGCGGCGCACCGCCGAACTGCTCGACCAGTTCGACCTGGTGGAGGCGGCGAGCAAGCCGGTGTCGACCTACTCCGGCGGCATGCGCCGGCGGCTCGATCTCGCGATGACCCTGGTGGGGGAGCCCCGCCTCATCTTCCTCGACGAGCCGACGACCGGCCTCGACCCGCGCAGCCGCCGCGCCATGTGGCAGATCATCCGTGACCTCGTGGCGGATGGCGTCACCATCTTCCTGACCACGCAGTACCTGGAGGAGGCCGACCAACTCGCCGACCGGGTCGCGTTCCTCGACCACGGCCGCCTGATCGCCGAGGGCACCCCGCACGAGCTCAAACGGCTCATCCCCGGTGGACACGTCGTGCTGGAGTTCGCCGACCTGGCGGGGCTCGACGCGGCCGCCCGCACGCTCGCGACGGCCACCCGCGACGACACGGCGCTCACCCTGCAGGTCCCGAGCGACGGCGGGGTCGGGTCGCTGCGGTCCCTGCTCGACCAACTCGACCGCGCCTCGGTCAGCGTGGCCGGCCTCGCCCTGCACACCCCCGATCTCGATGACGTCTTCCTTGCCCTCACCGGCCAACCCGACAACGAAAGGGCCATGGCGCGATGACCACTCTCTCTCTTGCCGTCCGTGACTCGAGCACGATGCTGCGGCGCAACCTTCTGCATATGCGGCGCTATCCGTCGATGACCCTCATGCTCGTCGGCATCCCGGTCATCATCCTGCTGCTCTTCGTCTACGTCTTCGGTGGCACGCTCGGCGCCGGCCTCGGGCCCTCCGGCGACCGTGCCCAGTACGCCAACTACGTCACCCCTGGCATCCTGATCATCACGGTGGTCAGCGGGGCGCAGGGCACCGCCATCTCGATTGCCATGGACATGACCGAGGGCATCATCGCCCGGTTCCGCACCATGGCGATCTTCCGACCGTCGGTCCTCACCGGCCACGTGCTGGGCAGCCTGTTCCAGACACTGATCAGTCTCGCGGCCGTCACCGGCGTGGCGCTGCTGGTCGGGTTCCGACCGACCGCCAACCCGATCGAGTGGCTCGCCGCGATCGGCGTCCTGGCCATGATCACCTTTGCGCTCACCTGGCTGTCGGTGGCGCTCGGCCTGGTCAGCGAGAGTGTCGAGACGGCGAGCAACCTGCCGATGCCGCTGGTGCTGCTGCCGTTCCTCGGCAGCGGGTTCGTCCCCACCGACTCCATGCCCACCGCGGTACGGTGGTTCGCGGACTACCAGCCCTTCACGCCGGTCATGGAGACCATTCGCGGCCTGCTGCTCGGCACCGGGATCGGCAACAACGCGATCCTCGCGGTCGGCTGGTGCGCCACCATCTCCGTGCTCTGCTTCTTCTGGGCCAAGGCGCTGTACAAGCGCAGGGCCGCGGGCTGATCCCGGCCAATCCACCGAAGACCGACGGCCCGGCTGACCAGCCGGGCCGTCGGTTCATGCTCGGGTCTGCCGGGAGCACCATGGGCACCCGCGGACGTTGCGAAGCTGTTGCGGGCAGATGTCTTGACGGCTTTGGATGTGAGCGTTAACACTGGGTCCGTCAACGGTGGAGGTGGACATGACCCGTGTGGACGGAGCCGGCGAAAGCTACGTCGTCGGCGTCGACTTCGGCACCCTGTCCGGGCGAGCCCTGGTGGTCCGTGTCGGTGACGGCGCCGAGTTGGGGACCGCGGTGCACGAGTACCGCGACGGAGTCATCAGCGCGGCGCTTCCCGGAGGCCGGCCACTGCCGCCGGACTGGGCCCTGCAGAATCCGGACGACTACCGCGACGTGCTGCGGTACGCCGTACCGGCGGCCGTGTCCGCCGCCGGGGTCGACCCCGCCGCGATCGTCGGCATCGGCATCGACTTCACCGCCTGCACCGTGCTGCCGACGTTCGCCGACGGCACTCCGTTGTGCGAGGTGCCGGAGCTGCGCGACCGCCCGCACTCCTGGGTCAAGCTGTGGAAGCACCACGCCGCCCAGCCGCACGCTGACCGGATCAACGCCCTGGCGCACGGTCGTGCCGAGCCGTGGATCGGCCGGTACGGCGGCAAGATCTCCGCCGAGTGGCAGTTCGCCAAAGGCCTGCAGATCCTGGAAGAGGACCCCGAGGTCTACCACCGGGCCGAGCGTTTCATCGAGGCCGCGGACTGGATCGTCTGGCAGCTCAGCGGCACCGAGACCCGGAACGTCTGTACGGCCGGTTACAAGGGGATCCGGCAGGATGGCCGGTACCCGTCGGCGGGTTTCCTGACCGCGCTCAACCCCGACTTCGCCGACTTCGTGGCCAAGTTGGACGGCCCACTGCTGCCCCTCGGTGCCCGGGCCGGCTCGCTCACCGCCCGTGCCGCGGCCTGGACCGGCCTGCCGGAGGGGATCGCGGTGGCCGCCGGCAACGTCGACGCGCACGTCACGGCGGCCTCCGCGCAGGCCGTGGAGCCCGGTCGGCTCGTGGCGATCATGGGCACGTCGACCTGCCACGTGGTCAACGGCGCACACCTCGCCGAGGTGGCCGGGATGTGCGGCGTCGTCGACGGTGGCATCAGCCCCGGCGCATGGGGTTACGAGGCCGGGCAGAGCGGAGTCGGCGACATCTTCGGCTGGTTCGTCGAGCACGCCGCCCCGACCGGGTTCGACTCGCACGAACGCCTCACGGAGTTGGCCGCCAGCCAGCCGGTCGGCGCGCACGGCCTGGTCGCGCTGGACTGGTGGAACGGAAACCGCTCGCTGCTGGTCAACCACGACCTCAGCGGGATGATCGTCGGGATGACCCTGGCCACCCGGCCGCAGGACATCTACCGGGCGCTGTTGGAGTCCACGGCGTACGGCACGCGGATGATCATCGAGGCGTTCGTCGAGGCCGGCGTGGCGGTGGACGACCTGGTGATCGCCGGCGGTCTCACCTCCAACGAACTGCTGATGCAGATCTACGCCGACGTGACCAACCGGCCGCTGAGCATCATCGCCTCCGCGCAGGGGCCGGCGCTCGGGTCGGCGATCCACGCCGCCGTCGCCGCTGGCGAGTACCCCTCGATCCACGAGGCGTCGCGGGCGATGGGCCGGGTGCACGAGGCCGTCCACCGGCCGGATCCCGATCGGGCACGGGCGTACGACGCCCTCTATGCCGAGTACCGGGCGCTGCACGACCACTTCGGTCGCGGTGGCAACGAGGTCATGCTCCGCCTGCGGACGATCCGCAACGCCGCCCTCGGGACCGGTGTGGCCACGCACGAGACAGCGCTGGAGGTGGTCGCGTGAACGCCGAGGTGAGCCGACAGATCGGCGAACTGCGCGAGACGGTCGCCCGGCTGCACGCCGAACTGACCCGGTACCGCCTGGTGGCCTGGACGGCCGGCAACATCTCCGCGCGGGTTCCCGGTCGGGACCTCATGGTCATCAAGCCCAGCGGCGTCGGCTACGACGAACTCTCGGCGGACACCATGGTGGTCTGCGACCTCGATGGCGTCCTCGTCGAGGGCGACCTCGCCCCGTCCAGCGACACCGCCGCCCACGCCTACGTCTACCGGGCGATGCCGGAGGTCGGCGGGGTCGTCCACACGCACAGCAGCTACGCCACCGCCTGGGCGGCCCGGGGGGAGGCGATCCCCTGCCACCTGACCGCCCAGGCCGACGAATTCGGCGGGGAGATCCCGGTGGGCCCGTTCGCCCTGATCGGTGGTGACGACATCGGCAAGGGCATCGTCGCCACGCTCGCCGGGCATCGCTCACCCGCGGTGCTCATGCGCAACCACGGCGTCTTCACCGTCGGTCGTGACGCCCGCGCGGCGGTCAAGGCCGCGGTCATGTGCGAGGACGTCGCCCGCACCGCGCACCTGGCTCGCGCACTCGGGCAGCCGGTGCCGATCGCGCAGGCCGACATCGACGCGCTCTACCACCGCTACCAGAACGTCTACGGCCAACAACCGCTCTCACCGGCGGGTTCCTGACCGGCCACCGGCCACGCCCGGATCCGCCGGCCGGCACCACCGAGGTACCAGTACGCACCACCCGCGTACGCCGCTCTCCGCACGTCGGCGGTTGGCGCGGTCACCCACCACCCCGAGCCAAGGAGATCCGATGCGAAAGATGCGAACGCCCTCCGCTCCGTGGCGCGCCGCGGCGGTCCTCGCCAGCGTGCTGCTCGTCGGCAGCGTGGCCGCCTGCGGCAACAGCGACACCGGCGGGGCAGCCGACGACGGCAAGATCACCCTGGGCTTCTCCCAGGTCGGTGCGGAGAGCGGCTGGCGTACCGCGAACACCACCTCCATCAAGGACTCCGCCGCCGCGGCCGGCATCGAGCTGAAGTTCGACGACGCGCAGCAGAAGCAGGAAAACCAGATCAAGGCGATCCGCAACTACATCCAGCAGAAGGTCGATGTGATCGCCTTCTCGCCGGTGGTGGAGTCGGGCTGGGACACCGTGCTCAAGGAAGCCAAGGACGCCGGCATCCCGGTGATCCTGACGGACCGCTCGGTCGACTCGGCCGACAAGTCCCTCTACAAGACCTTCATCGGCTCGGACTTCGTCAAGGAGGGCCGGCTCGCCGGGGAGTGGCTGGTCGAGCAGAAGAAGACCGCGTCCGGGCCGGTGAACATCGTCGAGTTGCAGGGCACCACCGGCGCGGCGCCGGCCAATGACCGCAAGCAGGGCTTCGCCGAGGCGATCGCCGCCAACCCGAACCTGAAGGTCGTCGCGTCCCAGTCGGGCGACTTCACCCGGGCCGGCGGCAAGCAGGTCATGGAGCAGTTCCTCAAGGCCAACCCGAAGATCGACGTGCTGTTCGCGCACAACGACGACATGGGCCTGGGCGCGCTGGAGGCGATCACCGCCGCCGGCAAGGTGCCCGGCAAGGACATCACCATCATCACGGTCGACGCCGTCAAGGACGGCATGCAGGCCCTCGCCGACGGCAAGTTCAACTTCATCGCGGAGTGCAGCCCACTGCTCGGCCCGCAGTTGATGGACCTGACGAAGAAGGTCCACGCGGGCGAGGAGGTGCCGGCTCGGATCGAGACCGAGGAGACCACCTTCACCTCTGAGCAGGCCAAGGAGGCACTGCCCAACCGCAAGTACTGATCGACGCCGGGGTCGCCGCGCTCGCGTGGCGGCCCCGCCTCGTCGCCAGGGCACGTCCACGTCGACAACCAGAAGAGGTCTGATGGGATGACGGATAGTCGTCCGGTCCTGACGATGACCGGGATCAGCAAGTCCTTCCCCGGGGTGCGCGCACTCCACGACGTCGACTTCCGGCTCCTCCCCGGCGAGGTGCACGCCCTGATGGGCGAGAACGGCGCCGGCAAGTCGACCCTCATCAAGGTCCTGACCGGCGTCTACGACACCGACGAGGGCGTGATCACCCTCGACGGCGAGCCGGTGTCCTTCACCGGGCCGATGCAGGCCACGGCCGCCGGGGTGAGCACCGTCTACCAGGAGGTCAACCTCTGCACCAACCTCTCGGTGGCGGAGAACATCTTCATCGGGCGCGAACCTCGCCGGCTCGGCGCGGTGCGCTGGGGCGAGGTCCGCCGCCGAGCCCGTGCCCTCCTGACCCGCCTCGACCTCGACCTGGACGTCAGCGCACCGCTCGGGACGTACTCCCTCGCCATTCAGCAGATGGTCGCCATCGCCCGCGCGATCGACATCCAGGCCCGGGTGCTGATCCTGGACGAGCCGACCTCCAGCCTCGACGCCGGTGAGGTCGCGCAGCTGTTCCGCATCATGCGCCAGCTCCGCGACGAGGGCATCGCGATCCTCTTCGTGACCCACTTCCTCGACCAGGTCTACGAGATCGCCGATCGGATCACCGTGCTGCGCAACGGCGGGCTCGTCGGCGAGTACCCGATCGCCGAGCTACCCCAGCTCACGCTGGTCGAGAAGATGATCGGCAAGGAACTCGACGTGCTCGAAAGCATCGAGGAGCACTCCCGGCGGGACGTGACGGCCCTGGAAGAGGGCACCCCGCTCCTTGCGGTGTCGGGCCTCGGCCGCTCCGGAGCGGTCGAGCCGTTCAGCCTCACCATCCACGCCGGGGAAGTGGTCGGCCTGGCTGGCCTGCTGGGCTCCGGGCGTACCGAGGTGGCCCGGCTGTTGTTCGGCGCCGACCGGGCCGACGGCGGACAGGTCACGGTGGACGGCACCACGAGCAGCCTCCGCACCCCCGCCCAGGCCATCGGCCACGGCATCGGCTTCTGCTCAGAGAACCGCCGCGCGGAGGGCATCGTCGCCGACCTGTCGGTGCGCGAGAACCTGATCCTCGCCATGCAGGCCGCCCGCGGCTGGCTGCGGCCCGTCCCGCGCCGCCGCCAGGACGAGCTGGTGGAGAAGTACATCAAGGCCCTCAGCATCCGGCCGTCCGACCCGGAGGTGCCGGTGCGCAATCTCTCCGGCGGCAACCAGCAGAAGGTGCTCCTGGCCCGGTGGCTGATCACCGAGCCGCGGCTGCTGATCCTCGACGAACCCACCCGGGGCATCGACATCGGCGCGAAGACCGAGATCCAGAAGCTCGTGACGCAGTTGTCCGACGGCGGCATGGCCGTGCTGTTCATCTCCGCCGAGCTGGAGGAGGTGCTGCGCCTCAGCCACAAGGTGGCCGTGATGCGTGACCGGCAACTGGTCGCGCAGCTCGCCAACGACGACAGCCTCGACGCCGACCGCATCATGCAGACCATCGCCAGCGGATCCCACCGGGAGGAGGCAGACCGATGAACGACACCATGGGCCGCTACCGGGCGCTGACCGCTCACCGGCTGTTCTGGCCCGCCGCCGTGCTGGTCGTCATGCTGGCCGCGAACACGATCTACCGGCCCGGGTTCCTGTCCATCGAGGTCACCGACGGGCACCTGTACGGCACGCCGATCGACATCCTGCGGCTGAGCGCGCCGCTGATCCTCGTGGCGCTGGGCATGACCGTGGTCATCTCGACCGGCGGCATCGACCTGTCGGTCGGCTCGCTGTGCGCGATCAGTGGCGCGATCGCCTGCATGTACATCAGCCAACAGCCCGACCAGAACAGCCTTCCCGTGGTGCTGACCGCGCTCGCGATGGCGCTCGGGGTCGCGCTCGTGCTCGGCGCCTGGAACGGGGTGCTGGTCGCGGTGATCGGTATCCAGCCGATCATCGCCACGCTGATCCTGATGGTGGCCGGCCGGGGGCTCGCGCAGCTGATCACCGAGGGCCAGATCATCACCATCAACTCCGGCCCGTACCGGGCGATCGGGCTGGGCCACGTGCTGACCCTGCCACTGGCCATCCTCATCGCGCTGGCGGCGGCCCTGCTCGTCGGCGCGTTCACACGCCGCACCGCGCTCGGCATGATCATCGAGTCGGTGGGCGGTAACGCCGAGGCCAGCCGGCTGGCCGGCATCCGCTCCGGCCGGGTCATCTTTCTCGCGTACGTGCTCAGCGCCGGCTGCGCCGCGATCGCCGGTTTCATGATGACGGCCAACGTCTCCAGCGCCGACGGCAACGCCGCCGGCCTCTGGGTGGAGCTCGACGCCATTCTCGCGGTCGTCATCGGCGGCACGTCCCTCGCGGGCGGCCGGTTCTTCCTCAGCGGCACGATCCTGGGCGCGCTGATCATCCAGACCCTGACCACCACGGTGTACGCCATGAACATCTCGCCGCAGACCGCGCTCTTGTTCAAAGCGGTCGTCGTCATCGCCGTCTGCCTCATCCAGGCCCCGGCCTTCCGGGCCCGCTTCACCCGCCGAAGGAGCGGCGCCCCGCCGCGCGGCGCCGTCGCCGACAAGCCGAAGGAGCAGGTGCCGGCATGACCACTGGATCACTCACCGCCCGTCGGCCCCGGATCCGGCTGCCACGGCGACAGGTACCCGTTCTGGCCACGCTCGCCCTGCTCCTGGTGATGTACGGCATCGGCGTGTCCCAGTACCAGGCGTTCTCCAACGTGCAGGTCATCTTCAACGTCTTCATCGACAACGGCTTCCTGCTCGTCGTCGCGGTGGGGATGACCTTCGTGATCCTCACCGGCGGCATCGACCTGTCGGTCGGGTCCGTCGTCGCCATGACGGCCATGGTGTCGGCCTCGCTGCTCCAGCAGGGCCTACCGGCGGCGCTCGTGCTCGTCATCGCGCTGCTGATCGGGCCGACGCTCGGCCTGCTGATGGGCTGCGCCATCCACTTCTTCGACATCCAGCCGTTCATCGTCACGCTCGCCGGGATGTTCTTCGCCCGGGGCATGTGCACGTTCATCTCCGGGTCGTCCATCCCGATCACCGACGGGTTCTGGACCAGGATGTCGCAGGAGCGGGTCGGCGATCCCCGGGGCAACTTCGTCTCGATCAGCGTGCTCATCGCCTTCGCCGTGGTCGCCGTCGCCGCTTACACGCTGGCCTACACCCGGCTGGGGCGCAACGTGTACGCCATCGGCGGTAACCCGCAGTCGGCGCTGCTGATGGGCCTGCCGGTGGGGCGTACCCGGATCGCCGTCTACACGATCAGTGGTCTCTGCTCCGCCATCGGCGGGATCCTGCTGTCGTTCTACACCCTCTCCGGTGCGCCCCTGATCGCCGTCGGCATGGAGTTGGACGTCATCGCCGCGGTCGTGATCGGCGGCACCGTGCTCACCGGTGGCTCGGGATACGTCCTCGGCACGGTGCTCGGCGTGCTGGTCCTGGGCGTGATCCAGACGCTCATCACCTTCGACGGGAGCCTCAACTCCTGGTGGACCAAGATCGTGATCGGGGGTCTGCTCTTCGCGTTCATCCTCCTTCAGCGCCTCATCGGAATCCGTTACAAGTGACCGCCCCTCTCGCGGAAGGCAACCCCATGGCACCACGCACCGAACCCGAGATCTGGTTCCTCACCGGCAGCCAGGGCATGTACGGCGAGGAGACGCTCCGGCAGGTGGCCGAGCAGTCCCGTCTGATCGCGGCCGTGCTCGACGACTCGCCGCAGATTCCCGCCCGGGTGGTCTGGAAGCCGGTCCTGACCAACAGCGGTGACATTCTGCGGGTCTGCCGCGATGCCGCCGCACAGGGCGCGATCGGGGTCGTTGCGTGGATGCACACCTTCTCCCCGGCGAAGATGTGGATCGCCGGCCTGGACGCGCTGCAGACGCCGCTGCTGCATCTGCACACCCAGGCCAACGTCCTGCTGCCGTGGGACGAGATCGACATGGACTTCATGAACCTGAACCAGGCCGCCCACGGCGACCGGGAGTTCGGGTACATCCAGACCCGCCTCGGTGTGGCCCGCAAGACCGTCGCGGGGCATGTCAGCGACCCGCGGGTGACGAGCCGCGTCGGGGCCTGGGCCCGGGCGGCAGTCGGCTGGTCGGCGATGCGTTCGTTGCGTCTGGCCCGCTTCGGCGACAACATGCGCGACGTCGCGGTGACCGAGGGCGACAAGGTCGAGGCGGAGCTGCGCTTCGGGGTCTCGGTCAACACCTACGGCGTCAACGACCTGGTCCAGGTGGTCGACGGGGTCGCCGACACCCAGGTGGACGACCTGGTCAAGGAGTACGACGACAGCTACCGCATCGTCCCCGAGCTGCGTCCCGGGGGTGAGCGGCACGACTCGCTGCGGTACGCCGCCCGCCTGGAGATTGGCATGCGCGCCTTCCTCGACGAGGGCGGGTTCCGGGCGTTCACCACCAACTTCGAGGATCTCGGCGGCCTGCGTCAGTTGCCCGGCATCGCCGTGCAGCGGCTGATGGCGGACGGCTACGGCTTCGGCGGCGAGGGTGACTGGAAGACCTCCGTCCTGGTCCACACCCTCAAGGCAATGTCGGTCGGCCTGGACGGCGGCACGTCGTTCATGGAGGACTACACCTACGACCTCACCCCGGGCGAGGAGTTGGTGCTCGGTGCCCACATGCTCGAGGTCTGCCCGACGATCGCGGCGGGCGTGCCCGACGTGGAGATCCACGCGCTGAACATCGGCGGACGGGAGGACCCGGTCCGGCTCGTGTTCGACGCCGCTCCCGGTCCGGCGGTGGTGCTCGGGCTGGCCGACATGGGGGAGCGTTTCCGGCTGGTGGCCAACGAGATCGATGTGGTGTCTCCGCCGCAGCCGTTGCGGCGGCTGCCGGTGGCCCGGGCCGTCTGGCGTCCACGACCGCACCTGCCCGGGTCGGCCGAGGCGTGGATCACCGCGGGCGCGCCGCACCACACGGTGCTGTCGCAGGCGGTGGGCGTGGAGGAGTTGCACGACTTGGCCGAGATGAGCCGGACCGAACTCGTGGTCATCGACGCCGACACCGAGCCCCGCCGTTTCGCCAACGAGATCCGCTGGAACCAGGCGTACTACCGGCTGGCCCGCGGCTTCTGACCTCGCGGCCCGCGCATCCATGACGGATGGCCCGTCCCTGCCTTCGCCGGGCGGGTAGGGATCGGGCCACCCCGCGTCGGCGACGGAATGCCCTCCCGGTGGAAGGAGTCCGAGCTGCCATGCCGTACCACGAGAACGTCGCCGCCCGCGTCCCGCATGCTCCGCCGTCCCGGCTCGGCCGCGCCGGGACGACGAGGGCTGTTGGCGTAGGCTGTCGGCAATCAGCGCTGGTCACCAGGGATTCAGCACCGGTTCGGTGGGTGAGCCGGAGGATCGGGGCCTGGGCCGCCCCGGTCGACGTCGGCGGGCCGCAGCTTCGACGTCGTGGGCGGGGGGAGTGACATGGCCGTGCACGGTCCGGCGATGACGGACGTCGCTCGTCTGGCCGGTGTCTCCCACCAGACGGTGTCGCGGGTGCTCAACGGGCACCCCAACGTGCGTGAGCAGACCCGGCTGCGGGTGCGGGCGGCGATCGCCGAGCTCGGTTACCGGCCCAACGGTGCGGCGCGTGCGTTGGTGACCGGCCGGTCGCAGGTCATCGGCGTGGTCGCACAGAACACGACGTTGTACGGTCCGGCGTCGTTGCTGGCCGCGTTGGAGCAGACCGCCGCGGAAGAGGGTTTCGCGGTCAGTGTGGGCAGTGTGCGGGACCTGGACCACCGTTCCATCTCGGCCGCGGTGGAGCGGCACCTGTCGCACCGGGTCGCTGGCATCGTCGTCATCGCACCGGTCGAGTCGGCCGGTGAGGCTCTGGAACGTCTGCCCAAGGACGTCCCGTTGGTCACCGTCGACGGTGATCCGCGCCGGCCGGTGCCGTTGGTGACGGTCGACCAGGCGGCTGGTGCCCGGGCGGCGACCCAGCACCTGCTCGATGCCGGGCACCGCACGGTCTGGCACGTGTCGGGGCCGTCCGACTGGTTCGACAGCGTCGGTCGGATCGAGGGCTGGCGGGAGGCATTGGCGGCAGCAGGGGCGGAGCTCCCACCGCTGATGCCGGGGGACTGGTCCGCGGCCTCGGGATACCGGTGCGGGCAGATGTTGGCGCGGATGCCTGAGGTCACCGCGATCTTCACCGCCAACGACCATCTCGCGCTGGGCGTGCTGCGGGCGTTGCACGAGTTCGGTCGGCGTGTGCCGGACGAGATCAGCGTGGTCGGCTTCGACGACGTGCCGGAGGCGGCGTACTTCATCCCGCCGCTGACCACCGTCCGGCCGGACTTCGACGCGGTGGCTCGGGCGAGTCTTCAGCTGTTGCTGACCCAGATCGAGACGGGCACCGGAGGGGCGCTGCGGCAGACCATCGCCCCGACCCTGGTCGCCCGCGACAGCGTCGCCGCGCCGCCCCGCCGCTGACGGCTCCCGCTCCTGCCGCCCAGCCCCGCCGGGCGGCTCCGGTCCGGAGTGGAGGGAGCGCGAGCGGCCTCGCTCGCCGGGTGGCTTCCGTTACGAGACTGTGGCGCCGGGATTTCCGAGAAGGTGTTGACGTGTGCTGTGTGAGCGCTAACACTACCCGAAAGGTGACAGCTTGCCCCGGCGGTCGGCGGGGAGTCCGGAGAGGAGAAACCCGTGCGCAGGAAATTCCTGGTTGCTCTCGGCGGCGCGGTGTTGGCGCTGAGCCTGGCGGCGTGCAGTGGCGAGGGTGCTGGCAGCGGCGGTGACACCAGCGAAGAGAAGCCCGGCGACCTGACCATCGGTGTCTCGATGCCGACCCAGACCTCGGAGCGGTGGATCGCCGACGGCAAAGCGGTGAAGGAGAAGCTGGAGGCGAAGGGCTACAAGGTCGACCTCCAGTACGCGGGCGACGACATCCCGACCCAGTCGCAGCAGGTCGACCAGATGATCACCCAGGGCGCGGACGTCCTGGTCATCGCGGCGATCGATGGCACGGCGCTCAGCGGCCAGTTGCAGGCCGCGGCCGACGCGAAGATCCCGGTCATCGCCTATGACCGGTTGATCCGCGGCAGCAAGAACGTCGACTTCTACGTCAGCTTCGACAACTACAAGGTCGGCGTCGCCCAGGGCACCGGTCTGCTGGTCGGTCTCGGTCTGCTGAACAAGGACGGCTCGAAGGGCACGGCGAAGGGCCCGTTCAACATCGAACTCTTCGCCGGGTCGCTGGATGACAACAACACCCAGTACTTCTTCGGCGGTGCCATGGACACGCTGAAGCCGTTCATCGACGCCGGCACCCTGAAGGTGAAGTCGCGCCAGACAACCGCCGAGCAGGTGGCGACCCTGCGGTGGCAGCAGGAGACCGCGCAGAAGCGGATGGAGGACCTGCTCACCTCCAGCTACAACGACGGCTCGCGGGTCGACGGCGTCCTGTCGCCGTACGACGGCATCTCCCGGGGCATCATCACCGCCCTGCAGAACGCCGGCTACGGCAAGGCGGGTAAGAAGCTCCCGGCGGTGACCGGCCAGGACGCCGAGATCGCCTCGATCAAGCTGATCAACGACGGCGTGCAGACCTGCACCGTCTTCAAGGACACCCGTCTGCTGGCCGAGCAGGCCGTGAACGCTTCCGAGGCGTTCCTGCAGGACAAGCAGCCGCAGGCCAACGACACGCAGACGTACAACAACGGCGTGAAGGTCGTGCCGTCGTACCTGCTGCCGATCGCGACCGTCTACAAGGACGACATCAAGACCGCGCTCATCGACTCGGGCTACTGGACGGCCGAAGAGGTCGCCGCCGGTCAGGCCAAGAACTGACCGTCCGCCGGGCTCGGCGGCCACCGCCGAGCCCGGCGCCACGGAGTACCGCGTCCGTACCTGACAGAGGACAGTGAGCATGGACGACACCATCCTCGAGATGCGCCGCATCACGAAGACCTTCCCCGGGGTGACCGCGCTGGAGGACGTCACCCTCGCGGTGCGCCGGGGCGAGATCCACGCCATCTGTGGTGAGAACGGCGCTGGCAAGTCGACCCTGATGAAGGTGCTGTCCGGCGTCCACCCGTCCGGCTCGTACGACGGCGAGATCCTGTTCGACGGCAAGCCGATGCAGTTTCGCGGCATCCGGGACAGCGAGGCCAACGGCATCGTCATCATCCATCAGGAACTCGCCCTGGTGCCGTACCTGTCGATCGCCGAGAACCTCTTCCTCGGCAACGAACGTCGCGGCCGCAGCGGGCTCATCGACTGGAACCGGGCCAACGCCGAGGCGGCCGAGTTGCTGGCGTCCGTCGGGTTGCACGAGAACCCCGTCACCCCGGTCATCCAGCTCGGCGTGGGCAAGCAGCAGCTGGTGGAGATCGCCAAGGCGTTGTCGAAGAAGGTGCGCCTGCTCATCCTGGACGAGCCGACCGCCGCCCTCAACGACGTCGACTCGGCTCACCTGCTCGACCTGTTGCGACAGCTCAAGGACCAGGGGATCACCTGCATCATGATCTCCCACAAGCTCAACGAGATCACCGCGATCGCCGACTCGACCACGGTCATCCGGGACGGGCGCGCGGTGGAGACCCTCGACATGCGAGCCGACGACGTGACCCAGCAACGGATCATCCGGGGCATGGTCGGGCGCGACCTGGACAGCTTCTACCCGGACCGGGAGTCGTCACCCGGCGAGGAGGTGCTCCGGATCGAGGACTGGACGGTGCGGCACCCGACCCAGGACCGGATGGTCGTCGAGGGCGTCGGCCTGTCCGTACGGGCCGGTGAGGTCGTCGGCGTCGCGGGGCTGATGGGGGCCGGGCGGACGGAGCTGGCGATGAGCGTGTTCGGCCGGTCCTACGGCCGCGACATCAAAGGCCGGCTGTTCGTGCACGGGCGGGAGATCAGCGCCCGTACCGTCGCGGAGGCGATCGACAACGGCATCGCCTACGTCACCGAGGACCGCAAGCGGTTCGGCCTGAACCTTATCGACGACGTCCGGCGCAACGTCTCCGCCGCCGCCCTCGACCGGCTGGCCCGGCTGGGCTGGGTGAACGGCAACGAGGAGATCAAGGTCGCCGAGGCGAGCCGGCGGGAGATGAACATCAAGACGCCCAGCGTCATGGCCGTCGTCGGCAAGCTCTCCGGCGGCAACCAGCAGAAGGTCGTGCTGTCGAGGTGGCTCTTCACCGACCCGGACGTGCTGATCCTGGACGAACCGACACGCGGGATCGACGTCGGAGCCAAGTACGAGATCTACACGATCATCAATCGGCTGGTGGCCGAGGGCAAGGCGGTGATCATCATCTCCTCCGAGCTGCCGGAGCTGCTCGGGATGTGTGACCGCATCTACACCCTCGCCGCGGGCCGGATCACCGGTGAGAAGCCGGTGGGCGAGGCGACCCAGGAGAGCCTCATGGAGCTGATGACCAAGGACAAGGAGTTCGTGGGATGACCAGCATCAAGACCCCCTCGACGGAGCGCCCGACACCCCCGGACGGCGCGCCGGCCGCCGCCCTGCACACCGGGACGAGCGACCTGCGGGCACTGGTGCTGAACAACCTGCGGCAGAGCGGCATCTACGTCGCCCTGGTCGTCATCGTCGCGCTCTTCGCGATCCTGACCGACGGGGTGTCGCTGAGCCCCGGGAACATCACCAACATCGTCCTGCAGTACTCGTACATCCTGGTGCTCGCGATCGGGATGGTCATCCTGATCATCGGCGGGCACATCGACCTGTCGGTGGGGTCGGTGGTCGCGCTGACCGGAGCGGTCTCCGCCGTCCTGGTGATCCAGCAGGGCTACCCGTGGTGGGTCGGCATCCTGGCCGCACTGGCCGTCGGCGTCGCGGTCGGCGCCTGGCACGGCTTCTGGGTCGCGTACGCCGGCATCCCGGCCTTCATCGTGACCCTGGCCGGGATGCTGCTGTTCCGTGGCCTCACCCTGCGGGTGCTCGACAACATCTCGCTGTCGCCGTTCCCGGCCGAGTACCAGCGCGTCGCGGCGGGATTCCTCAACGGACTGCTCGGCGGGCAGGGCTACGACGCCTTCACGCTGCTGATCGGCGCCGTAGCCGTGGCCGGGTACGCGGTGAGCGGCTTCCGCACCCGCGTCGCGCGCATCCGCTACCAGCAGCCCGTCGAGTCGTTCCCGCTGTTCGTCGCCCGGGTCGCCGTGGTCGGCGCGGTCATCATGTACTTCGCCTGGCAGTTGGCGCACGCCCGTGGGCTCCCGATCGTGCTGATCGTCCTGGCGGTCCTCGTCCTGGTCTACGGCCTGCTCACCCGGCGTACCGTCTTCGGTCGCCAGGTCTACGCGATCGGCGGCAACCTCTCGGCGGCGGCGCTCTCCGGAGTGAAGGTCCGCACCGTCAACTTCTGGATGTTCGTCAACATGGGCTTCCTCGCGGCGGTCGCTGGCGTCATCTACTCCTCGCGGTCCAACGGCGCTCAGCCCGCCGCCGGCAACATGTTCGAGCTGGACGCGATTGCCGCGGCGTTCATCGGTGGCGCGGCGGTCACCGGCGGGGTGGGCACGGTGGTGGGCGCGATGGTCGGTGGTCTGATCATGGCGGTGATGAGCAACGGCATGCAGCTGATGGGCGTCGACCAGTCGACGCAGTCGGTGGTGAAGGGGCTCGTCCTGCTCGTCGCCGTGGCCTTCGACGTCTACAACAAGCGACGCGCCGGCGCGGCCCGCTGACGGCGGGACGGCGCGTGCCGTCGCGCCTCTGGGGCTGAACCCGTCCCTGCGCCCTCCTGTCGAGCTGCCCCACATCTGGGGCAGCTCGACAGCGTTTCAGGGAGGTCCTCCGGTCCGGTGGGTGAGGGCCGTTATCCAAGATCGGTCACCAGGCGGGCAGGTAAGCGGGCCGATTCGGTCACCGGGTCGGGTCGTCGAATCGCCGGATGTCAGGTCGTAACGCCGAGGCGCGCGTCCGACCCGGGCACAACCCGGGCACCGGAGCGACCCCTGTGAGTCTCGCCACATCGATGCGCCGGTGTTAGACAGGACCCAGACAAAGCGGTGCCAGCGGAGGAGGTGCGGAATGCAGGCTCAGGAGCGGCGGCATCGGATCCTGGAGCTGGTCCGCGCCGAGGGCCAGGTGCTGGTCGCCAAGCTCGCCGTCGAGCTGGTCGCGGCTCCCGAGACCATTCGTCGGGACCTGCGGGTTCTCGAGGAACACGGGCTTGTGCGGCGTACTCACGGGGGTGCCTACCCGGTGGAGAGCGCGGGCTTCGAGAGCAGCCTGGCGGTGCGGACGACCCGGCGGGTGCATGACAAGCGCCGGATCGCCGCGGCTGCCGTCGGTCTGCTCCAGGACGCGGAGACGGTGTTCATCGACGAGGGCTTCACCCCTCAGTTGATCGCCGAGGCGCTGCCCCGGGACCGGCGGCTGACCGTGATCACCGCGTCGCTGATCACGGCCGCTGGCCTGGCCACCGCCCCGGCGGTGACCGTCCTGCTGCTCGGCGGCAGGGTCCGCGGCCGGACACTGGCCACGGTGGACCACTGGGCCGGTGACATGCTGGCCGGCTTCGTCATCGACCTGGCCTTCGTCGGCGCCAACGGGATCAGCCGCGAGCACGGGCTGACCACACCCGATCCCGCCGTGGCCCACGTCAAGTCACGTGCCATGCGGGCGGCCCGGCGCAGCATCTTCGTCGGCCTGCACACCAAGTTCGGCGCGAGCAGCTTCTGTCGCTTCGCGGAGATCGCCGATCTGGAGGCCATCGTCACCGACGCCCACCTCGGTGCCGCCGAGGCGCACCGGTACTCCGTTCTGGGGCCGCAGGTTATCCGGGTCTGACCCCGACCGAAAAACCACACCGCCATCACCCGACCGCCATCTGGGAGGTTCGTTGTGCCTCATCGTGCCCGAACAATCGCCGTCGCCGTCCTGGCGGCCGCCTCCACCGTCCTGGCAACCGCCGGCTGTAGCGGCGCCGGTGGCGGAGGTGACGCCGGTGGCGCAAAGACGATCAACGTCCTCATGGTCAACAACCCGCAGATGATGGACATCCAGAAGCTGACCGCGGACAACTTCACCAAGCGGACCGGCATCACGGTCAACTACACGGTGCTGCCGGAGAACGACGTCCGCGACAAGATCAGTCAGGAGTTCTCCAGCCAGGCCGGCCAGTACGACGTCGCCACCATCAGCAACTTCGAGGTGCCGTTCTACGCGAAGAACGGTTGGCTGACCCCGCTGGACGACCACGTCGCCAAGGACAGCGCGTTCAACCAGGCCGATATCCTGCCGCCGATGACCGCGTCGCTGACCGCGGCCGACGGCAAGCTGTACGCGGAGCCGTTCTACGGCGAGTCCTCCTTCCTCATGTATCGGAAGGACGTGTTCGCCGCCAAGGGCCTGACGATGCCCGAGAAGCCGACCTGGCAGCAGGTCGCCGACCTGGCCGCGAAGGCCGACGGGGCACAGCCCGGCATGAAGGGCATCTGCCTGCGGGGCCAGCCGGGTTGGGGCCAGCTCTTCGCGCCGCTGACCACGGTGGTGAACACCTTCGGCGGGACCTGGTTCACCAAGGACTGGCAGGCTCAGGTCAACTCCCCGGAGTTCACCCAGGCCACCAAGTTCTACGTGGACCTCGTGCGTAAGCACGGTGAGGCTGGCGCGCCGCAGGCCGGCTTCACCGAGTGCCTGAACAACTTCATCCAAGGCAAGGTCGCCATGTGGTACGACGCCACCTCCGCTGCCGGTTCCATCGAGGCCAGCTCCTCGCCGGTCGCCGGCAAGGCCGGGTACGCCCTGGCTCCGGTGAACCGGACAGCCAGCTCCGGCTGGCTCTACACCTGGGCCTGGGGCATCCAGAAGGCCAGCAAGAACGCGGACAACGCGTGGAAGTTCATCTCCTGGGCGTCCAGCTCCGAGTACGAGCAGTTGGTCGGCAGCCAGCTTGGCTGGGCCAAGGTGCCGGACGGCAAGCGGGCCTCGTTGTACGCCAACCCGCAGTACCAGCAGGCGGCGGCCGCCTTCTACAAGGTGACCGAGCAGGCCATCACCACCGCCGACCCGAGCAACCCGGGAGTGCAGCCGCGGCCGGCACCCGGCATCCAGTTCGTCGGCATCCCGGAGTTCACCGACCTCGGCACCCAGGTCTCCCAGGGCGTCAGCTCGGCGATCGCCGGCCGGACCTCCGTCGAACAGGCGCTCGCCGACGGGCAACGGCTCGCCGAGCAGGTCGCCGAGAAGTACCGCGGCAAGTAACCGTCGGGTGGTGCCGGTCCCGCCGTGCGGGACCGGCGCCACCGTAGAGGAGGAGGCAGCGATGAGCGCTGTTGACCTACGGGCCACGACCGCGACCGGGACCACAACGGCCCCCGGCTCGTCCGACGGGCGGCGGCAGTGGCGGCGGCAGCAGTGGATCCGTCGGGCACCACTGTTGCCGGCCCTGATCTTCACGATCGTGGTGACCCAGTTGCCGTTCGTGGCGACGCTGGTCATCTCGTTCCTGAACTGGAACTCGCTCTATCCCGACGAGCGGCGGTTCACCGGTCTGGACAACTACGCGGCGGTCGCCTCAGACCGGGTGCTGCGCAATTCGGTGGTGACCACCGTCCTGCTCACCGTCCTGGTAGTGATCATCAGCCTGCTGATCGGGTTGGGGCTGGCGCTGCTGCTCGATCGGTCCTTCCCGGGGCGCAGCATCGTGCGGACCCTGATGATCGCCCCGTTCCTGGTGGTGCCGGTCGCCGCGGCACTGCTGTGGAAACACGCCCTTTACAACCCGGAGTACGGCCTGTTCAACGGGATGATCGCCGTCGTCGCGAACTGGTTCGGGGTGACCGCCCCGCAACCGGACTGGATCTCGAACTTCCCGCTGCCGGCGGTGGTCGCCTCGCTGGTCTGGCAGTGGACGCCGTTCATGATGCTGATCCTGCTGGCCGGCCTGCAGAGCCGTCCGCTGGACGCCCTCGAGGCGGCCCGGGTCGACGGCGCCGGGGCCTGGCAGGTGTTCCGCTACGTGACCCTGCCCCACCTGCGCCGCTACCTCGAACTGGGTGCGCTGCTCGGCTCGATCTACATCGTGCAGAACTTCGACGCCGTCTTCACCATCACCTCGGGTGGTCTCGGTACCGCCAACCTGCCGTACACCATCTACACCACCTTCTACCAGGCACACGACTACGGCCGTGCCTCGGCGGCCGGCGTGATCGTGGTGATCGGCTCGATGATCATCGCCACCTTCGCGCTGCGGGTGGTGCTGTCTATGTTCCGGGAGGAGACGAAGCGATGACTGCCCCTGCTGTCGCCAGGGCGAGGCCGCGCAGCCGCAGCGGCCCGCTGCTCGGCCTGCTCGCCTGGCTGCTCGGCCTGCTGTTCTTCGCGCCGGTCGGCTGGATGGTGCTGACCTCGTTGCACAGCGAGTCGGACGCCGCCCGCAACCCGCCGGCCTTCACCGCGCCGCTGACCCTCGACGGATACCGCGAGTTCTTCGGCGCCTCCAGCGGCGCGAGCCCGTGGCCGCCGATGCTCAACTCGGTCACCGCCAGCGTCGTGTCGACCCTCATCGTGCTCGCGCTGGCCATCCCGGCGGCGTACGCGCTCGCCGTGAAACCCGTCCGCAAGTGGACGGACGTGCTGTTCTTCTTCCTGTCCACCAAGATGCTGCCGGTGGTCGCCGCGCTGCTGCCGATCTACCTGATCGCCCAGACCGTCGGTCTGCTGGACAACATCTGGTTGCTGGTCATCCTCTACACCTCGATGAACCTGCCGATCGCGGTCTGGATGATGCGGTCGTTCCTGGCGGAGGTGCCGGTCGAGATCCTGGAGGCCGCGGCGCTCGACGGCGCCCGGCTGCCGGCCATCCTGCGTCGGGTCATCCTGCCGGTCACCGCCCCCGGGATCGCCGCGACCGCCCTCATCTGCTTCATCTTCAGCTGGAACGAGATGCTGTTCGCCCGTGTGCTGACCGGCGTCGTGGCCGGCACCGCACCGGTCTTCCTCACCAGCTTCGTCACCAGCCAGGGCCTCTTCCTCGCCCAGGTGTGCGCCGCCGCGACCGTCATCTCGCTGCCGGTGCTCGCGGCCGGGTTCGCCGCTCAGGACAAACTCGTGCAGGGACTGTCGTTGGGAGCCGTCAAGTGAGAGCCGCTGTGATCACCGCGCCGGGCAAGGTCGAGGTCACCACCGTCGAGGATCCCACCCCGGGTCGCCGCGAGGTTGTCGTGCGCGTCGCCGCCTGTGGCCTCTGCGGGACGGACCTGCACATCCTGCAGGGCGAGTTCGCGCCCACCCTGCCGGTCGTGCCCGGGCACGAGTTCGCCGGCGAGGTGGCGGCGGTCGGCGCCGACGTCACCGAACTGGCGGTGGGCGACCGGGTCGCGGTCGACCCCTCCCTCTACTGCCACGAATGCCACTACTGCCGGCTCGGGCGGAGCAACCTCTGTGAGCGGTGGGCCGCGATCGGGGTGACCGTCGCCGGCGGCGCCGCCGAGTACGCCGTGGCGCCGGTCGCCAACTGCGTCCGGCTGCCTGATCACGTCCGCACCGAGGACGCGGCCCTGATCGAGCCGCTGTCCTGCGCGGTGCGTGGCTACGACGTGCTGCGCTCCCAACTCGGCTCGCACGTGCTCATCTACGGGTCCGGCACGATGGGGCTGATGATGCTCGAACTCGCCAAGCGCACCGGTGCGGCCAGCGTGGACGTGGTGGACATCAACCCGGAGCGCCTCACCACCGCCCGTTCCCTCGGCGTCTCCCGTACCGCCGCCGGCCCGGACGAGCTCGACCAGCCGCGCGGCTGGGACCTCGTGGTCGACGCCACCGGCAACGTCGCCGCCATCCAGGACGGCCTCACCCGGGTCGGCAAGGGCGGCACGTTCCTCCAGTTCGGTGTCGCCGACTACGCCGCCCGCGCCGTCATCGAGCCGTACCGGATCTACAACCAGGAGATCACCATCACCGGGTCGATGGCCGTTCTGCACAGTTTCGAACGGGCCGCGGATTTGTTCGCGCAGGGCGTGCTCGACCCGGATGTGTTCATCAGCGACCGCCTGAGCCTGGAGCGCTACCCCGAGGCGCTGGACCGTTTCGCCGCCGGCTCCGGCCGCAAGATCCAGGTTCGCCCGTAGGCCCCCGGAGTCCGACGGGCGTCGATCCCGCTGCGCCGCCAACAGCGCAGCGGGATCGACGGATCACTGTCGAGTGGCGGCAACTCCGCACGACCACCGGGCCCGGTGTCAATCGACGTGGCCGGGTTGATCGCTGCTCGTGGCCATCTCCTGCCGGCCAGCCGACGACGGGTTCGCTGTGGCGCGCAGGGTGATCGACTCGTCGGTGTGGTCGACCGTGAAGAGCGTTCCCGCCGGGAAGGCCGCCAACGTCTCCGGCGGCAACTGGATCGTGCCGTCCCCGGCTACCACGGCGAAGTCCCGGCCGTCCCGGCCCTCGGCGCCCACCCGACCGTCGCGGATGGTGACCGCTCGGCCCAGCCGGGCACCGACGTCACCGTCGTGGGTCACCACGACCACCGTCGTCCCCCGCTCGGAGTTGATGGTGGCCAGCGCCGCGAGCACCTCGTCCCGGCCGGCCCCGTCGAGCTGGCTGGTCGGCTCGTCGACGAGGAGCAGCCCAGGCCCGGCGGCGAGCCCCTGCGCCAGTGCGGCCCGCTGACGCTGCCCCGGGGTCAGATCGCCGACGCGCCGCGCGCCGGCATCGGCGAGACCCACGAGGTCCAGGATCGCCTCCGGCGGGTCCAACCGGCGCCCAGCGAGGCGGGCCGCGGGTCGCTGGGCCAACCAGATGTTGCGCGACAGCGACACGTACGGCAGCAGGTTGCGTTCGGCGCCCTGCAACACCGTGCCCACCGTGGTCCCGCGCAGGGCGGCCAGGGCGGTCGTGGAGAGCCGGGACAGGTCGTGCTCGCCCACGTACACCCGCCCGGCGCTGGGTTGCATGAGCCCGCCGAAGATCGCCACCAGAGTGGACTTGCCGGAGCCGGACGGGCCGACCAGCGCCAGCATCTCGCCGGCGGAGATCTGCAGGTCCACGCCGGAGAGCGCGACCACGTCACCGGTGCCGGTCGAGTAGATGTGGATCAGCCGGTGGCAGGTGACCGCTACGCCCCCTGCGGGCACCTCGGCGGTCATTGGCCGGTCCGGCGGCGAACCGAGGCGGCGACGATCCGGCCGAGCACCGCCGCGGTGACGGCGAAGAACGCCACCGTGGGCACCGTGAACAGCAGCAGCCGGCCGACGTCCGGCCAGTCGGGCAGCGGGACGGGCGATCGGCCGTCACTGAACAGGCGTTGCCCGTCCCGAGTGAGGAGCCAGATCACCAGGGTGGCGAGGCCACCCGACACGGTGGCGATGACGACCGGCCAGCCGTAGCCGCCACGGACGGCGCGCGGGGCCAGCCCCTGCCGCCGGAGCGCCACCAGCATCGCGACCCGGTTGCGCTGTTCGGCCGCTGCCATCGCGATGAGGCCGGCCGCCCCGATCAGGACCCCGGCCAGCGCGGCGAACAGGTTGAAGCGCAACGCCAAGGCCGCACCCTGCCGGTCGAAATCCTGTCGTACGCCGGCGATCGTCCGGTCGTCCTTGATGACCAGACCCTCCGCGCGAAGCCGGTCGAGGATGTCGGCGGGAGCCGTCGGGGCCAGCCAGACCTCCTCGACGCCGGTCTGGCCGGCGACGGCGAGCCGGTCGGCGTACTCCAGGTCAACGATCAGGCCGGATCCCCCGAGCCGGGGCAGCCGGTCCGCCAGGCCCTCGACCGACGCCTGCGTCGGCGACCCGTCGACCCCCTCGTACTGGTGAGGCCGGCCCAAGGGCGTCCCGTTCGACCGGGTCAGCCAACCGGGCAGCGGGAACGGCGAATCGACCACGCTGATGCCGGCCGGCCTCACTCGCCGGTTCTCCACCAAGCCAAGGACCAGCGCCGCGTCCGGCCCGCTCGTGGCGTCGAGAAACGTGTCATCCGGGTCGGTCAGCCGCCACCGATTCAGGTCGGCGAACTCCGCACCGGTCAGCAGAACCGTCTCGCCGTCGCCATTGCCGCTGCGCAACTCCTCGAACCGGACCTTCAGTTGCCGGGATACCACCGGAGCGACGATCTCGACATTGACCAGGCGGCATTCCTGCACGCACTCGGGCACCTGTATGACGTAATCGCGGCGGCCGGGCTCGATGTCATCGCGAGCAACGACCACTCGGCTGCCGTTCCTGTTGGAGACCGTGACCGCGAGGCGGACCCGATTCCCGGCAAAGGCCGCCGCGTCGAGGTCGGTGGAGATCACCACGGTGAGCAGACGCCCTCGCAGGTGTAGCGGTGCTCCGGGTGGGTCCGGGCGGATCGTTCGCGCGATGTCCGCCAGATCCGCGCCATAGGAGGCATGCGGTACGGCCACCGTCGCCAGCCGGTCGGAGTCGACGGCGAGTACCGGTGTGCCGGCCTCGGAGGCCGCGTTCGTCACGACCGCGGCCATCGCGGAGCGACCCTCGGGGTCGGCCGCCCGGACGGACGCCAACAGGTGCGACCGCGAGGATGCCTTGACCTCGACCACGCGGGGAGCCCCGACCTCGACGGTTGCCCGATCCGCGTAGGCGGCCGACGCGACCTCGCTCGTCGCGGCGGTGAAGGCGAGCATCGCGACAACGACCGTGAGCAGCGCCATCAGGGGCCGGAAGCGTGGTTGCCGCGCCACCTGCACGAGGGCGAGGCCGACGCTTGTCCGGCCTCGCGCCAGCAGCGCAGCGCCTACCGCCGCTCCGGCGATCATGGCGACCCGCGCCAGCAGGACGCCCGCGGCGAGCGCGCCCACAACCGGTGCCACCAGGGCCAGGCCGGTGGGCGATCCGCCGAGGCGCAACTGCACCACGGCGGCCACGGCGACGGCCACCGCGACGACGTCACCGACGCTTGCCCGCCACCCCCGCACCCGCGCCGGCACCCGGCGCAGCAGGTCGACGACCGGTGCGGACATGGTCCGCGCCTGAGCCAGCAGCACCGCGGCGAGCGCGCCAACGGCACCGACGGCGGCGTAGCCGACCGCGGTCGCGTCCAATGTGACGTCGGCCTGGGCGGGCAGGGTGTGCGTGGCGAGCAGTTTGGCAGCGGCCAGGCCGCCCAGGCAGCCCAGGGGGATCGCGACCAACACGGGTACGGCGTGCTCGCCGACCGCCAGGGCCCACCGTCGCCGGCGCTGCACCCCGTGCAGCAGGAGCAGGCCCTGCTCTGGCCGGCGCTCGTCGGCCGCCGAACTGATCGCCACGAACAACACCAGCCAGCAGAGCAGGACGAGCAGCCCGGCACCCAGTGTCACGCCAGCGGCCAACTGCCCGCGCTGCAGGGTGACGCGATCAAGCAGGCTCGGCAGAGAGGTGCCGGCACCGAAGCCCTGCCGGCTCCCGTCGCGCGTCACCGTCGCGACGGTCGACCGCAGGTCCTGCACCGACCCCGTGACCACCAGTTGTCTGCTGACGAAGAGGTCGGCCGTCGATCGGTACAGGATGGCCTTGTCGTCGGCCAGGGGCGAGGACTCCGCCGTGAAGATCGCGTCGAGGGCGCTGCCCACGGTCGACGTGGAGGCCGGGCCGGGTGCGGGTGGCCGTAGGTACTCCTCACCCAGCCAGAACGGGTCGGTCGCGTCGAGCGGCCGGTAGACGCCGGCCACCCGTACCGGAACGGCGCCGAAGGTGAACTGGCCGCCGGTGGCGACACCCAGATGTGCTGCGGTGTGCGTGCTGACCATCACCTCGGGGAGCCGGCCCCGCGAGGTGGACCGGGGGCACGCGCCGGCCACGGCGACCCGTTCGCAGACCCCCGCTCGGAAGATCAGGTTCGAGGTGACCGTCCCGGCCGGGCCGGTGGCGACGCCACCGCTCTGCGCACCGAGGACGACCTCGAACCCGGCTGGCGCGAGTCGCTCGACCTGAGCGCCGAACACGCTTCCGGCCGGGTCGCCCGGCATCCCCGGGTACTCCGTGGGGGCGACGAGCCGCAGCCGTAGCTCGTTCGGATCGGCTGTGGAGAGTTCGTACCGGGCGAGGGCCTGCCCGGCCGCGGCCACGTAGCTCACCGCGGCTGCGGCGGCGGCACTGGCGAGCACCGCGAGCAGGAGCACCGCCAGGGCTTGTGCCCGGCGGGCCGCAAGTGCTCCCCCGATGACGGCCAGCATTGAGGCTCACGCTATCGACCGGCCGGCCTGCACACCGCCCCGCGGACGCGCATCGATACCGAGCGGTTACCTACCGCGATCTTCTCCACCGCGCACGACCTGCGCCCGCCCCTCGGCGAGGTGGAGTTCCGCCTCGCAGGAGGCGGCCACCTCCGCGTCGTGGGTGGCGAACACGACCGCCGCACCCCGCCGGGCCTCGTCGTGCAGCAGATCCAGCACCCGCTGTCGGTTGCCCGCGTCCAGCTCGCTGGTCACCTCGTCGGCCAGCAGCACGCCGCCGCGCAGCGCCAGGCCGCGGGCGATGGCCGTGCGCTGCTGCTGGCCGCCGGACAGCTCCTCGACCAACTGGTCGGCCTGCCCGGCGAGGCCCAGTTGGGCCAGCGTCGCGGCGGTCTGCCGGCGCGCCTCGGGCGGTGCCACGCCGCCGGCGACGAGGGCCACCTGCACGTTCTCGGCGGCGGTCAGGATCGGGGCCAGCCCGTTGTCCTGCGGGATGAGGACGATCCGGTGGTCCACCGCGTGGTCACGGTCGCGTAGTTGCTGCCCGTCGACGCTCACCGCGCCGTCGCGCGGCCGCAGCAGCCCCGCCATCGCGTTGAGCAGGGTGGTCTTGCCCGCGCCCGACGAGCCGGTCAACGCCAGCACCCGACCCGGGCGGACCGTCACCGAGACACCCCGGAGGACGGCTGGCGCATCGCCGTACCCGAGAGACACCCCTTGGATGGTCAGCATGTGCAACCGCCCCCTCCGGTACCGGCGTCCGCAGAATGCCACGCCCGGCCGGGACCGCACAATCCTCATCGATCGTCGCGCCGTCATGTAGAAAACTTTCGATGTCGTGGTTGACTTCGATGGTTTGTGACACAACAATCACCGTCAATATAGATGCACATCTCTTTTCTCCGCAGGCCGCGCACTACCAGGGCCGGCCGGTGACGGCGGTGTCCGCCGTGCCGCTGGCCAACCGCGAACCCGACGGGGTGCGGGTCGCCGTGGTCGACGAAACCCGCACCGAGAGTGAGGTCACGATGAGACACGGTCGACGATGGGCCGGCGGCGCCGCCGCGGCCCTGCTGATGGTCACGGGCCTGGTCGGGGCGGCGCCCAGCGCCGCCGCCGCGGCCGACGCCCCCACGCTCACCGCCGCGGTGACCGCCAAACTGCTCAGCTCGGTCGAGCTGTCCACCGCTGGCGCGGAACGAGACACCCGGGTCACCGTCAGCCGCAGCAGCGGCCGGTGGGCGTTCGGCACCGCCGTCGCCCTCGCACCCCGACAGGAGGACGCCCACCCGACCGGGTCGATCTTCATCGCCCGGGCCGACCCCGCCGGGTGGCGGGTCGCCTTCGACGGTGAGGCCGCCTTCGGTGAACTGGCCGCCCAGTCGCCCCTGGTGACGGGTCCGGAGAGAAGCGCGCTCACCACCGCTCCGACCCCGATGTACGCGGGCGGGGACTACCGGACCGGGATGGCGCTGCCGTTCGCGGTGGGCCAGACGTGGACGCTCACCGGCGGCCCGCACGGCTGGGGTGGCAGCGCGCCGTACAGCTCGGTCGACCTGGCCGGCGGCGACCAGGTGGTCCGCGCGGCCCGGGCCGGCGCGGCGTACACGATGTGTCAGGGGTGGATCCGGGTCATCCACGACCGGGGCTACTCGACCGACTACTACCACCTGTGGAACAGCATCTCCGTCGACGGCGCCAGCGTCGGTCAGGGCGCCTTCCTGGGCAACACCGGCACCGACGTCACTTGCGGCGGATCCGCCACCGGCCGCCACGTCCACTTCGGCCTGCGGCAGAACAGCGCCTACGTGCCGATCGCCGGCCACGACATCGGCAAGTGGGTGCTGGCCAACGGCGCCGCCGCCTACCAGGGTGGGGCGCGACACGGGTCGGCCTGGGCCGGGGTCGGCTCCGGCCTCTACAACTACGGCGCACTCGGCCTCACCCAGGCGGTGGTCGACGCGAACGGCGGTGGGGCACTGACCCGTCGAGCCGGGCCGGGGACCGGTTACGGGGCGGTCGGCTCGCTGGCTGACGGTGTCACCGTCTCCGTCTCCTGCTCCGCCAACGGCACCTCCCACACCGGGCGGTACGGCTCCACGGCGCTCTGGGACCGGTTGAGCGACGGCAGTTGGGTGTCCGACGCCTACCTCTGGACCGGTGCGAACGCTCCGATCAACGGCTGGTGCTGACGAGCTCGACCGCCGAGCCGGCGGGCCGCCGGCCGCCGGCCGCCCGACCCCCTTCGTCGCAAGGAGTGGCAATGACCGTACGAACCTCCCGCCGGGGCCGGCTCCTGCTCGGCGGCCTGCTCACCCTGACCACCGCCCTGGCCGGTCCCGTCGTGGCCATGTCACCGGCGGCTGCCGCCCCGACCGGTACGCCGGCGTCGGCCGGCCCGCTGGCCGCCGCGTTCGACACCGCCGCCGCCCGGTACGACGTCCCGCGCGACCTGCTGGTGGCGCTGGGGTACGCCGAGTCGCGCCTGGACATGCACTCCGGTGCGCCGAGCGCGGCCGGTGGCCACGGGCTCATGCACCTGGCGAGCAACACACAGGTGCACACCCTGGAGGAGGCGGCGACGCTCACCCGGCTCACCCGGGCAGCGCTGCGCGCCGAACCCGCCGCGAACGTCCTCGGGGCGGCCGCCGTGCTGCGCTCGTACGCCGACCAGGCCGGCCTCACCGCCGCTGCCCGCGACGACGTGAACGGCTGGTACGGACCGGTCGCCCGGTACGGCGGCGCAAGCGACGCGTCGGTGGCGCGGCTCTACGCGGACACCGTCTACGACCTGCTGCGCGACGGGTTCACCTCGACGCGCGGCGAGGCGGTGGCCGGGCGGCCGGTCGCACCCCGGCGGGGCGGCCTGGAGCGGGCCGGCGTGCTCGGCGGGTTCGGCACCCTCAGCACCGACTACGGGCCGGCCGCGTGGGCACCGGCCAGCACGAGCAACTACACCGTGGCCAGTCGACCGGGCAGCCACCCGGTCACCCGCATCGTCATCCACATGACGCAGGGCTCCTACGCCGGCGCGGTCAGCTGGTTCCAGAACCCGGCCGCCCAGGCCAGCGCCCACTACACCTTCCGCTCCTCCCACGGCGCCGTCACCCAGTCGGTGCGGGAGAAGGACATCGCCTGGCACGCCGGCAACTGGACCTACAACACCCAGTCGATCGGCATCGAACACGAGGGGTACGTCGACAACCCCGCCTGGTTCACCGATGCGATGTACCGCGCCTCCGCGACGCTCACCCGTAGCCTCGCCACCAAGTACGGCATACCCAAGGACCGGGCGCACATCATCGCGCACGCCGAGGTGCCCGGCGCCACCCACACCGACCCGGGCCCGAACTGGAACTGGACCTACTACCTGCAACTGGTGAACGGAACCACCGGCATCGGCTCCGGCACGGTGAACACCGAGGCGTCCAGCCTCAACGTGCGTTCCGGCCCGGGCGCCAGCTATCCGGTCGTCGGCTCGGTCGCCGACGGCGCCACCGTCGCCATCTACTGCCAGGCCGTCGGCAGCACGGTCACCGGCCCGTACGGCACGACCTCCGTGTGGAACCGGATCGGCACCAACCGCTACGTCTCCGATGCCTACCTGCTGACCGGCTACGACGGATACATCCCGACCGTGCCGCGCTGCTGACGGCGCGGCACCCGTCAACCGAAGAGCAGGTCGAGGTGGGCATCCAACGCCGCCACGGCCTGCTCGGCGGTGTACTGCCCACCGAGCAGATAGACGCCCAACCCCTCCATCAGTGCCAGCAGGCCGGCCGCGGCGGCATCGGCGTTTCGGCGGGGCAGGATGCTGGCGATGAACTCGGTCAGCTGCGCGGTGTCCTCGCGCAGGCTGGCCGCGGCGGCCGGTCGTACCGCGGTGTAGGCGAAGAACGCCAGCGCCACGCTCCCGTCGTCGCGGGTCCGCTCATCGAGCGGCAGCAGCGCGGCGATCATCGTGCGCAGCAGCAGCCGAGGGGAGGGGTCCGCGCCCAGTCGCGCCATCGCCTCGGCGATCCGGATCTCACCGCGCTCGCGGACCACGGCCAACGCGAACGCCATCATCTCGTCCTTGGTGCGGAAGTAGTGCTGGACCATCCCGGCGGACACACCGGCCTCGGCAGCCACGTGACGGAGGCTGACGGCCTCCAGGCCCTGGTCCGCGGCGACCCGCATCAACGCGTCCGCGATGAGGGTGCGTCGCTCCTGGTGATCGACCTTCTTGGGCATGACCTCGATCGTTTCACAGTGGGTGGCCTGGAAGCCCCGCCGGCGGTCGGCGGCTAACGGCTGACGGTTCCGGTGGCGGGGATGCCCCGCGCGCTGCGCAGGAGGCCGTCCGGATCGTCGGCGTACAACCGCAGCTCGTTCATCGGCTCGGACCCGACCTTCGGCAGGTCGAAGCTCGTCGGGTGGCGCAACAGGACGTCGATGCTCGTCTGGCTGCCGACCGAGATGGACACCACCCGGCGGTCCCCCTCCTGCTCGACCTGCACCGACTTGCTGGACGGCAGCGAGCGGTAACGCTTGCGCAGGGCCTCGATGTCCGTCCACGGGATCCAGATGTCGATGCCGGAATTCAGCCGCACCCGCAGGCCCGTGTCACCCACCACGTGAGGGTTGATCGTCATGCTCGCGAAGAGGCCGACCATCCAGAGCAGACCCCAGACGCCGAGCGCGAGCACGATCCAGCGGGCCGGCCCCCACGGCACCACGTTGGTGACGATGAGGTCGAAGATCGGAATCTCCACGATCGACAGGCCGATGAAGATGCCGAGAATCGGCTTGACCACGCCCAGGTAGCCGAACGGCTCGTCACCCGGCGCCAGCGGCAGCGGCCTGCGCCGCGCCCACAGGTACAGGTTGCGCCACATGGCGGCTTCCAGCTTGGCCACCCGGCGCAGCAGCGGGCCCACCTTCGCCCTGGTGGGGGTCTTCATGTCGGTCATGTCGTCCTCGCGATGGTGGTCGGGCGGTCAGTGGACGGTGACGGTGCCGGCGCCGCCGTCCACGGTGACGAGCTGACCGGTGGAGATCGTCCGGGTGGCGTCGGGCACGCAGATGACGGCGGGGATGCCGTACTCCCGGGCCACTGTGGGGCCGTGCGCCATGATCGCGCCGGTCTCGGTGATCAGCGCCGAGGCGGTGAGGAACAGCGGGGTCCAGCCGGGGTCGGTGGTCGCGGCGACCAGGACGTCGCCGGGCTCGATGTGCGCGGTGCCCGGGTCGTGGACGACGCGGGCGGGGCCGGTCACCCGGCCCGCCGACGCGCCCACGCCGGTGAGTGTGCCGTCCACGGCGGGCGCCGCCGGCAGTACGGCCTCGACGTCGGTGCCGTCGGACAGCAACGCCACCGGCACCGCCCTGCGGCGTGACTCCCTGCGGTGCACCGCCCTGCGGGAGGCGACCGTCGCCCGGTGATCGCTGCCGTCGTGCACCGCGGCGTGCACCTCGTCGAGGGTCAGGAACATGATGTCGTCGGGCTGCTCCAGCAGCCCGGCGCCGTGCAGGTCGACGCCGATGAGCAGCAGTTGCCGGCGCGTCTCCCGTAGCGGGTACAGCCCGGCGAACTTGCCGGCCTCGCGCAGGCCGGCCAACGAACGGGCCCGGCGCAGCAGGAACCCGGCGATCGTGCCGCGTACCGGCCGCCGACGGCGGGCACGCCTGACCAGTTCCTGAAGCGCGGCCTCGGCCTCTGCGGCGGCCCGCTGGAAGCGCTGGTCCGGCCCCTGCCGCGGATCGGTGACCCGCAGGTAGTTGGCGATCGCCGCGAAGACCGGTGCCGGATCCTCCGCCCAGCGCGGCACCCCGAGGTCGACCTCGGCAACGCCGCGATGGCCGTAGGCGTCCAGGAAGCCGGCCATCCCGACGTCGGGCAGCGTCCCGC
This sequence comes from Micromonospora sp. NPDC005173, assembly GCF_040608515.1. Classification (NCBI taxonomy): domain Bacteria; kingdom Bacillati; phylum Actinomycetota; class Actinomycetes; order Micromonosporales; family Micromonosporaceae; genus Micromonospora; species Micromonospora sp. NPDC005173. The sequence continues at coordinate 44,192 of NZ_JBEXIK010000041.1, forward strand.
GCAGATACCGCGCGGCCAACTCGTCCGGCGGGGTGTCAAGCAGGAGCCGGCGGTGTTCGCCGGCGCCCTGGGCGAGCCGCCAGAGCGCCAGATCCATCTCGATGGTGACGTTGTGCGGCATCCCGCCCAGCACGGTGTGGATCTCGTCGGAGCTCGCGACGCCCTTGAGCAACGACGCCGGCAACGCGGCGGCGAGCATGCCGGTGACGATCGGCCACATGATCGCGTCGGCGCTGTCCTCGGAGTCCCGCGACTCCACGAAGCGGAGCCGGTCGGCGGCGGTCCGCAGGTCGGCGGGGGCGGCCGACCGTACTCTCATCTGCTCGATCGCCCGGAACATCCGGACCCGCGCCGCGTCGGGACGGGCCAGCGCGCGCAGGATCCCCGCCACCGCGCGGCCGGCGGTCCGCAGGGACGCCGCCCCCTGCGCCGCGCCGCGCTGGGTGCTGGCCGTGGTCACGGCGAACCGCGGATCCGTCAGGACGTGCTGCATCACCGCCTGCGCCCGTGGGCCGAAGTCGACCGCCAGGAGCTTGACCAGCCGCTTGCGGGACGACCTGCTCCGAGCCAGGTCGGTCAGGTCACCGTAGAGGCGACCGCCGATGTCGACGATCTCGACCAGGACGCCGAGCGAGGCGAGCATCGCCGCGATCTGCGACCGCAGGGTCGACATGCCCATCGGGGTGACCGGTTGCAGCATGCCCTGAACGTGGCCGAACTCCAGGTAGACGCGGGGGAGGGGCTTCCCGGTCTCCGGCGGGAGGGGAAACAGGCTGGTGATCGGCCGCGACTGCAGCAACCACAGCACACCGTCGCCGTCGATCGCCCACTCCACGTCCTGCGGGGAGCCGAAGTGACCCCGCAGCCGCTCACCTGTGGCCCGCAGCTCCGCCAGGTGCGCGGACGTCAGGCACCCAGCCTCGTCTCGGGTGACGCCGTCGAGCACGTAGTGGTCCACGGTCGCCGCGCCGTCCACCACCGTCGTGCCGAGGCCCGGCGCGGCGTCGACCGCCATCTCGTCGCGGCGACCGGTCAGCGGGTTGGCGGTGAACAGCACCCCCGCCACCGCAGGGGCAACCATGCGTTGCACGACGACGGCCATCCGCACCGCCTGATGATCGATTTCGCGGGCGTCGCGGTAGGCGACGGCGCGATCGGTGTGCAGCGAGTCCCAGCATTTCCTGATCGCGGCGATCAGCTCGGCGGTGCCCGTGACGTTCAGGACGCTGTCCGACTGCCCGGCGAAACTCGCGTCCGGTAGGTCCTCGGCGGTGGCGCTGGAGCGCACCGCCACCGCGCCCGCACCAAGCCGTTCGTACGCGGCGACGATCTCCGCCTGCGGGATGACGCCGAGCCGGTGCGCCTCGGTGGTGACGCAGAATCCCTCGGGGACGCGCTCGCCTCGCCGGATCAGCTCGCCCAGCCCGGCCGCCTTTCCGCCGACCAGGTCGACCATGGCGGCAGTCGCCTCGGACAACGCGATGACGTGCATGGGGGCCTTCTCTCTATGCAATGCAACTGCATTGCATCCCAAGGTACCCACTTGGCGATACGACTGCAATGTAACGGCCAGGCGTGGCGGTGCGACCCGGGGTCGGGGCGTTGTCGGCGTCTGCCATGCTCGGGACGGTGACGACCGGCCGCCCCACCAGAGTTCGCACCCACCGTCGCGTCCGCAGCCGCACCGCCCGGGTTCTCCTCGCGCTCGTCGCGGTCGTAGCTGTCCTCGGCGTCGCCTTCGTCGTCGTGCCGATGTTGCGGCCGCCCGGTCCACGACCGCTCTTCCAGCTCCCGGTCGCCTGCGGTGAGACGTGGCAGCTCAGCACCTACCCCGGCCATGACGACTACGACGTCGACCTGTTTCCGACCGAGGGCGAGGCGTGGGGGCGGCCGGTGCTCGCGTCGTACGCCGGCACCGTCACCGTGGCGGGCGTCAACGGGTCGGTGGGCGGGCGGAACCCGGAGAATCCAGAGGGCCCGCGCGGTCGCGGCGGCGGCTACTGGGTGAAGATCGATCACGGTGGCAAGTGGGAGACGCAGTACCTGCACCTGCTCGAACCGCCGTCGGTCCGGGTCGGTCAGCGGGTCGCCCAGGGCGAGCAGATCGGGCGGCTCGGCAGCACCGGCAACTCCGGCGCCCCACACCTGCACTACGAGCAGCGCCGAGGCTGGGAGAAGGTCGAGACCCACTTCGACGGGGAGCCGTCGGGCATCACCACCGACGAACGCGAACTCATCCTCAAGCGCAAGAGCAACAACTGCGTCTCCGGGTGACCGCGCACGCCGCCCACCGTCTCCTGAGGACGACATCGGGCACGTTTGCCCGACACGGCTCGGGGCACTGTGTCTGGCGAACAGTCCAGACGCAGGGAGGAGCCGGCCGTGGCCAAGGGTGACGTCGAGACGTACCAAGAGGACGGGCAGTGGAAGAACCGCCCGGAGGGCAACGAGCGAGCCAGCAGCACGCATGAGGGCAAGGCCGACGCGCAGACCCAGGGTCGCGAGATGGCGGCCGACCGTGGTGTCGAGCACGTGATCAAGAAGCAGGACGGCACGATCGGGGAGAAGAACACCTACCCGCGCAGCCGCGACCCGCGAGACATCCCGGGCTGACATCCTCCGTATCCTGCGGGCTGACCTCCTCGGCGCGACCGAGGAGGTCAGCCTGTGGCACCGCCGTCGGGAGCTGAGGCGGCCCGATCAGGCCGGCACCACGTACGGGAACGCGTCGGCGCGCGCGCCTTTGGTCCCGTCCGGGGTGAGGCCGGAGGTCATGCCGGTGTTCAGCACCAGGGAGAACATCACCTCGGGTGCGTTGTCGGCCATGGTGCGTCCGTTGCGGACGGCGAAACCGTAGTTGGCCGGCGTGCCGACCTGGTACGACAGCACGTCGGGATAGAGCTGCCGCGCCACGCTCCAGCCGTACGCCTGCGGATCCGGCGCCGTACCGTTCGCCGCCACGACCCCCGCGACCGCGGACGCGATCTCCTCGCCGTCCTCCTTGAGATCCTCGCCGGGGTGCCGCGCGTTGGCCGGGTTGGTGAAGTCGGTGTCGGTGGGCCAGAAGATCGGCCACATCATGGGGTGGCCGGCACGGTTGATCTGGCGCCACCCGCCCGCGTCGGTGGCCAGCATGGTGCGGCACCAGACGCCGATCTCGGTGCCGTCACGCAGCATCGGCTCGTCATGGGACACCTCGAGGACGATCGACTCGACGGTGGTGCCGGCGAAGCTGTTCGTGGCCTTGTCGGCCCGCCACGCCGAGCGGTCCAGCTTCGCGCCGTTCTTGATCGCGGCGTTGACGGTCGCGAGCTCGCCGAGGTCGATGTAGAACGGGTCGGTGATCCGCCCGGCCCAGACCCGGACGTTGCCGCCGCTGGACACCTCGCCGCTGTGGCCCTGGACGATGGGAGTGCCCATCGCGCCGTCGTCGCGGGCATCGGCTCCGGTGAGCTCGTACAACTCCAGCGTCTGCCTGCCGTCACCGTCCGGCTCACCGAAGGCCAGCCGGTAGGCCAGTCCCTCCACCTCGGCGCCGTTGAAGTGAATCTTGAACTCGTAGCGCGCCTCGGCGTGGAAGCCGCGCTTGATGTCGGCCTTTGTCACTGAACTGTTGACGTCCATGACGAACACCGTGGCGCGGTCGCCGTTGAAGACGAACAGGTCGTTGATGAAGAGCTGACCGCTCTGGGCGGCGAGGGGGGTGTCAAGGTGATGCGACATGGACTCACTCCCGGTGATGCCGGATTTATAGGACTAATCCGAACATAGCGGCGACCTTCACACCCCTCGCGTCATCAGCCGAATCCGTGGTCCTGCTGGTCTGGGAGCCGGAGGGTCGCCGAGGGGTCCGTCCGTTGGGGGAGGGCGATGATGGCCGAGCGGAGACGGTCGAGGGCTTCGGCGCGGGCCCCGGTCAGCGACGGTTCCTTCGTCAGCCGTGCCGGGCGTACCTCGACATGGCGGGGCATCTGGGTGAAGGCCGTGGTGATGGCGTCGAGGATCGCCGGGTGGCTGCCCCAGGGGCCGCCGATGAGGACCAGTCGTGGGTCGGTGAGCGCGACGATGGCGGCGAGCACGCCGCTGACGGCCCGCCCCAGCGCCTGCCGGTTGACTGCGGCGAGCTGACGGACGCGATCGATGTCGATGGCCGTCGTGCCGGCGCGTCGAAGGTCGAGGTCGGCGAACACGTCGATGAACCGGGTCGCCTGACCGTGGGGGCCGGTGGTCAGCAGGTGCGCGATCTCGCCGGCGACTCCGGAGTGGCCACGGCGTACCTCGCCGTCGCTGACGATCGCGCATCCCAGTCCTTCGCCGAGGAACACGTAGGCGAAGTCGCCCAGGCCCGTCGGATCGGTGTCGCGCTCGGCCTGCGCCGCCCAGTTGACGTCGTTGTCGACGATGACCGGGCCGGCGACCTGTGGCGTCAGCACCTCGACCGGGTCGAGCTCGCCGAGCAGGAACGGCGCGTCGGGCAGTCGGACCAGGCGACCACTGGCGCGTTCCACCGGGTCGGCGGCGCTGACGACCGCCAGCCGGATGGCCTCTCCGGTGCCCTCCTGCGCCTGCGCGGCGGCGGTGCGCAGGGCGTCGGCCACCTGCTCGGCCCGGGCTGGCCGACTGATGTCGTGCCGGGTCCGCCCGAGGACGTCGCCGTGTGCGCCGACCCGCTCGACCACCACGCCGTCGGGAGCGATGCTGATGGCCAGGGCGGTGCCGACGGTGTCGGCGAGGGCGTAGTACGAGCCGACGCGACCCCGGCCGCGCCCGCCGGGCGTCCGTTCTCCGGTGTCCACGACCAGGCCGGCATCGGTCAGCCGGCGCACGCTCTCGCCCACGGTGGGCTTGGACAGGCCACTGCGGGCCGCCAGGTCGGCGCGGGTCAGCCGCCGCGCCCGCATCAACTCCCGCAGCACGTGCTCGTCGGTCAGGGTGCGCAGCAGCTCCAGCGAGGGCTTGGCGATGGTCACCCCGCGATTCTAGGCAGGAGTCTTGCCTAGAAGGGTGCCCGACCCCTACAGTCTTTCCAAGAAGGAGCCCTAACTAGAAGGAGTCGCGCCATGAACGCCCAGCCCGCCCTGGCCGTCGCCCCGCTCCCGCCCCTGCCGCACTGGGAGTCGACCCCGGACGACCTCCCGGCCGCCATCCGCCAGATCAAGGCCGCGCTGCGCGACCGGATCGAGGCCTCCGGCCGTACGGTCGAGGAGGTGTTCGCGGTCGTCGAACGGCGGGTCCAGGCGAAGGTCGACGAGATCGCCGCCGCCAGGGACCGCGGCGAGACGATCTGGCCGGTCATCGAGTATGCGGACATCGAGGCCGGCACCGTGCCGGCGGAGGCGCTGGCGAAACTGCGCCAGCGGGGGTGCCTCGTCGTCCGCGGCCACTTCGACCGCCAGCAGGCCCTCGACTGGGACCGAGGCATCGTCGACTACGTGGACAGCAACGGGTTCACCGAGGCCTACCGCGGTCCCGCCGACGACTTCTTCGGCAGCGTGGGGTCCAAGCCCGAGATCTACCCGGTCTACTGGTCGCCCGCGCAGATGCAGGCCCGCCAGAGCGACCGGATGGCCCGGGTGCAGGCGTTCCTCAACCGGCAGTGGAAGCACGAGTCCGAGGGTGTGCGGTGGTTCGACCCGGACCGCGACTCGCTCTACCCGGACCGGATCCGCCGCCGGCCGCCGGGCGCCGACTCCAACGGACTCGGTACCCACCTCGATCCCGGCACCCTCGACCTGTGGATGACCGAGGCGTACCAGAAGGCCTTCCGCCACCTCTTCGACGGCACCGTCGAGCAGTACAACCCCTGGGACCCGGCCCACCGCACCGCCGGACCGCAGTACCCCGGCACCACCATGTGCTCGGCCTTCCGCACCTTCCAGGGCTGGACGGCCCTCTCCGACATGGACCACGACCAGGGGGTGCTGCACACCGTCCCGATCCCCGAGGCGATGGCCTACCTGATGCTCCGGCCGCTGCTCGCCGACGTGCCCGCGGACGACATGTGCGGCGTCACGGTCAACCAGGTCTTCCCTGCCAACGAGACGTGGCACCCGCTGCTCATGCAGGCACTCGCCGGCATCCCCGACGTCAAGGCGGGCGACTCCGTCTGGTGGCACTGCGACATGATCCACAGCGTGGCACCGGTCCAGGGCCAACAGGGTTGGGGCAACGTCATGTACATCCCCGCGGCCCCGTGGTGCCCGCGCAACGAGCGGTACTCGGTATCTGTCCGGGAGGCGTTCCAGACCGGGTCCAGCCCGACGGACTTCCCGGCGGAGCACTACGAGCGCAGCTGGCCCAACCGGTTCCAGCCCGACGACCTCAATCCCACCGGGCGGCGTGGCCTGGGCCTCGACTGATCGCCGACCAGCCGACGGGGTCCGGTCGCGGCGGGCCCACGGACGACGGTGGGTCGCCCGGACGTGTTGCCGGGCGGCCCACTCGCCGGTGGTACGTGGGGCCTCAGATGCGGGACCATTTCTGGTTGGCCGCACCCGTGCAGTCCCACAGGTGCAGCTTGCCGCCGTTGTTGGGGTTGGCGTCCCGGACGTCCACGCACCGGTTGGCGCTGATGTTGACCAGGTCGCCAGCGGCGCTCAGGGTGAAGCGTTGGGCGGGATTGCCGTTGCAGGTGACCAGGTTGACCTCGGTGCCGTTGGCGGTGCCGGCCCAGGCCGGGTCCATGCACTTGCCCATCGCGCGGACGGTCCCGTCGGAGGCGAACGTCCAGGCCTGCGCGGCGGTGGTGTTGCAGTCCCAGATCTGCAGCTTGGCGCCGTCGACCGGGTTGGCGCTGGGGATGTCGATGCAGCGCCCGCTCTGCGCACCCCTGATCCGGCTGGTGCCGGGAGCCGGGTCGCCGCCACCGCCGGAGGTGTAGCTGGACACCCGGACGTAGTCGACCAGCATCTGCTGGGGGAACTGCGTGGAGCCATCCGGGTAGCCGGGCCAGTTACCGCCGACCGCCACGTTGAGGATCATGAAGAAGGGGTGGTCGAACACCCACCGGTTGCCGCCGAGCCGGGCGGGGTCGACCCGGTGGTACTGCACCCCGTCGATGTACCAGGTGATGACGTTCGGCTCCCAGTCCACCCGGTAGGTGTGGAAGCCGTCGGCGAGCGGGCCGCCGAGGGTGCGGCTGCCGGTGATGCCTCCGCCGCCGGAGTAGCCGGGCCCGTGCACGGTGCCGTAGACGGTGTTGGGTTCCCGGCCGATGTTCTCCATGATGTCGATCTCGCCGGCGTCGGGCCACCCGCCGCCGGTGCCGAGCATCCAGAACGCCGGCCAGATGCCCTGGCCGCGCGGGATCTTGATCCGGGACTCGAACCGGCCGTACGTCTGGCTGAAGGTGGCCGCGGTCAGCAGCCGCGCCGACGTGTACTCGCAGCGCCCGTAGTGGCACTGGTAGTTGGCGGGGTTGTCCCGGCGGGCGGTGATGACCAGGTTGCCCTGGCCGTCGTGCACCGCGTTGCTGGTGCTGTTGGTGTAGTACTGCCGCTCGTTGTTGCCCCAGCCGCCACCGCCGATGTCGAACCGCCACTTGTTCTGGTCGACGGGCGTGCCGGCCGGGGCGTTGAACTCGTCCTGCCAGCTGATCGGGCCGATGGCGGCCTCGGCCCGGTCGTTCTGGGCCGGGAGGACGAGCGCCACGGAGGTGGCGATGAGGGCGACCGCCGCGAGGACGAACGGTCGGAGGCGGGGGGTGGGACGGGCTGTGAACACGGGAGGCTCCTCAGCGAGGGGATGGCGGAGGCTTCGCGCCCGGAGAACGTAGGAGAGCGCTCTCTATAACGAAGAATGTCGATATGCTGGCTTTCTGTCAAGAGTGTTACCAGTACGGTGACGGGTGGTCACCGCCCGATGCTCGCGGGTGAGCGCCCGCACCCGCGGGGCCTGCTGGTCCGCCCCGGACCGCGGACACGTGCTACCACGAAAGCGGTCGAATCGACCCTTCCTATTGCCGTGGGGCGTCCACGGGGGACAGGATGACGAGGCTCGCCGGAAACATCCCCGTAACCTGCGCGCTGCTGGTCTCTGTCACGAGGAAGTGGGAGTCAGTCATGAGCGACGTGTCGACGGCGCTGGGTGTGCGCCTTTACCCGGATCTGGTCGAGCGGGGTGGTCTGGCCCCCGCGCTCATTGAGATCGCTGCCCGCCACGAGCTCGACCTCGGCCGGGTGACCGCCCCCGAGCAGGGGCGTAGCCGGTTCACCTGCGCTGAGCTGCACTCCGATCAGGGTGTGGTCTGCGTCGGGCTGGGCTCCCAGGCCCGATACTTCATGGTCGACCTTCGGGTGTCGGGTGAGGTCCAGGCTCGGGGCGACGCCATGGACCTCGTCCAGGTGGCCCAGCTGGCCTCGGCCTGGCGCGCCGGGCTGACGCTCGCCGAGCTGACCGCCCGGTTCCCGTTCATGGAGGAGATGAAGCGCCGCCCGACGTCGGCGGCCCAGGTCCGCTGACGCTCCGCTGGCCACAGCGGGTGGCCGCGAACGGCCGACACGTGGTGGGCGTTCGCCGTCGAAGCGCAAGTCGAGGGGAGTGGCCATGGCCGCCCAGCGAATAGTCGCCGATCTGCACAGCGCCTCGATGGCCGAGGCGACCGCCTTCTACACCACGGTCCTCGGCCTGCGGGTGGTCATGGACCATGGCTGGATCGTCACGCTGGCCGACCCCGACCGGCCGGAGGTGCAACTGAGCCTGATGACCGAGGACGCCACCGCGCCGGTCGTCCCGGTCGTCTCCATCGAGGTGGCCGACGTGGACGCGAGCTACCGGGCGGCGCGGGCCGCCGGGTCCGAGATCGTCCACGACCTGACCGATGAACCCTGGGGCGTCCGCCGGTTCTTCGTCCGGGACCCGAACGGCCACGTCGTCAACATCCTCGCCCACCAGCCTCCGGCGTGACGCGCGCACGATCGGGCTCAGCAGCGCAGCCGGGGCGGCAACGGTGACTCGGTGGTGGCGTCGCGGTCCAGGTAGGTCGACTCGGCGAACGCGAGGAAGCGCTCTGCGTCGGCCGCGTTGGACGCCAGGCCGAACGAGACGCGCACCGCGCCGCCGGTCGGCAGCCGCAGCGCACCGAGGTACTGGTCGATCGTGTCGACCCGCGCGAGCAGCCGTCGGCGCAGGGAGCCCCGGCTGATCCCGAACGCGCCCTCACCCGCACCCGGGTTGCAGAAGCAGCCGGCACGCAGGGAGAAGCCCGCCTCAGCCGATTCCCGCGCGACGAGCCGCTCGTCGACCAGGGAGCCGTCCGGCTGGCGGAAGTTGAACGTCACCGTGCCGCCCCGGCCCTCAGCCGTCGCCGGCCCGTACACGTGGACCAGGGGTCGGCCGGTGCGGTGCCGCAGCGTGGTCAGCCGGTCCAGCAGCCAGCCGGTGAGCAGGCCGACCCGGGTGTGCACGAGCTGTACGCCGATGGTGTCGAGCCAGCGCAGGCCGAACTCGACGTCCGGGATGCTCAGGAAGTTGAGCGTGCCGTCCTCGAAGGCCGACTCGTCGTCCATCGACCGGTGCCAGTCACCCTGGACGCTGACCGCGCGGATCGTGCCGCCGGCGAACCACGGCCGGCGCAGCCGGGCCAGCGCGTCGCGGCGGGCCAGCAGCGCGCCGACCCCGGTGGGATAGCCGAAGAGCTTGTACCAGCTCAGGCAGACGAACTCGGGCTGGACGACGCTGAGGTCCAACCGGTTCGTGGGTGCGAACGCGGCGGCGTCGAGCAGCACGTCGTACCCGTGCCGGTGGGCCAGTTCCACCCAGCCCAGCGGGTGCTGCACGCCGGAGAAGTTGCTCTGCGCCGGATACGCGAACAGCCCTCGACCGCCGGGCCGGCCCCACCGCCCAGCCAGCCCGCCGCGGCCGGCGTCGAGCATCGTGGACAGGTCCGACTCGGCGACCCGCAGCTCCGGCCCGGTGAGCGGTACGTAGCGCACCCGCGCGCCGGCCGCTCGGGCGTACTCGCGGATGCCGTTGACCGAGTTGTGGTTGTCCCAGGTCAGCACGAACGGTGCGGCCCGACCGAAGTCGTACGCCTCGCCGACCAGCCGGCAGGCGCCACTGGCGTTCGGGGTGAAGACGACCGTGTACTCGGCCGGGTCCGCGCGGAAGAAGTCGAGCACCGCGCGCCGCGCCGACTCGACCAGCGAACCGGCCGCCTCGCTGGTCGGGTTCTCCGAGTGTGGATTGCTGTACAGGCCCGTTAGCAGCCGATCGTGGTGGGCTCTCACCTGGGCCTGTGCGGCCACCCCCGCCCCGGCGTAGTCGAGGTAGACCTGGCCGTGCCGGTCCAGGTGCCGGTACTCGGTGGCGCGCAGTTCGTCGATCGGAGCGGTGTCGGCGTACCCCGGCAATGCCGTCGGCGAGGTGCGGGTCGCGGCGTGGGGGGCCGGCTCAGGCCGCACGGCGGGCCTCCCGACCTGCCAGCACCGCCCAGGTCGCGCCGAGGAAGAGCACCACGAACCCGCCGAGCACCAGCCAGTTCACCCACACCGGCCGGGAGAAACTGTCGCCGTACGTGGCCAGCAGTGGCGGGCCGAGCGGGGAACCGCCGTCGCGCCAGAGCCGCTCCACCCCGGCGGTGTGTCCCAAGCCCTCGAACGCCCACCGGTTCGACATCGCGTAGCTGAGCCACTGGCCGCCGACCGCCACGGCCGGCACCGGCAGGATCGCGCCGACGAACAACACCTGCGGGAAGCAGAGCATCGGCAGCATGAGCGTCGCCTGGGCGGCGTCGGAGACGGCCGCGGAGCAGAGCAGGCCGAGGGTGAGCGCGGCTGCCGAGGAGAGCAGCAGCGTCGCGTACAGCGCGGCGAAGTCGGCGCCGCCTGCCGGCGGCAGCCGGTCGATACCGCGCAGCACCCCGAGCAGGGCCAGGTCCACCAGGGCCAGTAGCGGCAGCAGCACCGCGACCTTCGCCAACAGGTACGGCACCAGCCGGACACCCGCCAGCCGCTCCCGGCGCAGGATCGGCAGCTCGGTGCAGATCTGGAGCAGGCCGTAGGTCAGCCCGAAGAAGAAGCCGCCGAACGCGATCCAGAACAGGATCATCACGGTCACGTTCGGGCTCGGTTGGGCCGGGTCGAACGCCCCGGGCCGGAACAGCAGCGCGAACATGCCGAGCACCATCAGCGGCGAGCCGAGCAGGATCGCCAGGGTCAGCCGGTTTCGGGCAACGATCTCCGCGTTGCGCACGGAGAGGACGGCCCACTGCCGCAACCTGCCGACCTGCCGACGCCCCGAGCTGTCGACCCCCGGCTCGACCGTACGGGCCGGCGGGTCGCCGTCGTCGCACGCGGCGAAGCGGTCGGGCCAGGCCGTCGGGTCCGTCTCCTCGTCCAGCCGGAGGTGCACCTCCGCGAGGGACCGCAGGCCGAAGAACTCCCGGGCGACGGCCGGTGTGCCGGCGAACGCCAACCGGCCCTGGCGGGTCAGCACGACAACGCGGTCGCAGCGGTCCACGTCGGTGATCTGGTGGGTGGTGAGCACCACCGTGGTCCCCGCGTCGGCGAGGGTCCGCAGCACCCGGAGCAGGTCCACGGCGATCGCCGGGTCCAGCCCGGAGGTGGGCTCGTCCAGGAAGAACACGCCCGGTCGGGTGAGCAGTTCGACGGCGATGCTGGCGCGTTTGCGCTCACCGCCGCTGAGCCGGCCCACCGGCACCGCGGCCCGCTCGGTGAGCCGCAACTCGGCGAGCACCTCGGCGACCCGGCGGGTCACCTCGGCCGGCCCGGTGTCCGGCGGCAGGCGCAGCCGGGCCGCGTACCGCAGGGTGCGTCCCAGCGGCAACTCGCGGTGGATGATGTCGTCCTGCGGGACGAAACCGATCGCGCCGACCTCGGCGGCGCCGTCGTACGCCACGGTGCCCGCGTCGGGTCGCCGGATCCCGGCGAGCGTCTCCAGCAGGGTGGTCTTGCCGGCGCCGCTGGCGCCGATGATCGCGACGACCTCGCCCGGCTGGATGGCCAGCGAGATGTCGTCCAGGATCCGGCGACCGCCCCGGACACTGTGGCCCAGACCAGTGGCCGTGATGCCGACGCCGGTGCGCGGGGGAGACGTGGTCTGCTCGGTCGTCATGTCGGGTGCCCGATCCGGTCGGGGAGTGGTCCGCCTGAATATCGTGCCTCGCCGATGCTACGTCCGGTGTGGACCGTGCGGTCCTGGCCCTTCAGTCCGTGGTGGTGCGCGCTTCCGGTGGTACCTGGAGGAGGTCCAGGCAGTTGCGCCACAGCGTCTCCAACTGGGCCGGGTCGTTGAGCAGCTTCGCGAGCAGGACCCGACCCTCGATCTGGGCGACGATGGACCGGGCGGCCTCGCGGGTGTCGACCGACGAGCCGGCCAGGCCACGTTCCTTCGCCTCGACGACCACCTGCTCGATCAGGTTGATCTGTTCCTCGAAGATCTCCTGAAGCCGACGGCGGATCTCCTCGGCCTGGTTGCTGAGTTCGAGGGCGAGGTTGCCGAACAGACAGCCGGCGACCACGCCGGCCTTCTGCTGGCCGGCGCGCTGGATCTCCTCGGTGGCCTCGAACAGGTCCCGTAGCCGCCGCAGGGGGTCGCGCCCGCTGCCGAGCAACTGCTCCCACTGGCGGCGCTGGGTCGCCCAGTGCTCGTCGATGACAGTGCGGGCGAGCGCCTGCTTGGACTCGAAGAAGTAGTAGAAGCTGCCCTTCGGGACGCCCGCCGCCGCGCAGATCTCGGCCACGCCCAGCGCCGAGTAGCCACGCTGCTCGATCAGCGTGGCGGCCGAGTCGAGGATCTTGTTCCGCGCGTCACTGGTCCGTCCCATGCTTTGAAGATACACGACCGGTCGGCTAATTTTTAGTAGACCAGTCGTCTAGTGGTCATCCGGCAGGGCCGTCAGGGCCCGGCCGCCAGGGCTCCGGCCAGTCAGGAAGTGGTTCTCATGAGCACCAGTCAGGGACAGAAGGTCGTCGTGATCACCGGTGCGTCCCAGGGCATCGGCGCCGGCCTCGTGGACGCCTATCGCAAGCTCGGGTACGGCGTCGTGGCGACCTCGCGCTCGATCGGCGTGTCCGACGACCCGGAGATCGTCACGGTCCGGGGCGACATCTCCGACGCCGACACGGCGGAGCGCGTGGTCGCTGCGGCCCTCGACCGCTTCGGGCGGATCGACACCCTGGTGAACAACGCCGGCGTCTTCGTCGCCAAGCCGTTCACCGACTACACCGACGAGGATTTCGCCCTGCTCACCGGGGTCAACCTCGCCGGGTTCTTCCACCTCACTCGGCGCGTCCTGCCGCACCTGTCGGCCGTCGGCGCGGGGCACATCGTCACCATCACGACCAGCTTCGTCGACCAGCCCAACTCGAACGTCCCGTCCGTGCTCGCCTCGTTGACCAAGGGCGGCCTCAGCTCGGCCACCAAGTCCCTGGCCATCGAGTACGCGGGTCGCGGAGTCCGGGTCAACGCCGTCGCGCCCGGCATCATCAAGACCCCGATGCACCCGGTCGAGACGCACCAGGCACTCGCGGGCCTGCACCCGGTCGGCCGGATGGGCGAGACCAGCGACGTCGTCGACGCCGTCGTCTACCTCGAGTCCGCGCCCTTCGTCACCGGCGAGATCCTGCACGTCGACGGCGGCCAGAACGCCGGTCACTGACCCACCCCAACCCCGGAAGAGGAGCAGACCATGCCGATCGTCACCATCCAGATCACCCGCGAGGGCAGCACACCCGGCGCGTCCGCGGCGACCGCCGAAGAGAAGGCCGCACTCATCAAGGGCGTGAGCGAACTGCTGCGCGACGTCCTGAACAAGCCGTTGACCTCGACCTTCGTGGTGATCGACGAGGTCGAGACCGAGAACTGGGGCCGCGGCGGCCTCCCGGTGGAACAGTTCCGGCAACAGCAGAGCGCCCAGGTGCCCGAGTAGGGCCGGGGTCATCAGCCGGCACGGATTCGCCGCAGTGGCGAGCCGTCCGACCGGCGGGTCGAGCCCGCGCTGACCAGCGCGGGCGCGACCCGTCGCCCCGATGGCATGAACGCACCGGCCGGGGGAAGACGGTTCCGCCGCCGCTGATGAGGGAGTCGGGATGAGAGCCGTCGCCTACGCGGACGTCCGCAGCGTCGCGGTGCGGGAGGTGCCGGACGCCACCTTGGAGGCCGAGACCGACGCGCTCGTGCGGATCACCTCCACCGCCATGTGCGGCACCGACCTGCACATGTACGACGGGCGGACCGGCGCCGACCCCGGCCTGGTGCTCGGCCACGAGCCGTTGGGCGTGGTGCAGCAGGTGGGCGCCGCGGTGCAGACCGTCCGTCGGGGCACCCGCGTGGTGATCCCCACGCACTTGTTCTGCGGGACGTGCGTGATGTGTGCCCGAGGGCTCTCGGCGGCCTGCCTGCGGGTCCGGGCCGAGGGGCCGGGCGCGGCGTACGGCTATGCCGGGATGGGCCCCACCGGGGGGGGGGGGGGGGGGGGGGGGGCGGCGGGGGGCGGCGCGGGCGGGGGGCCGACGCGTACTGGTTACCCGTGGCCGGGGAGCCGGGGGACGCGTACG
>NZ_JBEXIK010000042.1:0-56824 GCF_040608515.1 Micromonospora sp. NPDC005173
TCGGCATCGACGTCGAGGTCGTCGCCAAAGACCCGCACATCAAAGGATTCTCGGTGGTCAAACGCCGGTGGGTCGTCGAACGCACCCTCGGCTGGCTCATGCTGCACCGGCGCCTGGCCCGTGACTACGAAGCCCTACCCGGCAACTCCGCCAGCATGATCCAGATCGCGATGATCGACAACCTCACCAAACGGGTCACCGACGAAACCACCCCAACCTGGCGAGACATCTGAAGATCACATCACTCGCAAAATACCTGAATCAGACGCCCTCTCAGACCGAATAGCTGAGATCCTGAACGGTCATGGATTCAGCGGATATCCGTAGCCACACGGTCCCGCGGCTGTGCGGGTCGTCATAGAGATATCGATGGAACCTCTCATCCCAGCGGTTCTCGTCCGCACCGAGATAACGGGCGAGTTTGCGCCTACCGCGCGGAACGTCGAACGGCAGAAGTTCCCCGCGTCCACGGGCGATGACCTGCCTGACGACCCCGGTGACCAGGTCGCATTCGTCTACGATCAAGGCGAGGCTCGGATCGGCATGGACCCGGGTGAACAGCTTCGTCCACGGGCCGGTGAGGACCCAGAACGCATGGTCCTCCCACAGATACCAGACCGGTCGCACGGTCGGCCCGTTCGTTGCCACGCGGGCAACGAGGGGCCGGGCGAGGAAGGCATCCACGTCGAACGGGGTGCTGGCCATCGATTGCTCCTTTTGTCGCCTGCCGGAACGCCGGCCGCATGCGGTGGCCCTGCCGACAATTCCGACGTTTTCTCGCCGGTCAGAACTGCTGGTCCTTGGACTTCTCAGGGGTCGGTTGATCTGGCGGGAGAGTCGTGCGGGCTGGCTCACGCAGGTGCGCTGGTAACGCGGATGAGGTTGCCGGCGGGATCACGGAAGGCGTAGTCGCGGACTCCGTAGTCCTGGTCGCTCGGGGGCGCGCCGATCACGGAAATGTCACGCAACCGCTGGGTCTCCGCACGCCCGATACCCACACGCACCATCGTTCCACCTCGCACCTGCCGCTCGGGCGACAGGGCCGCGGGCCACGCGACGAGGTGTCTCCCAGGAGCACGGGGGGCCGCGCATCGATCAAGAATCGAGAAGCTCCGGCTTTCGCAGCACGGCTAACGTCACGATCACGTCCACCGATAGCGACCAGGAGAGCGACGCGATGAGCGCGAACAGCAATGCGAAGAGCAGGACAAGCACGGACGGTTTCTCCGAGGACGAACGCGCTGCCATGAAGGAACGTGCCGCGGAACTGAAGAAGGAGGCGAACCGCGGTCGTGGCAACAAGGCAGCCGCCGAGGCACTCGACGTGCTGTCGAAGATCGCGGAGATGGAGCCGTCGGACCGCGCCCTGGCCGAACGCATCCACGCCATCGTCACCACCAACGCCCCAGAGCTGTCGCCGAAGCTGTGGTACGGACAGCCGGCCTACGCCAGAAAAGGCAAGGTCGTGTGCTTCTTCCGTAGCGGGCTCGTGGACAAGGCGCCCTACTCAACCGTCAGCTTCACGTCCGACGCCAACCTCGCCGACGACAGCGGCCTGTGGCCCACTTCCTTCGCCTTGACCGAGCTCAGCGACGAAGCTGCAAAGACCATCACCACCCTCGTCAAGAGGGCCGTGAGCTGACGTACTGCGCGCCTTCGGGATGCAACTGAGCGCCGAGTTCGTGCAGGCGCCCAAGTAACGCTCACTCCGCATGGCGAACAACTACGGCTGCACGCACTCAAACATCTGACGCGCTCAGTCACAGCGACGGCGCGGCCAGGCGGTGTCGCGGTGCCCTAAGGCGACGGCGTCGCGTCGTGTGACAACGTGTAGTGGTGCATCGACACCGCGCTGCCGTCGGGGGCGGTCCACGATGCCGTGCTGGTGCCGGTGCACCGCCACCCGGTGCGCTCGTAGAGGGCGGCGGCCGCCGCGTCGCCGTCGGCCACCTCGAGCACCAGGTCCGTCCCGCGCTCGCCCGCCCACTGCCGGGTCCGGGCCAGCAGTGCGCTGCCGAGCGCCATGCCACGGGCGGCCGGCAGCACGAAGAGGCGAGCCACCTCGGCCGTCGGCCGAGCGAGCGGCACGTCCGCCCGGTCGGGCATCCGCTGCACCGCCACGTGCCCGACGACCGTCCCGCCGTCGTCGATGGCGACCCAGGCGCGCGCCGGGCGAGGCTCGCGCAGCCAGCGGTGCGGGTCGGCGGGCCAGTTCAGCGGGTACCGGTCGGCCTGGTGAACCAGAGCCAGCGCCGCGACGCATCCGTCGAGGTCGGTGGCGCGCCGACGCCGGATGAGCGGACGGCTCACAGCTCGTCGAACGGGGCGGCGTAGCGGAACTCGCCGCGGATCGACTCCCGCCAGGCGCCCAGCGGGCGGGCCTGGAAGTACTGCGGACCCCACGGCTGCGGCGGGGTGACGCCCAACTCGACGGCGGGCCGGAACCCGAACCGGGGGTAGTAGTCGGGGTGCCCGAGCAGCACCACCAGCGGCTCGTCCCGGGCGTCGGCCGCACCGAGCACCGCGTGCATCAGCGCCGTGCCGACCCCCCGCTGCTGCCAGCCAGGGAGCACGCCGAGCGGCCCCAGGCCGAGCGCCACCGGCTGACCGGCCACCAGACCGCGGGTGGCCACCACGTGCCCCACCACCTGTCCGTCGGGGTCGGTCGCCACCAGGGAGTACGCGGGCAGCCAGCCCTCGTCGGCGCGGAGCGCGTCGACCAGCGTCGCCTCGACCGGTACGCCACCGCCGGCGTCCGGCGCGGCGAAGGCGGCGGCGTGCACCGCGCGGATGGCCTCGACATCGGCGGGCGTCTCACGTCTGATCAGCACCGCGCCACGATACGGTGCCACCTGGCGCCGGTTCCACGCGTTATCGGCGGGCGCCGGTCAACCGACGGCGGTGGGGGAGGGCGGGGCGCTGCCGCCCTGCGGTGCCTCCGGGTTCATCAGCCGGACGATCTCCGCCCGGTCGGCCGGCGAGGGCAGCCCCCACTGCGGCCGGTAGCCGTACACCTTGTGCAGGGGGGTGGAGCCGGTGCGGCCGTCCAGGATCTCCACCGCGTCGGTGTCGATCAGGCCGGGGTGCTCCACGCCGCACGCCTCGGCCACCTTGGTCAGGTCCCGGCGCAGCGTCCGCAGGTAGTTGGCCGCCCGAACCGACTTGAGCGTGGGATCCAGGCCCCGGCTCAGCCACGCGTTCTGCGTCGCCACCCCGGTGGGGCAGGTGTCGGTGTGGCACTTCTGCGCCTGGATGCAGCCGATCGACAGCATCGCCTCCCGGCCCACGTTGACCAGGTCGCAGCCGAGCGCGAACGCGACGATGGCGTTGTCCGGCAGGCCGAGCTTGCCGCTGCCGACGAAGACCACCTGTTCGTGCAGGTCGTGCTCGGCGAAGACCTTGTAGACCCGGGAGAAGCCCTGCTGGAACGGGAGCGACACCGAGTCGGTGAAGATCAGGGGCGCGGCGCCGGTGCCGCCCTCGCCGCCGTCGATCGTCACGAAGTCGACGCCCCGGCCGGTGTCCCGCATCAGGGTCGCCAGGTCCTGCCAGAAGCCCAGGTCGCCGACCGCCGACTTGATGCCGACCGGCAGGCCGGTCTCGGCGGCCAGCAGCTCCACCCAGTCGAGAAGGCTGTCGCAGTCGGAGAACTCGGCGTGCCGGGACGGGCTGACGCAGTCCTGCCCGGCCGGGATGCCCCGGGTGGCGGCGATCTCGGCGGACACCTTCGCCCCGGGCAGCAGCCCGCCGAGGCTGGGCTTGGCGCCCTGAGTCAGTTTGATCTCCAGCGCTCGCACCGGCGCGCTGGCGACCAGGTCCTTCAGCCGGTCCAGGCTGAACCGGCCGTGCTCGTCCCGGCAGCCGAAGTACGCCGTGCCGAGCTGGAAGACCAGCTCACCGCCGTTGCGGTGGTACGGCGACAGGCCACCCTCGCCGGTGTTCTGCAAGCACCCGGCGAGCGCCGCGCCCCGGTTGAGTGCCGTGACGGCGTTGCCGGAGAGCGAGCCGAAGCTCATCCCGGAAATGTTGACCACCGACTCCGGTCGGAACGCGCGGGCCCGTCCCCGGGCCGCGCCGAGCACTTTGGCGCAGGGCAGCCGCACGTCGTGCCCGGCGGTCGGTGTCGACGGCGGCACGGCCCGGCCGAAGGTGCGGTGTTTGATGATCGGGTAGCCGGGGGTGTACTCGATGTCGTTGTCCGTGCCGAAGCCGAAGTAGTTGTTCTGCTGCTTCGCCGACGCGTACACCCAGCGGCGTTGGTCCCGGGTGAACGGCCGTTCCTCGTTGTTGCCGGCCACGATGTACTGCCGAAGCTCCGGCCCGATCGCTTCCAGCAGGTACCGGGCGCGCCCGAGCACCGGAAAATTGCGCAGCAGCGCGTGGTCGCGCTGGATCAGGTCCCGCGCGGCGAGCGCGGCGACAGCGGCGGCGACGGCAGGTACGGCTCGGCGGGCCCATCTCATGCCCCGCACTCTTTCCGCCCGGGTCGTCGGCCAAACCGGTCCACCGGCGAGGCCGCGCAGGTCAGGCCTGCGGCTGGACGATGTTGACCATCCAATCGATGCCGTACGGGTCGACACACTGGCCGTACTCGTCGCCCCACATCTGCTTCTCCATCGGCACGAGCACCGACCCGTTCGCGGAGAGTTGGTCCCAGTAGCCGCGCAGCTCGTCGGCGTTGTCACCGCTGAGGCTGATCGCGATGTTCCTGCCGGGCACGTGGTTCATCCCGGGCGCCGTGTCCGAGGCCATCAGCGTGAAGCCGCTGGGGGACTCCAACCGCGCGTGCATGATCTGGTCGGACAGGCCCGGCTCGGCCCTGCCGAACTCGCCGAAGGTGTTGATCGTCAGCTCGCCGCCGAACACGCGGTGGTAGAACTCCATCGCGCCGCGGGCGGTGCCGGGAAAGTTGAGGTACGGGTTGAGTCGCGTCTGCACAGCACCCTCCTTGGTCCTGGTCGGCGTCATCGTCGCAGACCGGTGGGGGGTGGACAACGAGGCGCGCCCACGTTTGCGCTGGTGTCGGGCCTGGTGGCGGCGTGGACGCGGTCCGCGCCGCCACCGTGCCGAGGATCAGCGGTGCCGGAACGACTGCCGGACCGTCCCGCCAACGACGGTGCACCAGGTGCTCGTGCTGAGCTTGCCGTTGCGAGGCAGCCCGTGCAGCGCCTGCAGGTCCTTCACCGCCGCTCGGGTGGCGTGGTCGTACGCCCCGGTGACGGTGACGGCGAACCCCTTGGTGGCGAGGATTTCCTGCACCGCGGTGACCGGCAGGCCGGTGGCGTGCTGGTTCAACTCGGGCACCAGGGTTTCCCAGGTCGGCGTGGTGAGGGTGGCGTCCACGTCCACCGGGATCCCGTTCCGGGCCTGCCAGTCCTGCACAGCCGTCACGGTGGCGGCGTCGAACGTGCCGCTGACCGTCACCGGGTAGCCGCGGAACGCGAGCAGGTACTGCACCACCCGGACCGACGGGGAGTTGACGAAGCGCCACAGGTCCGGCCAGCGGCGCGCCGGCACGTCGCCCAGGTCGGTGCCGAGGGCGGCGAACACCCGCTGGCGCAGTGCGGGGAACTGTCGGTAAAAGGCCGCGCCCGGGCACTGCGTGGTACGGAAGTCCCAGTGGCCGAAGATGTCGTGCGCGTGCAGCCCGTACTGCCGGCAGATGGAGACGCAGAGCTTCACCAGCGAGTCGGTCAGCGCCTGCGGTGGGGTCTCCGTGACGTAGGTGCCCTCGTTCTCGATCCCGATGGCCCGCCCGTTCTCGCCCGGGCAGTGCGCCGAGATCATCTGCCGGTCGCCGACCTCCAGCCGCTCCAGGCTGCCCCGACGGCCCTCCAGCACGTAGCCGCCCCGGCTGACGGTGAAGTGCTGGCCGGTGTCCGACCAGCCGTTGCCGTCCATGTGCAGGTCCTGGCAGTCGTGGGCCAGCTTGACCGCCTGCTCGCGGGAGTAGTCGGTGACGTTCGGGAAGGCCATGTGATGCACGATGATCTTGTTGGTGGCGATGGCGCTGACCGCCAGCGGATCCTTCGGCGGGCGGGCGTCCCACTCGTCGCAGCTGATGATCCAGTCCAGGTCGGTGCCGGGGGCGGCCTGCGCCGCGCCCGGGAGGGCGAGCTGACTCCCGACCACAGCAACTGTGGCGGCGCCGAGACCGGCGCGCAGCAGCGTCCGGCGATCCACTTCGGAATGGTCGACGTGCATGACATCTCCTCCTGCGGCCGACGGCGGGGGATGAAAAGTAACTCCAGTGGCCGCACGTGCTCTGGAGGATATTGCCAAATCTCACCCGCGCGCTAGACCTTGGTGAACCGGAGTCGACGGCGGGATAACCGGTCGGCCGGGAGATCAAAGTTCGGCTAATCTGGCCGCGCTGACTCGGGGGTGGAAGATGAAGCTTGGTGAGGCGTTGGCAGATCGCGCCGATGCGGTACGACGGGTGGAACAGCTGCGAACCCGGATCACCGGCAGCGCCCGGTACCAGGAGGGTGAGCTGCCGTCCGAGGACGCCGGGGCGCTCCTGATCGAGCTGGACGAGGTACTCGACGGGCTGGAGACGCTGATCCGGCGGATCAACCGGACCAACGCCACGGTCCCGGTCGGCGGCCTCGGCACGCTCACCGACGCGTTGGCGCGGCGGGACGTCCTGCGCCTGCGGCACGCCGCGATCACGAGCTCCGCCGACGCCGCCGCCGGCGGTGGGCGTGGCCAGTACGCCCGGCAGTTGCGCTCAGAGTTGAAGATGCTCGCCGCGCTGCCGGTCGCGGAGCTGCGGGGTCGCGCCGACCAACTGGCCCGGGAACTGCGCGAACTCGAGGTGCAGATCCAGCGTACTAACTGGGAGGCGGACCTGCTGGACTGACCGGCGGAGACGATGTGGAGCAGGTAGCCGTCGTGGAGGCGTGTACACACAGGGCCGGCTGCAAACCGGCACCCTCTCCTGGCGCGCGGAGGGCAGCGCGGGGTTCGACTCCCTGATCACGACGCAGCCCAGCACCAAGGACAGGTGACAGTGCAGCACGCACGACACATCACCACGTACAGATCCACGACGGCGAGGGTGGGCTCGGGGCACTCCACACCGCGGGACGGCCAGTCGCACACGACCAGATGAGGCCCAGCGCCTGGGCCATCCGGGCAGATCCCGAACGGCGGCATGGCCGGGGACGGAACGGGTACCCGGCGCTCCGGGGAGGTGGGCGCCTCCGGGGGAGCGGGATGTCATGGGAGCCGCCGTCGTTGGCCTGGTCATCGTCGTCGTGGTCGTGCTGCTGGCGTTGGCACTCAGCGTCCGGCAGGTGCAGCAGTACCAACGCGGCATCGTGTTCCGGTTCGGTCGGGTGCTGGAGCGGGTCCGCCAGCCGGGCCTGCAACTGATCGTCCCGATCGCCGACCGGATGGCGCGGGTCAGCCTGCAGACCACCGTGATCGGCGTACCGGCACAGGGCGCGATAACCCGGGACAACGTCACGCTCACCGTCGACGCGGTCGTCTACTACCGGGTGGTGGACCCGGTGAAGGCGCTGGTGAACGTGCACGACTATCCCTCGGCGGTGCTCCAGGTCGCGCAGACCGCGCTGCGTTCGGTGATCGGCCGGGCCGACCTGGACACCGTGCTGGGCGACCGGGAACGGGTCAACGCCGAGCTGAAGTCCGTCATCGACGCGCCCACCGAGAAGCCGTGGGGGCTGCTCATCGAGCGGGTGGAGGTCAAGGACGTCTCGCTGCCCGAAGGGATGAAACGGTCGATGTCCCGGCAGGCCGAGGCGGAACGGGAACGCCGGGCCCGGGTGATCGCCGCGGACGGCGAGTTCCAGGCGTCGCGGCGCCTGGCCGACGCGTCCCGGGCGATGGAGGCCACACCCGGCGCGTACCAGCTACGCCTGTTGCAGACCGTGGTGGACGTGGCGGCCGAGAAGAACAGCACCCTGGTCATGCCGTTCCCGGTCGAGCTGCTGCGCTTCTTCGACCAGATGGCACCACACGCGGCGGGGCCGGGCCAGCCGGTGACACCCGCGACGCCGGATCTGGGGCCGGTGACGGAGGGCGTTGCCGCCGCCGCCGAGGAAGGCGACGACCACCCCGGAGCGCCGCAGCGCTGAGCGGCCGGCGTTTCCGCGCGCGGCAGCGGGGGTAGGTCGGGACCGACCGTCCCGGCTGCCCCGCGTGGAGGAAACCCGATGAGTGACAACGTCAGCGATGCGGTGGGCGACGCCCTCCGCTCGGTGATGCTCTTTCTGCCCAAGGCCGTCGCCTTCCTGGCGATCCTGGTGGCGGGATGGCTGATCGCCAAGGCCGTACTGAAGATCGTGGAGAAGGTCCTGGAGCGGGTGGGCTTCGACCGCGCCGTCGAACGCGGCGGCATCCGCCGGGCACTGAGCCGCTCCCGGTACGACGCCAGCGACATCGTGGCGAAGGTCGTCTACTACGCGGTGCTGCTGCTCACCCTGCAGCTCGCCTTCGGCATCTGGGGACCGAACCCGATCTCCGACCTGATCGCCGCGGTGATCTCGTGGTTGCCCCGCGCCTTCGTCGCGATCGTCATCGTCGTGGTCGCCGCCGCCATCGCCAACGCCGTCAAGGACATCATCAGCGGCGCGCTCGGCGGCCTGTCCTACGGTCGGGTGCTGGCCGGCATCGCCTCGGTGTTCATCCTCGGCCTCGGCGTCATCGCCGCGCTGAACCAGATCGGCGTAGCCACCGCGGTCACCACCCCCGTGCTGATCGCCGTGCTGGCCACCGTCGGCGGCATCCTCGTCGTCGGGGTCGGCGGCGGCCTGATCCGTCCGATGCAGAGCCGCTGGGAGGCGTGGCTGACCCGCGCCGAGCAGGAGTCGCAGCTGATCGCCACGCACGCCCGGGCCTACCGGGCCGGCCGTCGGGACGCCGAGGCCAAGCTGGCCCGGCCGTCGGCCGTCGACACCGACCCGGAGGCCACCCAGGTGGTGCGTCCGTCCGCCGACCCGGAGGCCACCCAGGTGGTGCGTCCGCCCGCCGACCCGACGCCACCCAGGTGGTGAGCCCCGGCGTCGACGCCGACGCGACCCGGGTGGTGAGCGGCGGCGACCGCGTGGCGCCCGGCCAGCGCACCAGCGACGACATCGAGGCCACCACGGTCATCCCGCCGCTGGACCCGGACCGTCGCTGACACCGTGCGGGACAGCGGGGCGGGCTCCCTAGGGAGCCCGCCCCGCTTCGCGTCGTCGGGCACCCCGAAAACGCTGGCCGGCGCCGCGAACCAGGTCTAGCATCGCCGACATGACCTGGCGACATTGATCCAACGCCGTAGGCCGATCCCGTGGGCCACCACGGGCACCGCACGTCCGGTGTCCGTCTCCGCTCCCACGGGAAGGCCTCATGACCCACCTCGCCTCGCGCGTGCCCGACCCGGCGGTCCGCCGGCTCGCGGTCACCCTCTACGGGTACGCGTTCCTCAGTGACCTCGTCCTGCTCTACCCGCTGTACGCGCTGCTCTTCGCCGACACCGGGCTGTCGGTGGGGCAGGTCTCCTCGCTCTTCGTCATCTGGTCGGCTGCCGGCATCCTGTTCGAGGTGCCCTCCGGCGCCTGGGCCGACGCGGTGTCCCGCCGGCTGTTGCTGTGCCTCGCTCCGCTGGTGACGGCCGCTGGCTTCGCGCTCTGGGTGCTGGTTCCGTCGTACCCGGCGTTCGCGGTCGGGTTCCTGCTCTGGGGCGCGGGCGGGGCGTTGGCCTCCGGCGCACTGGAGGCGCTGGTGTGGACCGAGTTGGACCGGCTCGGCGCGGTCGGCCGGTACCCCCGGGTGCTCGGCCGGGCCCGGACAGCGGGTGTGCTGGGCGTACTGGTCACCGGAGTGCTCGCCGGCCCGGTGCTCGCCGCCGGCGGATACCCGGCGGTCGGTCTGGCCAGCGTGCTCGCCTGCCTGCTCGCCGCCGCCGTCGCCACCCGGTTCCCGGAGCACCGCACCCTCCCGACCGCGCCGCACGACCCTGCCTGGGTCGCGGCGCCGGTGGCCGCCGCCGCGGCCCGGGACCGCGACCCGGTGCCGACCGCGGCGGCACCGGCGGTCCAGCTCGTCGGTGCGGACAACGACGATGCCGACCTGGGTTGGCGGGACGCGCTGCGGGCCGGGTTGGCGCAGGTCCGTACACATCCGCCGGTGCGTGCCGCCGTGCTGCTGGTCGCGGTGGTGGCCGCCGACTGGGGCGCGCTGGACGAGTACACCCCGCTGCTGGCCCTGGACACCGGCGTCGGGGCGGAGGTCGTGCCGCTGCTGCTCCTGCTGCTCTGGGCGGGCGTCACCGCCGGAGGGTTGCTCGCCCCGGCGGGTGAGCGGCTGAGCGGCCGGGGCTACGCCGCCCTGCTGGGCGTGGTCGCCGTCACGCTGGGCGGGGGTGCCCTCATCGTGCACCCGGCCGGCTTCGTGCTGCTCGCCGTGGCGTTCGGGGCCGCGCAACTGGCCACCGTGCTGGCCGACGCGCGACTCCAGGCCCAGATCACCGGGAGCAGCCGCGCCACGGTCACCTCGCTGGCCGGGATGGCCACCGACGTGCTGATCATCGTGACCTACGTCGGCTACGGCCTGGTCGCCACAGCGGCCGGCAACGCGGTGGCGTTCGCGGTCACGGCTGGGCCGTACCTCATCGTGGCGCTGGTGCTGGTGGCCCGCCACCGACGGTCGCACGCCCGGCCCACCGCCGGGCGGGGCTCGTTCACGACCAACCCTCCGAGCGACAACGCCACGACCGTCTGACCGGCGGCGGCCTCCCCGGCGGCGGCCGGAGGGGCCGCCGCCGGGCCTTCGCTCAGCCGGCCAGATGCAGGAACGACCACTGGTGGCCGTCGATATCCCGGAAGCCGCGCATGTACATCGACCCGTTGGCCACTCCCGGCCCGACCGACACCCCGCCGGCCACCACCGCCCGGTCGACCAGTTCGTCGACCCGCTCCCGGCTCTGTGCCGACAGCCCCACGATGACCTCCCGGCTGGTTTCCGTGTTCGTAGCGGCGACCCCGGTGTACCCCTCGAAGGCCGAGCGCAGGTGCAGCATCAGCCGGGTGCCGTCGGAGACGGTGATCAGCACGTTGCCCCCCTCCAAGTTCTCCTGCTCGCTGGTGAAGCCGAGCGCCCGGTAGAACTCGGCGGCAGTGGTCAGGTCGCGCACCGGCAGGTTGATGAACGTCATGGTCATCGGTGGTCTCCGTCCGACTCCAGCAGTACCTTCAACGCGGCGAGCCGCTCCCGCCAGTACACCTTCAGCTCCGCGGCCTGCTCGGCCCCCGTCAGCTTCTCGTGCGAGACGCTGACCCGGGCCTTCGACTCGCCGACCGCCTCGAAGCCGACCACGATCCGGGTGGGACCACCGGCCCAGTCGGCCCGGAAGCTGCGGGGCGTGGTGGCGGTGCGGAGGCGCACCTCGGCGTCGGGCAGCCAACGGGCGCGTGCCGTCTCGTCGGCGAACGCCCCGAACAGCCGCAGTACCGGCACCGCCACCGTCCGGCTGGCGTTGGCCGAGAAGCCACCCCCGCGTTGCTGACCGGGCGCGCGCAGGCCGCGTTCCTGCTCGTACCCGACCGTGATGCTCTGTGCCCACCAGCCCGGTACCTCGTGCTCGACGACCAGTTGGCGGGCGATCTCGGTGTGCGTCCGCTCGGTGGCGCCCGCGGCGTCGAGCAGGGCGAACCACTCCGCCCAGCCGCGGCCGGTCCGCGCGTGGATCAGGTCGTCGGCGATCCGCTCGGTCTGCGCCGCGGCGGGTGCCGGAGACGGCGACACGTCCGGTGCCGGCGCGACGGTGGGTGCGGCGGTCCGATTGATCAGGTGCCGGCGGGCGGTGGTGTAGCTCTCGCCGGTCTTCTCCATCCGGGCTCGGACCCGGGTCTTGAACGATCTCTGGTTGGTCATCACATGCTCCCGGTCAACGGCACGGTCACCGGGACTCACGCTCCCGTCGACCCCGCCGGAGTGGGGCATGTGGCACCACGTCCCGAGGGCTCAGGCCCCCTTTGCCTCCGCATGGCCGGCGGCGTGAGCGCCGGGAGGGAGGTGCGGCGCAGGACTACGCCGACGTCATCCTACGCGCGAACCGGTCGTCGGCGCAGCCGTCATGGCTGTTCGCCGTCGAGGTAGACCCACCGGCCGTCCTCGCGGACGAACCGGCTGCGTTCGGTCAGCGTGCCCGGCCGACCCGCGTCCCGGTAGTGCGCGTGGAACGTCACGGTGCCGGCGGTGTCGAGCAGGCCGCCCCGCTCGGTCTCGACGATCTCGAGCCGGGTCCACCGCTGCCCGGGCTCCAGCTCCAGCCGCGCCGGGCGGGTCGAGGAGTGCCAGCTACGCAGCAGGTAGTCGGCGTCGCCGAGGGCGAAGGCGCTGAACCGGGAGCGCATCAGCGCCTCGGCGGTCGGCGCATGCGCCACGCCGCCGTGCACCTCGGCACAGCAGTCGGCGTACACCCGGCCGGAGCCGCACGGGCAGGCCCGTCCCGTCGTCGCGTCCGCCCGCCGACGCCCCGCACCCTTACCCACGCCGCCATCCTGCCGCACCGCCAACCGGCCCCGGACGCCGACCGTCGCTACTCCAGCGGCACGGGCAGCGGCACCGGCCGCTTCGCGACCCGGTCGTCGCCGGACGACCGTCCGCGGAGGTGCCGAACCAGCCAGGGCAGCAGGTGCCGGCGGGTCCAGGCCAGCTCGGCGCCGAGCACCTCACCGCGGCGCCGCCGTGACACCGGCGGCAACGGCTGCGTCCAGGAGTCGTCGAACCCGGGCAGACCCGCCGTGTACGCCAGCGCGGCGGCGATCCGCGCGTGGCCGGCGCTGTTGGCGTGCAGCCGGTCGTCGCTCCACAGCCGGGGATCGGAGGAGACCGGGTGCGCGCCCAGGTCGAGCAGGGTGGCACCGGTCTGCGTGGTGACCACCCGCAGTGCCGCGTTGAGCGCCAGCATCCGGCCTCGCAGCGGCCGGGCCAGCGGCATCACCGGTGCCGGGTCCGGCATGGTGAAGGTCAGCACGGTGGCGCCCTGCCCCACCAGCGCCCGCTGCATCTCCGCGACGTGCTCGGCGACCTGCTCCGCGTCGAAGGAGGGGCGCAGCACGTCGTTCATGCCGGCGACCACGGTGGCCAGGTCGGGGGCCAGGTCGAGGGCGGGCTGGAGCTGCTCGGCGCGGATCCGGGCGGTGGTCCGGCCACGGATGGCCAGGTTCGCGTACTCCAGGCCGCCCTGCGCGCGGGCCACCGCCAGGGCGAACCGATCGGCCCAGCCCCGGTAGCCGCCGGCGCCGTCCGGATCGTCGAGCCCTTCGGTGGTGCTGTCGCCGATCGCCACGTACCGCTGCCACATCACCCGGGCGACGTTAGCCGCCCGCCCCGCACCGGTGTACCGCTGGGGCAGGGATGGTTGACGGTCGATCCTAGACTCGCGACATGTCGCGATCTCCGGCCGTGCCGCTCGCCCCGAACGTCTGGCGCATCCCCACCCTGGGCCGCGCGGCTGTCAACTCGTACGCCTTCGTGAGCGACGACGGCAGCGTCACGCTGATCGACTGCGGGCTGACCCGGGCGCCCGCCCGGATCGTGCGCGGGCTGGCGGCGATCGGCAAGGTGCCGGCGGACGTCACCCGGATTGTGCTGACCCACGCGCATCCCGATCACGCAGGCGGGGCGGCGGAGTTGGCCCGCCGCACCGGTGCCCCAGTCGCCGCGCACGCGGCCGACGTGCCGTACGCCGAGGCGGGCCGCAAACCGGTCAACGACCCGGCGGTGACCGGCGGCCGGTTCTTCGCCCGGGTCGACGGGGGCCGGTTCCCCGCCGTCGAGGTGGCGCAGCCGCTGGTCGACGGCGATCTGATCGACGTCGGTGGCGGACTGCGGGTGGTGCACACTCCCGGGCACTCCCCGGGGCACGTGTCGCTGCTGCACGAGCCGACCCGGTTGCTGATAACCGGGGACGCGCTGTTCAACGTGCTCGGGGTCCGCTGGCCGGTGAAGTGGCTGTGCAACGACTTCCGGCTGACCCAGCAGACCGCGCACGTCCTCGGCGAGCTGGATTACGACATCGCCGCCTTCACCCACGGCCCCGAACTGACCGACAGTCCCCGCGACCGGATCCGCAGCTTCCTCCTCTCCCAGCCCCACTGACCCGTCCCGCGCCCCCGGCGGGTCAGAGCCAGCCGGAGCGGCGGAACAGGCGGTACAGGCCGAGGGCAGCCAACGCCATCAGGGCGAGTGCGCCAGCGTAGCCGTAGCGCCAGGTCAGCTCCGGCATGTGCGAGAAGTTCATGCCATAGACGCCGGCGATGCCGGTCTGGGCGGCCGCGATGGCCGCCCACGCGGCGATCTTGCGCATGTCGTTGTTCTGCTCCACGGCGAGCTGCGCCAGTCGGGACTGGACGATCGAGGTGAGCAGGTCGTCGTACGCGGCCACCCGATCCACCGCCCGGCTCAGCCGGCCGTCCACGTCGACGAACCAGCGGTGCAGGGCGCGCGGCGGCCCGTCGTTGCCCGGGTCGAGCAGCGTGCGCATCGGCGCCTGCAACGGCAGCACCGCCCGCTTGAACTCCACCACCTCGCGCTTGAGCTGATAGATGTGCTGGATGTCGACGGAGCGGTCGCGGGCGAACACCGACTCCTCGACCCGTTCCAGGTCCCGCTCCACGTGCCCGGCCACCTCGAGGTAGGAGTCGACCATCCGGGCGCAGACCGCGTACGCCACCGCCCACGGCCCCGCGGCCAGCAGCGCGGGGCGGCGCTCGATGTCGGCGCGGACGCTGCGCAGCGCCCCGGCGGCGCCGTGCCGCACGGTGAGGGCGAACCGGTCACCGAGCAGCACCATCACGTCCCCGGTGTCGATCACCTCGGAGGTGTCGGTCAGCTCGGCGTGCTCCACGTACCCGGCGGTGCGGAGCACCAGCAGGGTGACCGGCCCGTGCCGCTGCACGGTGGGCCGGTGCCCGTCGGCGAGCGCCTGCTCGACGGTCAGTTCGTCGAGGCCGAAGGTCCGGCCCACCGCGGCGAGCACCGCCGGGCCCGGCTCGTGCAGCCCCAGCCAGACGAAGGCGTCGCGGCCGTGTCGGGCGCGTGCGTACGCGTCGGCGTAGTGCGGACGGCCGGGTTCGCGCCGGCCGTTGACGTAGACGGCGCAGTCGACCACGGCATCCGGGTTGGACCGGCGTGCCGTGGGGGAGTCGGTCTCGACCCGACCGAGCAGTCGACGGGCCAGGGCGCGTACGCCAAGGCCGGCTCGGTCCCGTACCGGTCGCTGATCCACCGCGTGCCTCCCCGCCGCCGGCGCACCGCCCCGATCGAGGTGCCCGGAGGGGATGGTGCCACCGCATTCTGCCGAGCGGGGTCCGGCTCCCGACAGGCGGGCCGGCGGTCTCAGGCCGTGCGGGTGGCGAAGACGACGACGTTGTCCACGTAGTTGCCGGTCCCGGCGTCGAACCGGCCGCCGCAGGTGATCAGTCGCAGCCCGGCGGTGTCCGCCGGACCGTAGACCAGGCCGCTGGGAAAGCGGTCCTTGGGGTACGCGCGGACATCATCCACAGTGAACGTGGTCACCCGGGCGTCGGCGCGGGTGACCTGGATCTGCTGGCCGGCGCGTAGCCGACCGAGGTCGAAGAAGACCGCCGGACCGGCCGGGGAGTCGACGTGCCCGACCAAAACCGCGTTGCCGGTCTCACCGGGGCTGACCCCGTGTCGGTACCAGCCGGCGACGCTGGGCCGGTCCAGTGGCGGCACCTCCAGCACCCCGGCGGCGTCCGCGCCGACCGGGACGACCTCGGCGCGGACGTCGATGGCCGGGATCTGCACCCGGACCGGCGCGGCGCGGGGCAGTGGCGCCAGGTCCGGTGCGGGGTGGGTGCGCGTCGGCGCGTCGGCCGGTGGTCGTGGTGGTCGTGCCGGGTCGGCGGTGAGGCCGACGGCGATCAGCCCCAGCCCGGTCACGCCGAGCAGCGCGACCACCGCCGGAAGGGTCCGCCGCCACCACACCGTGCGCACCTCCGTACGGGATCGTCGGGGTGCCCGCGCCGGTGTCACCGGCACGGGCACCCGTCCTCAGGGATGGAGCGGGTCGCCGGTCAGGCGACGGCGGACACCGGACGGCGTCGGCGAAGCAGGATGACCGCGCCCGCGACGGCGGTGCCGAGCAGCGTGCCACCGGCGGCGAGAGTGCCGTTGTCGCGGCTGTCTCCGCCGGAGCCGGCCGGGGCACCGCCGATCGGGGTGACGGTGAACGTGGCGCTGCCGGCTGAGCTGCCGTCGCCGCAGGTCGCCGCCACCGTGTACGTGCCCAGGGTGAAGCCGGCGGTGAAGAGTTCGGCGCTGAGCCCACCGCCGGCCGCGGCCGTGGTCGACCGGACATTCTGGTCGCGGTTGGGGCCGGTGACACGGAAGAGGGCGTCACCCGACTTCGGGTTGCAGGTCGTCGCGGTGAGCACGACGGTCCCGCCGACCGGCGTGGTGGCTGGTGACACCGTGGTGTCGGCCAGTGCGGCGCCCGGCAGCAGGAGCGTGCCGAGGCCTACGCCGAGCGCCGCCGAACAGAGTGCTGTTGAGACCTTCATACGCGTCTTCCCTCACATTTCGTCCGCTGACTGCGTGGGACGTCGTTCGGGTGGCCATCTCCGTGACTAGCACCGGTGTGACCAACACTAGGTGCGTTGGGTCCTCGATCCGGTGAAAATGAGAAATCCTCGTTGCCGTCACGTGTCCACCCGAAGACGGGGAGAGCTGCGGAAACGCCCCGACGGGCCGACCGGCACCGGTGACCCGGTCGATGTCCGTCCGGCCGGGCTGTCACGGCTGGGTCGATGGCGAGGTATTGCCGGCGCCGACGGGATTGCCCCCACCCGGCCAGCGGCGTTGCGCGTCAGCCGCCGTTCTGCCGACGGACAAATCGAGGAGGAGAACGGGAGAGCCGCTGGTAGGTTCCGTGCCCGTGACACAGGACAGGGTTGCCGGACTGGGGACACGGTTCGCGCGGCTCTGGGCGGCGAGCACGCTCTCCGCCCTGGGCAGCGGCCTGGCCACCGTCGCCGCGCCGCTGTTCGTCGCGTCGCGTACCGACGACCCGCTCGTGGTGGCCGCCGCATCCGCGGTGGCCTGGCTGCCCTGGTTGCTCTTCGCCCTGCCCGGCGGCGTGCTGGTGGACCGGATGGACCGGCGCCGCCTGATGATCATCATCGACCTGGTCCGGGTGGTGGCGCTGGCCGTGCTGGCCGCGGCGATCATGACCGACCGGGCCGGGGTGGCGCTGCTGTACGTGGTGCTGTTCGTGGTCAACACCGGTGAGATCGTGTTCCGTTCGGCCAGCCAGGCCATGCTGCCGACCGTGGTGCCCCGGCACCGGCTGGAGCGCGCCAACGGCTGGCTCGGCGGCGGCACCACCCTCATGAACGGCATGCTCGCCGGACCGCTGGGTGGTTTCCTGTTCGCCCTCTCGGCGGGCAGCCCGTTCCTGGTCAACGCCGTCACGTACGCCCTCAGCGCGGTCCTGGTGGCGCTGATCGGGGGCGACTTCCGGGCCGCCGCCACCGACGCGAACACCCGGCGGACCCGTTCGATGCGCCGGGAGATCGTGGAAGGACTGCGCTGGCTGGCCCACCAGCGCTTGCTGCGGACGATGGCCGTGCTGATCGGCCTGCTCAACGTGACCCTGACCGCCGCACTGGCGGTGCTGGTGCTGCTCGCCGACGAGCGGCTGCGGCTCGGGTCGGTCGGCTACGGGCTGCTGTTCACCTGCATGGCCTGCGGCGGGGTGCTCGGCGCGCTCCTCGGCGACCGGCTCATCGCCTGGACCAGCGCCACCTGGACGATCCGGATCGGTCTGGTGATCGAGGCGGGGCTGCACCTGGCGCTGGCCGCGTCGCGCAGCACGATCGTGGTCGGGTTCGCGCTCTTCGCCTTCGGCGTGCACAGCGCACTGTGGAACATCGTGGCGAACTCGTTGCGCCAACGGCTCACCCCACCGGAGTTGCAGGGTCGGGTGGCGAGCACCACGCTCTTCGTGGCGGCGGGTGGCAACTGCGTGGGCGCGCTGCTCGGCGGCCTGCTCGCCGCCCGGTTCGGCATCACCGCGCCGTACTGGGTCGGGCTCGTGGTGGCGATCGGCGTCTCCGCCGCCACCTGGCGGGTCTTCAACCGCGCGGCGGTGGCCCGCGCCTACGCCGATCCGCCCCCAACCGCCCCCGAGCCCGCCCGGGCGGCCTGACCACGCGTCGCGTCGGGTGGTGGCGCGTGACGCCGGCAGGTGGTGTGGCAGCGTGATGCGGTGACCGAATCCGCGCCGCTCGACGTCGACCTCGCGCTGCTCGGCGGCGGCGGCGCCGCGTCGCTGCTGCTCGCCGCGCTGGACCGGCACGGCGTCCGCGACCTGCGGATCGCGGTCGTCGACCCGGTGCGCCGACGCGGGCAGGACCGCACCTGGGCGTTCTGGGGCCACCCGGACAGCGACCTGGACCCGCTGCTCAGCGCGAGCTGGCAGCAGGTCGAGGTGGCCACGCCGGCGCGGCGTCGGGTGCTGGACCTGACCCCGCTGCGGTACGCCATGCTCCGCTCCGGCCCGGTCTACGACCGGGCGGCCGAGGCCGAGCGCCGGCTCGGCGCGACCCGGATCGTCGCCCCCGCCGAGAGCGTGGCCGACGACGGCGCCCAGGTGGTGGTGCGCACCGGCGGTGGGCCCACGGTGCGCGCCGGTTGGGTGTTGGACTCCCGCCCCCGCCCACCGGCACGACCCGGGCGGACCACCTGGTTGCAGCACTTCCGGGGGTGGTGGCTGGAGGCGGACCGGCCGACGTTCGATCCGGCGCGGGCGGTGCTGATGGACTTCCGCACCCCGCAGCCAGCCCGGGGCGTCTCCTTCGGCTACGTGTTGCCGGTGAGCGACCGCTACGCCCTGGTCGAGTACACCGAGTTCTCGCCGGGGCTGCTCACCGACGCCGGGTACGACACGGCGCTGGCCGGCTACCGCGACCTGCTCGGGCTGGACCCGGCCCGGCTGCGGGTGCGCGAGGTGGAGAACGGGGTGATCCCGATGACCGACGCCCCGTTTCCGGCCCGGCCCTCGACCCGGGTCGTCCGCCTCGGCACGGCCGGCGGCGCGACCCGCCCGTCCACCGGCTTCACCTTCTCCGCCATGTACCGCCAGGCCGACCAGGTGGCCCGCGCCCTCGCCGCCGGCCAGCCGCCGGTGCCCGCGCCGGCCTACCCGCGCCGGCACCGCTGGATGGACTCGGTCGCGCTGCGCGCGCTCGACCGGGGCGGGGTCGGTGGTCCCGAGTTCTTCGACCGGCTCTTCGACCGCAACCCTGCCGAGCGGGTGCTGCGCTTCCTCGACGGCGTCACCAGCCCCGCCGAGGAGGTCGCGGTGATGAACTCGACCCGGCTGCTACCGATGATCGCCGCCACCGCCGGCGACGCGGTGCACCGGGTCCGCGACCGGCTGCGCCCGACCCGACCCGCGCCGAGCATCCCGGCCGCCGTCGTCGGCACCCCGCCGTCCGGCGCCGCACCGGACGCCGGCCCCCTGCCCGGCTGACCCGCCGGGAATCAGCGGTCCCAGCCCGGCGCGGCGGTCACCCGAGCGCGGGGTACGGCGTCGCCGCCCGGTAGGTTGCCGGGCATGGTGGACGCGGTGGACGGCAGGGGCGTGCAGATCTGGACCGACGGGGCGTGCAGCGGCAACCCCGGGCCGGGCGGCTGGGGCGCGCTGCTGCGCTACGGCGACCATGAGCGGGAGCTGTGCGGCGGCGAGGCCACCCCGACCACCAACAACCGGATGGAGCTGATGGCGGCCATCCAGGCGCTGGAAAGCCTGAACCGGCCGGTCGTTGTGGAGCTGCACACCGACAGCACGTACGTCCGCAACGGCATCACCAGCTGGCTGGCGTCCTGGAAGCGCAACGGCTGGCTGACCGCCGCGAAGCAGCCGGTGAAGAACGCCGACCTGTGGCAGCGCCTGGAGGCGGCCTGCGAGCGGCACCAGGTCACCTGGCTGTGGGTCAAGGGGCACAACGGGCACCCCGAGAACGAGCGGGCCGACGGGCTGGCCAACAAGGGTATGACCGAGGCGCGCGCGGCCGCGCTGGCCAGTCGCTGATCCCGCGCCGAGACCGCCTCAGCGGGTCGCGTCCGGATGTCCGGGCATGCTCGACCCGCCGCCGCTGCTGCCGGAGGAGCCGCCGGTCATGCCCGAGTTGTTGTCCTCGGTGACGATGTCCGGTGGCACGTCGGTGTCGTCCGGCGGCGGGACCTTGGTGTCCGCCTCGACCTGCACCAACGGCACCTGGCCGGCCTCGTCCTCGGCATGTGCCGGGTCCGCCGGCAGCTCACCGTCACGCTTTCGGTAGCCCACGCCGTGCCCCCCGTCGGTGCCGTTCCGCGTCGGCGGTGGCTACCCGGCGTCGTCGCGGACGAAACCTCGCCCCGCCGCAGCCACCGGTTCCGTGGCCGCGGTGGCTTCCGGCGGCGCTTCCGGCAGGCGCAGGGTCCGTCGGCGGGTCAGCGCGATGGCCGAGGCGAGCACCAGCGCTGCGGACACCACCAGGAAGCCCGGGGTGTTGCCGAAGTGGTCGGTGATCGCCCCGCTGGTGGCTGAGCCGACGGCGAGACCGATTTGCCCGGCCGTCTGCAACCAGCCGTACGCCTCGGCAAGCTGGGGTGCCGGGGTGGACCGGGCCAGGAGCTCGTCGGTGACGGCGAGGAAGGGTGCCAGCGCCAGCCCGAAGACCGCCAGCGCGACGGCCATCTGCGGCACGGTCCGGGGTAGCAGCAGCGCCAGCGAGGTCACGGCCAACGTGCCCACCAGCGCCAGGTACGCGCCGCCTGGGCTGCCGGGTCGACCCCTGCGGGCCAGCAGCAGGCCGCCGGCCAGGCTGCCCACAGACCAGACGGTGACCAGCAGTCCGGCCTGGTCCGGGTGCCCAACCGTGGTGGCGAAGGCGGGGACCAGCACCCACATACCACCGATGGCGGCCATGTAGCCGACGTGCGTGCTCAGCATGGTGCGACGGGTTGCCCGGCCGGAGGTCGTGGGACGGCTTTCGGCGGACCGGTCGTCGACGGCGCGGTAGGGCACCACGGCGGCGGTGCCGACCAGCCCGGCGGTGCCGATCGCGGCGAAGGTCAGCAGCGCCCCGGCCGGACCGCTGACCAGCAGGCTCAGCGTCACCGCAAGCGGCCCGCCCACGTAGAGCACCTCCTGCCCGACCGCGTTGACGGCGTACGCACGGCTCAGCGCGGGGGAGGGGACCATCCGGGCGAGCTGTGCGCGCCCGCTGCCGAGGACCGGCGGCGTGCTCAGCCCGGCAGCGGTGGCCAGCGCCACGAACGCCACCGGGTTCGTGGCCACCGCCAACCCGAGCAGGGTGACCAGGTGGACGGCGCCGGTGGTCAGCAGCACCGGCCGGTTGCCGAGCCGGCCCAGCAGCCGGCCGACCAGTGGCGCGGTGACCGCCAGCCCGATGCCGCAGCCGGCGCTGGCCACACCGGCGGTGGCGAAGCTGCCGGTGTTCTCGTGACCGAGCAGCACGACAAGCAGTTGCCGCATCGCGACCGGTAGCTGCGCCACGGTCATCAACACGATGAGCAGCGACGCCCGCCGGGGTAAATTCATGACTTATGAATCTAGCCGAGGATGGCTCGGCCAACCTGCTCGGCGCACTCGCCCTGCTCGTCGGCTCCCGAATGCGCGCGTCGGTCAGTTCGTCGGTCGGGGCCGGAGGTGCGCTCGCGGAGGCGCTCGTCGTCGTCAAGGACCAGCCGGGTGCGACCGCCGAGTGGCTGGGTCAGGTACTGGGGCTCAGCCAGCCCGGTGCCGCGCACCTGGTCCGTCGACTGCGTGAGCAGGGTTGGGTGGAGCGGCGGGCCGGCGCCGACGCGCGCAGCCGGGCGCTGCACCTCACACCGGAGGGTGCGAGGGCGGCCGACCGCGTCCTGCAGGCCCGAGACCAGGCGCTGAACGCGCTGCTCGCCCCCTTGCCCGCCGAACAACGCCACCAACTCGCCGACATCGCCCGTGCCCTGTTGCGCGACGAGGTGACCGACGCCCGCAGCCTGGCTCACCTCTGCCGACTCTGCGACCGCACCCGATGCCCGCAGTGCCCGGTCGACGCCGGCTTCCGCGAGCGGAGCGGCGACCGAGGTGTACCCCCGGGCGCGACGCGTACCGATCGTTAGCGGCGTCGACCGCGCCGGGCGGGGGCCGCGGCCCGGGATGGCCGGCGGACCGGGGTGAGCGCCAGCGCCGACCAGTGCGCCGGCCGGGTGAGCGTCGCCGGCAGCGCGGTGCGCGCGTCACCCCGCGCCGCGTCCAGCTGGGCCTGGTGCAGGAAGAGAGTGGCCCGCAGGTCCGCGCCGCGTAGATCCGCCCCGCGCAGGTCGGCGCCGGTGACGTCGGCCAGCCCCAGGTCGACCCCGCGCAGGTCGGCGCCGATCAACAGCGCACCGCGCAGGTTGGCCCGGCGCAGGTCGACCCCGCGCAGGTCCGCCCCGAGCAACTGGGCGCCCCGGCGGTCCGGGCCGGCCACGCCGCCTCGGGCGCGGGCCGCGTCGCCGGCTCGGGACAGCAGCGGGTTGACCCGCTCCCGGTGCGCCGCCACGTCCACGGCGCGCAACTGCGCCGGGTCGCCACCGGTGAGCGCCGCCGTCTCGGCGCGGGCGCGGTCCAGCTCGGCGCGCAGCTCGGCCGGTGGGCGCAGCGCCAACGCCTCGGTGAGGTACCAGAGCAGCTCGTGCAGCGGACGAAGCACGGTGAACGCCGCAGCCATCGCCGGCAGCGTCTCGGGCGCGTCCCGCCAGTCCCGCCCACCGAAGGTCACCTGGGCGACCTGTTGGCCGGCGCCGAAGCAGTCGAAGACCGTGCAGCCCGGGAACCCTCGCTCCCGCAGCTCGGTGTGGATGCCGCAGCGGTGGTCCGGGCGCAGGTTCGGGCAGGCCTGCCCGGCCGGCTTGTCGATGGCGAAATCCGCCGACGCGGCGAAGGCGGGCACCACGCAGCACAACCCGAAGCAGCGCTCACAGTCGGCGCTCAGCTGCGCCGGCCCGGGCGGGGGAGCGGGGCTGTGCGACACGCGGACGGTCCTCCTGGCGATCGGCACGGCGGTGAGCCGTGGCCACCATTGTCCTGCGTACCCCCGCGACCGAAAGGGTCGGGGGTCACCGTCCGTGTAGGTCGCCGGCCGCAGTCGAGCGGGGTGCCGGGGTACGGGGGCCGCCGCCCGACGGCTGCGACACCAGCCGGCGTACCGCCCGCTCCCCGTCGCCGGGCCCGTACTTCTGGTCGAAGGTCCGGGCCACGGTGGCCGCCGGCGTACGGTCTCCGTCGGCCAGCTCGGCCAGCGCGAACACCGTCGGCGCGGCCCCGGGTGCCCGGGGTGGCAGCACGGCCCGCACGGTCAGCGGCCGGGTCAGGCGGAACGCGCGGCAGTCGATGTAGTGCTGGCCGTCGACCGTCACGTAGGGCACCTGCACCTCGACCACGTCGGAGTCGTCGTGGCGCAGCGTGACGGTCACCGACCAGTACTGTTCCAGGTTCACGGTCGCCTGCTCGTGCTCCCACAGCTCCTCGAACCGGGCGTGCACGAACCCACCCCACGGGCTGTCCATGTCCACCTCAAGTTGGGGCACGTTGAACGACAGCTTCCCGATCGGGAAGAACGAGATCAGCGCCCGGCCGTCCCACTGGTAGAGCTGGATCGACGGGGAGGCGTCGTAGAGCCGGACCTGCAACCGGTGTCGCAGCCGGGGGTCGAGGGCGTCGGAGAAGGCGGCCAGGTGGCGCAGGTTGGTGCGAATCTGCCGCGGCACGTTCACCCGCTGCCGTTCCAGCTCCTCAGAGCGCTGCTGGGCGGCGGTGCAGTCCGGGTCGAGCAGGAGCAACTGCACCTGCGAGCCGTTGGTGAGTGCCGCGCGTACCGCTGCCAGTGTCTCCTCGCGATGCCGCTGCTCCAGCAGGATCGTCCAGGTGTCGAGGATCCGCACCCGGCGGCCGGCGCGCTGCAGCCGGGTCACGAACGCCTGCTGGTCGAAGCTCAGGTGCTCCTGCACCCGCGCCTTGCGGGCCTCCTCGAACAGTGGGTCGAAGATGACGTACGAGATGGCCGCGAGCACCACGCTGGCGCCGAGGTTGAGCAACAGGTCGCTGAGGAAGCCGGTGCTGCGCCAGGCAGCCAGCAGCATCAGGGCGGCGACCCCGAGCAGCGTCCCACCGACGCCGAAGGCGCGTCGTTGCCGGCCGCCCCGACCAGCCCACTCGGGCATCCGGTCCCCCTCCGTCGTCGGCCGGCCCCACGTGGCCGCCCGCTGATCACCGGAATGCGGAGGATACGTGCCCGCTTTGCCGGGCGCTGTCCCGTTCGCGACCGCCGGTTTCATCCATGGAGCAGGTCCGCCGTGAACGGGCAGTGCTCAGATCGACCGCCAGTCGTCGGTGGTCAACGCGGCGGCCTGCGGGCCCATCAGCAGCATGCCGCCGTCGACCGGCCAGGACGCCCCGGTGACGTAGCTGGCGGCGGGGGAGGCGAGCAGCGCCACCACGGCGGCGACCTCCCGGGCGTCGCCCGGCCGTCCCACCGGTACGCCGGGCCGCTCCTGGGTGAACGGGTCGACGTCCTCCTGACCGGTCATCGGCGTGGCGATCTCGCCGGGGGCGACCGCGTTGACGGTGATGCCGTCGGCGGCCAACTCCTGCGCCATCACTCTGGTGAGCAGTCCCAGCCCGCCCTTCGCCGCGCAGTACGCGGCCGAGCCGACCCGGGGCGCGTGCTCGTGCACGCTGGTGATGTTGATGATCCGCCCGCCGGCACCGGCGGCCCGCATCCGCCGCGCGGCTCGCTGCGCGCACAGGAACGGCGCGTCCAGGTCGACGGCCAGCACCTCCCGCCACTGCTCCCACCCGGTGTCGACGAACGGCGTCGAGGCGCCGGTGCCGGCGTTGTTGACCAGCACCCCGATGCCACCGAGCCGATCGGCCAGCTCGTCCACCACCGCCGCGGCCTCCGGCAGCCGGGTCAGGTCCACCTCGCTGACCTCGCAGCGCCGCCCGGTGGCGCGGACCTCGGTGGCGGTCCGATCGGCGCCGTCGGGGTCGCCGTACCAGGTGATGCCGATCTCGAGGCCGGCCTCGGCCAGGGCGACCGCGCAGGCCTTGCCGATGCCGGAGTCCGCACCGGTGACGACCGCGACCCTCGGGTAGTTCTCGTATCGCTGGGGCATCCTCCCGCACTACCCCGACCGGACCGGCCCAACCGGGTGTACGAGTGGACCCGGCGGGTAGCCGCCGGGTATGGAACTGGTCCAGGAGTCGCCGTACCGGTTCCGGATCGACCGGGCGGCACCGATGCGGGTGCCCGGGGTGGTCTTCGCCGTGCCGGAGCTGCTGCCCGAGGTCGGCACGGACCGCGCGCTGGACCAGGTGGCGAACGTGGCCACGCTGCCCGGCATCGTCGACGCGTCGTACGCCATGCCCGACGTGCACTGGGGTTACGGCTTCCCGATCGGTGGCGTCGCCGCCACCGACGTCGCCGACGGCGGGGTGGTCTCGCCCGGCGGGGTGGGCTTCGACATCTCCTGCGGGGTACGACTGCTCACCGCCGAGCTGGACCGGGCGGAGCTCTCCCGGGTGCTCGACGCGCTGATGGACGGCCTGGACCCGGCGGTCCCGCGCGGCATGGGCCGGGGCGCGGTCTGGCAGCTCGCCGACCGGGCCGAGCTGGACGCGGTGCTGCGCGGCGGCTCCCGGTACGCGGTCGAGCAGGGGCACGGGGTGCCCCGGGACCTGGCCCGCTGCGAGGACGGCGGTGTGGTGTCCGACGCCGATCCGGCGCAGGTCAGCGACCGGGCCGTGCAGCGCGGGCAGGGCCAGGTGGGCAGCCTCGGCTCCGGCAACCACTTCCTGGAGGTGCAGGTCGTCGAGGAGGTGTACGACGAGCCGGTCGCGGCGGCGTTCGGGCTGCGGCTCGGGCAGGTCTGCGTGATGATCCACTCTGGATCCCGGGGGCTGGGCCACCAGATCTGCACCGACCATGTGCGGATCATGGAACGGGTGATGCCCCGGCACGGCATCGAGGTGCCGGACCGGCAGTTGGCCTGCGCGCCGGTCGAATCGCCGGAGGGGCGGGCCTACCTGGGTGCGATGGCCGCTGCGGCGAACTACGCCCGGGCCAACCGGCAGCTCCTCGCCGAGGCGGCCCGCCGGGTCTTCGCCCGGGTCGCCGGGACCGGCCTGGATCTGGTCTACGACGTGTCGCACAACCTTGCCAAGATCGAGGAACACGAGCGGGACGGTGGTACCCGGCAGCTCTGCGTGCACCGCAAGGGCGCGACCCGCGCGCTGCCGCCCGGGCACCCGGACCTCCCGGGCGACCTGCGCGACGCCGGGCAGCCGGTGCTCATCCCCGGCTCGATGGGCACCTCGTCGTACGTGCTGACCGGCGTCGCCGGCAATCCGGCCTTCGCGTCCACCTGTCACGGCGCCGGCCGCGTCCGCAGCCGGGGGGAGGCCACCCGGGCCGCCCGGGGGCAGGACGTGCGGCGTGACCTGGAGGGGCGGGGCGTGGCCGTACGTGGCGCGTCCAGGAAGGGGTTGGCCGAGGAGATGCCGGAGGCGTACAAGGACGTCTCGGCGGTGGTCGAGGCTTCCCGGGGGGCCGGGTTGTGCCGGCTGGTCGCCCGGCTCACGCCGCTCGGCGTGGTCAAGGGCTGACCGCGCGGGGCCGGACCCGGGACCGCCGATCGTCGGCGCTCAGACGTCCAGGGTCACCGCGCAGGCCCAGCCAGCGGCGTCCGGGCCGACGCGCAGCGCGTGCAGCGACACCGCCTTCGGTACCGCGCCGACCAGCTCCACCGCGTCGGTGCCGGTCGAGTGCCAGCGCACCCCCAGGCCGCCGTCCTCGGCTGGCCGCACGTCGCAGTCCAGTGGCAGGGTGCCCTCGGTGTCCAGCCGGAAGATCACCTCGTCCAGGAGGCCGACCAGCAGGTCCTCGTCGTCGCCGGGCGGCAGCCGGAACTCGGTGTCGGTCTGCGGCCGGGCGCCGGCGGTGTCGGCGAACGTCTCGACCAGCGCGGTGACGGCTTCGGCCAGGCACCCCTCGCGGTCCGGCGCCCACGCCTCGATCCGCACGTCGGCGGTGTGCGGCACGCTCCGGTGCCCCCGTTGCGTCGAGCGCTGCATGCCCCGATCATGCCCGCCCGTGGCGCGGCACCCGACCCGCCGCCTGAATTCGCCTCGGGGACAACCCGGACCGGTCCCGGAAAGAGGCCCGTCCGGCTGGCCGTCGGGTCCATAAGAAGAGAGGCTACATGTAGCCAATCTTCTGGAGGTGGATCCGTGCCAACCCGACGACGACCCCTGGTCCGGGTGCTCATCGGCGTGCTCGCCGGCGTGCTGGTGCTCTGCGGCGGCGGCGTCGCCGCGGTCACCTGGACGCTGGTCCGCACCACCGACACCGTCGGCGAGGTGGACTTCGTCCGCCCGCTGGCCGTACCCCCGCTGGCGCAGTCCCGGCTCGACGACCAGGGGCGGCGGGTCTTCGACCTGCTCGCCCGCGACGGCCGGCGGGACTTCCGTGGCGATGGGCGGCTGACCCGCACCGCCGGCTTCGACGGCGACTTCCTCGGCCCGACACTGCGCGCCAAGCGTGGGGAGCAGGTGCGGGTGAACGTGGTCAACAAGCTGGGCGAGGAGACCAACGTGCACTGGCACGGCATGCATCTGCCGGCCCGGATGGACGGTGGCCCGCACCAATTGGTCCGCCCCGGCGCCACCTGGTCGCCGACCTGGCGGGTGGACCAGCCGGCGGCCACCCTCTGGTACCACCCGCACCCGCACGGCGCCACCGAGGAGCAGGTCTACCGGGGCCTGGCCGGCATGTTCATCCTCGACGACGACCGGGAGGCGGCGCTGCCACTGCCCCGCAGCTACGGGGTCGACGACGTGCCGGTGATCGTGCAGGACCGCAGCTTCTCCCGCAGCGGTCAGTTCAGCAAGAGCCGCAACGTGATCGCCAGCATCGGTGCGCTCGGCGACACCGTGCTGGTCAACGGCACCGTCGGCCCCTACCTGGACGTGCGCACCGAGCGGGTCCGGCTGCGGCTGCTCAACGCCTCCACCGCGCGTACCTACGACTTCGGGCTCTCCGACGACCGGTCGTTCGCGCTGATCGGCACCGACGGCGGGTTGCTGGCCCGGACCGCCCGGCTCACCCGGGTGCGGCTCTCCCCGGGGGAGCGGGCCGAGATCGTGGTGGACGTCCGACCAGGGGAGCGGGTGACACTGCGCAGCACCCCACCCGATCTGGGCATCGGCGGGCTGGCCCGGCGCTCGGCGGGCGGAGCCGACCGGTTCGACGTGCTGCAACTGCGCGCGGCCGGCACCCTGACCCCGTCACCGCCGGTGCCGGACGCGCTGGTGCCGGTGGACCGGTTGGACCCCGCCGCCGCAGCCACCACCCGGCGGCTGGAGTTCCAGGGGCGGGACATCAACGGCCGGTCGATGCGGATGGACCGGATCGACTTCGCCGCCACCCGGGACACCACCGAGGTCTGGGAGGTGGTCAACTCCGACGGCACCCCGCACAACTTCCACGTCCACGACGTGCAGTTCCAACTGCTCTCGGTGGACGGCGCCGCGCCACCGCCCGAAATGGGCGGCTGGAAGGACACCATCTACCTGCCACCGCACCAGCCGATGCGGATCGTGCTGCGGTTCACCGACCACAGTGACCCGAACCTGCCCTACATGTTCCACTGCCACCTGCTCTGGCACGAGGACAGCGGGATGATGGGCCAGTTCGTGGTGGTCGACCCGGGCCAGGCGCCGGGCCGCCCGCCGGCACATGGCGGCCACGCGGAGCATGACTGACCGGCCGACGGCGTACGGTCGCCGGATGCGGATCACCCGATTCACCCACTCCTGCGTCCGCGTCGAGCACGACGGCGGGGTGCTGGTCGTCGACCCGGGCACGTGGAGCGAGCCGCGTGCCCTGGTCGGCGCGGACGCGGTGCTGGTCACCCACGAGCACACCGACCACGTGGACGTCCTGCGGCTGGTCGGCCTGGGCGTCCCGGTGTACGCCCCCGAGGGCGCCCGGCTGCCCGACCTCGCCCCGCTGCCGGTGACCCGGGTCGCCCCCGGGCAGCGCTTCACCGCCGCCGGCATCACGGTCAGCGCGCACGGCGGCCGGCACGCCGCCATCCACGAGGGCCAGCCCGACTGTCCCAACCTCGGCTACCTGATCGGCGACGGGCTCTACCACCCGGGCGACGCGCTGCACGTGCCGGACGAGCCGGTGCACACCCTGCTGGTCCCGGCTCAGGGGTCCTGGCTGCGCCTCGACGAGGCGATCCGGTTCGCCCGCGACGTGGGCGCCGATCGGGCGTACCCGATCCACGACGCGCAGATCAACGAGCGTGGCCTGGCCAGCGTCGCCGGCTGGTTCGGCGAGACGATCCCCGGCTACCGCCACCTCGTACCGGGCGACACCGCCTGACCGGCCGTGCCACCGGCCGCCGGAACGTCGAAACGGGGTGCGGCGGCGGTGAGCACGGCGGCCCGCGTCGGTACCGACCATCCCT
The DNA here is from genome assembly GCF_040608515.1 of Micromonospora sp. NPDC005173. Classification (NCBI taxonomy): domain Bacteria; kingdom Bacillati; phylum Actinomycetota; class Actinomycetes; order Micromonosporales; family Micromonosporaceae; genus Micromonospora; species Micromonospora sp. NPDC005173. Next base: position 29,548 of record NZ_JBEXIK010000042.1, read on the forward strand.
CGGTCAGCTCCGCCACCAGCGCGGCGACCAGCCGGGTCACGTCCGCCTCGGCGTCGGAGTGCAGCGCCTCGGCGACGATCAGCACCGACGAGGTGCCCGCCCGCACGGCCGACCAGCCGCTCTGCCGGTTCGTCCAGCGTCGGGCGTGCGCGCGACCGGCGGCGTCCGCGAAGGTCACCTCGCCCGGATCGGGGTGCTCGGTCTCGCCGGCGAAGCTCAGGTACTCCTCGTCGCCGTGGGCCGGCCGGACCTCCAGGTCGCCGTCGACCCGGTCCAGGTCGAGCACCGCGACCGGGATCGCGTACGCGGCCGACACGGCGTTGCAGAGGTCCACCAGCGGGTGCAGCCGCGGCAGCTCGTCGTCCAGCCGGAGCCGACGCAGCAGCGCCTCCGCGGCGCACCGGTATCGGGTGGGTCGCAGCCCCATCGCGGCGTACGCCCGCCGCCACGCCTGGATCTCCGGGAACCCGCTCTCGGCGCCTCCGGCCAGTCGATCGCGAGCGACCGCGGTGTACGCGGCGGTCTGCTGCGCCACGTCCGCCGTCGGGGTGATGCCGGTGGCCAGGACCACTCCGGCCACGAGGTCCGGGTACGCCGCGCGGAGCTGCGCGGAATGCTGGAACTGCACGGGACTCCTATCGTTCGGTGAGAGCGAGCGTCACGCCGAGCGCGACGAACGTGCCGGCGACGGACCGGCGCAGCCAGTCGGTGACCCTCGGCCGGGTCAGCACCCGGTCACGCAGCCGGGCCGCGAAAATGCCGTAGCCGCTGAACACCACGAAGGTCAGCAGCATGAACACCGCCCCGCACGCGAGCATCGACCGGGTCGAGCCCGGCGCGGTGGTGTCCACGAACTGCGGCAGGAACGCGACGAAGAACAGCGTCGGCTTCGGGTTGAGCAGGTTGACCAGCACCCCGGAGAGGATCACCCGGGCCGCCGAGCGGGGCGGCGTCGCGGTGGTCGCCGCGAAGGCGCTGCGGTCCCGCACGGTCGACCAGGCTAGGTAGAGCAGGTACCCGACGCCGAGGTACCTGACCACCTCGAACGCCGCCGCGCTCGTCTGCAACAGCGCGGCGAGACCGGTCATCGCCGCCAGCAGGTGCGGCACCACGCCCAGCGTGCAGGCGAACGCGGCCAGCACGCCGGCCCGGGCGCCCCGGGACAGGCCGGCGGACAGGGTGAAGAACACCCCGGTGCCCGGGGTGACCACCACGATCAGCGTGGTGACCAGGAACGGGATTGTCACGGTCGTCCTCCGGTGGGCTCGGCGGGGCTGCCTGATCACCACTCTGCTGCCAAGATGGTCCGGTGAGCAGGGCCAAACCAAGGGCATCCGAGAGGTCCATATCGGCCGGGTCGGATTTTCTGCACCTGACCATCGCCGACGCCTCGCCCGGCGGGCGCGCCGACTGGCTGGCCGCCCGGCTGCGCCAGGCCATCGCCGACGGACGGGTGCCGGTCGGGGGCCGCCTGCCCGCCACCCGGTTGCTCGCCGCCGACCTCGGCGTCTCCCGGGGCGTGGTCACCGAGGCGTACCAGCGGCTGACCGAGGAGGGGCACGTCACCGGTCGGGGCCGGGCCGGGACGGTGGTCGTCGCCGCGGGGCCCGCACCGGCCGCGCCGGCACCCGCCCCGGCCGCCGCGCCGGCTCCAGCCGCGCTCTTCCCGCCGGCTCCGGGCAGCGACATCTTCGACGCGGTACGCGCGGCGACCGCGACCATCGACCTGACGCCCGGCGTACCCGACCTGGCCGCCTTTCCCCGCGCGGACTGGCTGCGCGCCGAACGGACCGTGCTGCGCCACCTCGCGGCGGCCGATTTCGGCTACGGCGACCCGTGTGGCGCCCCCGCGCTGCGCCAGGCCGTCGCCGTCTGGCTGGCCCGCAGCCGGGGCATCGTCGTCGACCCCGTCGAGGTGATCATCGTGGCCGGGGTGTCCCAGGCGCTCGGGCTGCTCGCCCAGGCACTCGGCTCGGCCGGCATCGACCGGATCGCGGTCGAGGACCCCGGCTCGCTCGGCGTACGGCAGCACCTCAACAACTGGCGGGTGGACACCCCGCCCATCGCGGTGGACGACGCCGGGCTGCGGGTCGACGAGCTGGCCGCCAGCGGCGTGCCCGCGGTGATGCTCACCCCCGCGCACCAGTTTCCGACCGGCGTGGTGCTCGACGGCGACCGCCGCCGCCAGCTCGTCGACTGGGCACGGGCCGGCGGCCTGATCATCGAGGACGACTACGACGCCGAGCACCGCTACGACCGGCCGCCGGTGCCGGCGCTGCGCGGCCTGCTGCCCGAGCAGGTCTGCTACGCCGGCAGCGTGTCCAAGCTGCTCGCCCCGGCGCTGCGGGTCGGCTGGCTGCTCGTGCCGACCCGCCACCGGGAGGCGGTGGTGGCCGCCAAGCGCAACGCCGACCTGGGCAACGCGGTGCTGCCGCAGCTGGTGCTGGCGGAGCTGATGACCTCCGGCGCGCTGGAGCGGCACCTGCGGCTGCTACGCCGCCGGCACATCCACCGCCGGGACGCGATGATCGCCGCGCTGGCCCGGCACCTGCCGACCGCCACGGTGCACGGCGCGGCGGCCGGGCTGCACCTGATGATCACCTTGGACGACGCCGTGGCGGACACGGAGCTGGCGGCGGCCGTGCTGGCGCGCGGGGTGAAGGTGCAACCACTGTCCTGGCACTGCCAGCGGCCGTACCGGCCGGGGCTGGTACTCGGCTACGCGGCCCGTACGGCGACCGAGATCGAGGACGGCGTCGCGACGATCGCTTCCGTCCTCCGCCGCGGCCGGTGACCTATCGTGAGCGGGGAGTGCCGGTCGGCGTCGCGGCCGGGTGGCGTAGGCAGGGCACCGTGCTGCGCGCTTCAAGATCCGTCGGCATCGGGAGTAGGGCATGGGCCTCATCCACATCGAGCTGTTCGCAACCCTCGACCTCGTCGGGCAGTCGCCCGGCGGCCCCGAGGAGGACCCGGTGGGGTTCCCGTTCGGCGGCTGGCAGGCGCCTCTGCTGGACGAGGTCGCCGGGGCGCAGGTCGGTGCCGCGTACGAGGGCACGGACGCCCTTCTGCTCGGCCGGCGGACGTACGACATCTTCGCCGCCTACTGGCCGCACCAGGAGGGCGGCGAGGACAACGAGATCGCCGCGCTCTTCAACAGCGTCCCGAAGTACGTGGCCTCCCGCGGCAGGCCCGACCTCTCGTGGGCCGGGTCCACCCAGCTCGGCCCGGATCTGGCTGGCGCGGTGCGCGAGATCCGTGACCGGCACGAGCACGTGAAGGTCGTCGGGAGCCTGAACCTGGTGCAGACCCTCCTGCGCGAGAAGCTCTTCGACCGTCTCGACCTCTGGGTGCACCCGATCGTGCTCGGCGTCGGGAAGAAGGTGTTCGACGGTGGCGCGGTGCCCACGAACGTCACACTCCTCGAACCGCCGGTGGCCAGTCCGACGGGCACCGTGTACCTGCGTTACGGACTCGCCGATGGCACGCCCGGGACGGGGGACATGAGCGCACCGGATCGCGGTGCCGGGCGCGACGGCTGAAGCCGCCCCGCGCCAGGTGGGTCCGTGTGGTCGGCGGTGCATCCGCCAGGTCGGCATTCGGCTGGGCCGCCGGGCTGACCGGGCGGATCCGCCCGGTCAGCCCAGGAACAGGCGGACCAGGACCAGCACGGCGAGCAGCGCCGGCCCCCGCGAGCCCTGGCGGAGCAGGTCGACCGGGATCATCCCGAACGGCGTGTTCACCGTCGCCCCGCCGTAGTCGATCGGTGGTCGGGTGCCGGCCCGCCAGGCGGCGGCCACCACCCCGAGCGCCAGCGCCGGCCCCAGCCAGGGAGGCCCACCGTCGACCGTCGGCATGGTCAGCAGCCACCACAGCCCCGTGCCGATCGCGGGCACGATCACGTGGATCCCGCGCAGCGCGGCGTCACTGCCGCCGAGCGCCCGACGCAACCCGGGCGACCGGCTGATCGACCGGAGGCCGCCGGTCAGCCGGTCGGCGGCGAAGTAGCCGAACACCACCTGCGCGGCACCGGCCAGGCCGGGCAGGGCGAGCGCGGCGGCGTACTGGACGAGGATCAGCGCCGTCCAGATCAGCAGGGCGCTGGGGTGGCGGCGGAGCCGGCGCACGTCGGCCTGGAGCAGCGCCCACCAGCCGGGGCCGGGCAGGAATCGGCGACTGCGGACCCGGCCGATCTGGCGCCAGCGCCGGCTCTCCACCAGGCCGGCGAGCATGCTCGGGTCGAGCAGGATGGTGGCCGTCGCCGCGGCGTTGGCGAACTGCGCGCCGGTGGTCAGCGTGGCCCGGTCCACCCGGGGCAGCGCGCGTACCGCGAGGACGGTGGCGGCGACCGCGAGGGGCACCCCGACGACGACCAGCGCGGTGGTCGGTGACGCCGTCGGCCGGGGCAGCCCGTCGCCGAGACGACCGGCGAGGACCACCAGAGCCGTGACGGCGGCGGCCGCCAGCAGCGGCACCACCCCGGCGAGGGTCGGCCACCGCCGGCCCGGTCGGCCGCCCTGGGCGACCACGCTGAACGCCAGCGCTGTCGCCCCCCACCCCGCACCGGCCGCCGCCGCCCAGCCCAGGACGGCCAGGTCGGTGACGCCGCCGAGCGCCGCCACGGCCACCCCGATCAGCGCGGTGCCGGCCGTCGCGCCCGTCAGCAGGATGACCAGGCGCGGCGCCAGCCAGGCCCGCCGGTCGACCGGCGCGCTGGTCACCCAGCTCTGCGTCGCCGGGGTGACCAGCAGCGGGCCGAGCGCGCGCAGGCCGCGCCAGGCGAGCCCGGCAGCGGCCAGCAGCGCGGCGACCGCCAGCCACCAGCGCACCCCCGGGTCGGCCCGCCCCACCGTAGGCGAATCCAGCATGTCGCGGCTGGCGCTGATCGCGAACCAGCCGTACATGCCCACGAAGAGGACCATGACGTACGCGTCGCCCAGCACGTCGCCGAGGGAGTGGTCGTGGTGCCGGCGGCGGGCCCGGCGCAGGTGCGAGCGCACCTGCCGGGCGGTGGGCACCCCGGCCGGCGCGTCGGCGACCGTGGCCGGCGGGGCCGTCACCGGCCGATCTCGATCCGCTCGTCGACGACCGCGTCGATCAGCTCCGGATCGTGCGAGGCCAGCAGCACGGCGGTGCCCGCCTCCCGCTCCCGGCGCAGCCGGTCGGCCAGCCACTGCCGGCCGCGCACGTCCAGCCGCTGCTCCGGCTCGTCGAGGATCAGCACCCGACGGGGCCGTACGAAGCAGGACGCCAGCGCCAGCCGGCGGCGCTGCCCACTGGACAGCGTCACCGGCAGTTGGTCGCGGGCCGGCTCCAAACCAAGCTCGGCGAGGACCTCGTCGACCGGGTCGGCGTTACCCCCGTGGGCGTACGCGACCAGCTCCAGGTGTTCGACCACGGACAGGTCGGGAAAGAAGTCGATGTCGTCCAGGGCGGCCGCCACCAGCGCCCGCACCTGGGGATCGGTCTCGTCGGCCCGGCGACCCTGCACCAGCACCTCGCCCGCGTCCGGCCGGTCGGCGCCGACCACGCAGCGCAGCAGGGTGGTCTTGCCGCTGCCGTTGGGGCCCAGCACCACCGCGATCCGGCCGGCCTGGAGCGTGAAACTCACGTCGTCGAGCACGACCAGGTTGCCGAAGTTGCGGCTGAGTCCCCGCACCGAGAGCGTATCCACGATCACACACTCTCGCAGACCCGTTCAACCGCCCAACGCGAGCGATCGACATCACGCCGGCCAGGTGGTCACGGGTCAGCCGGCGACAGGTCCGTGCCGTCCTCCAGCCGGCTGTCGGCGGCGGCCAGCCCTTCGGCGTCGTCGACCTCCTCGGCCACTGCCGCCGCGTCCGCCCAGTGCTGCCGCGCCTCGGCCCGGTCGCCCAGCTCGGCGGCGGCGTCTCCCAGGTACAGCAGGGTCCGGGCCAGCCCGAGGGTGGGCCGGCTCTCCTCGCGTAGCCGCCGGCCCTCGGCCAGCAGCTCGTACGCCGCCCGGGCCTGCCCGGGCGCGGCGGTCAGCAGCGTCGCCCCGGCGTTGAGCAGCGCCGCCGCCCGGCTGGTCGGGTCGCTGACCGACTCGTACTCGCGCAGCGCCGCGCGCCACGCCTGCGCGGCGTCCAGGTGCTCGCCAAGGGCGGCGTGCACCAGCACCAGGTTGGTCAGCGCCGCGGCGTAGCCGCGAGCGTCACCCACCGACCGGAAGGTGTTCGCCGCCCGCACGAGGTGGTGGTGCGCGCTGTCCAGGTCCCCCCGGGCCAGCTGCGCCGCGCCGAGGCCCAGGTCGGTGAGCGCGAGCCCGGCCCGGTCCGCTCCCGAGCGGTGCCGGCGGGACAGTTCCAGGTGTTCCACAGCGTCGTCGAGCTGCCCCAGGTCGAGCAGCGCCAGGCCGAGGTTCATCCGGGCCTGGGCGGTGCCCCGCCGGCCGCGCTCGGCCACCGCGAGGGTGAGCGCCGCGGCGGCGCCCTGCGGGTCGTGTCGGCGTCGGCGCAGCACCCCCAGCTCGTTGTGCGCCCACCCGGCGATCTCCGGTCGGTCGTCGGCGGTCGGGGTGGCCAGCACGGTGCGGCACACCTGCTCCCACTCGTCCAGCCGCTCGACGTGCGCCAGCCACCCGCACAGCGCCACGGCCAGCCGGAACCACCACCGGCGTACCCGGCGGGGCAGCGTCTCGGCGGCGCCGGCCGGCACCCGGACCACCGCCAGCAGCAGCTCCTGGTGCAGGTCGAACCAGCCATACGGGTCGTCGTCCAGCGGCAGTGACCACTCCCGGTCCGGTGGGGAGCCGAGCACGGCCAGGTTGGCCGCGTGCCGCTCGGCCCGGCGCGCCAGGTGCCGGGTCAGCCGGGCCTGCGCGGCGACCCGAGCCCCGGCCGGATCGGCGTCCCGCAGGTGCAGCCGGGCGTTGCCGGCGAGCAGCGGCCGGATCTCGTACCGGTCGCCGGGAGCGCCGACCACGAACGCCGCGGCGGCCAGTTGGTCGAGCAGCGCGGTCACCCGCTCCGGGTGCCGACCGGCCAACGCGGCGATGGCCGGCCGGTCCACCGGCGCGGGTGCCAGCGACATCAGCCGGTACAGGCGACGTGCCTCGCGGGTCAACGCCCGGTACGCGGTGTCCCGCTCGGTGACCAGCCGGGCCGCCGGCGAGATGCTGACCCGCTGGTGCGGCGGCGTCTGCACCGCGCGGCGCAGCACGTCCAGCACGTCGGCGTGCCGCCAGCCGTGCTGCGCGGTGCGGTAGCCGAGCGCCCGGACCGTGCGCGGCTGCTGCCCGCACAGCTCGACGATCTCGCGGACCGCCGGGTCGGTACGCGGGTCGGCGCGGCGGACCCGGGCGGCCGGTGCCGCCCCACCGGCGGCGGCGAACAGCTCCACCGCCTCGGCCGGGCCCGGCTCGGCGATCCAGTGGGCGACCACGCCCTCCAGCCCGCTCAGCGCCGGGCCGCCGGCGAGCAGCAGCCGACAGGTCCGCGAGGTGGGCGGCAGCAGCGGTCGGACCTGCTCGGGACGGTCGACGTTGTCCAGCACGAGCAGGATCTTGCGATCGTCGAGCTGGCGGCGCAGCGCGTCGGCGGCGAGCGTGAGGGCGTCCGGCCGGCCCGAGGTCGGCGGTGTGGTGCCCAGGACGCCGGCCAGCGCGGTGAGCACCTGCCGGGCGGAGCGGAGCCGACCGCCGCGGCGCAGGTCGAGGTAGTACTGCCCGTCCGGGAAGTCCGCCCGGCACAGGTTCGCCGCCTGCACGGCGCAGGCGGAGGCGCCCACCCCCCGCCGGCCCAGCACGGCCACCGCGTGCTCCCGGCTGAGCAGCCCGAGCACCGCCTCGACGTGCTCGGCGCGGCCGGTGAAGCCGGCCGGATAGGGCAGCGTCGACGCACCGGTGGCCGGTGCGTCGACGACGTCGGTGGGCTCCTGGCTCACCTCCCGACCGGCTCGGCGCCGGCGCATCTCGAACACCACGAAGCCGACCCCGCCGCTGACCACCAGCACGATGCTGGCCGGCCCGAGCACGCTGGCCGCCAACTCGGAGAGCAGGTTGCTGGCCAGGTTGCCGAGCACGCCACTGACCAGCGTGCCGACCGCGATCAGCACCGGCCAGCGCGGCCCCCGGCCGGCGCCCGTGGGGCCGGTCACCGGACGCCCCCGGAGACCAGCCCGGCGACGAGCTTCCGCCGGGCGAGCACCACCAGCATCACCGGCAGCACCGAGGCGAGCACCGAACTGGCGGCCAGCAACCCGCTGTTGCTCACGAAGCCGCGGGTCTGCCCGGCCAGGAAGAGCCCCAGCGGCGCCGCCTCCGGCCCGCTGAACAGCAGGCCCACCACCAGGTCGTTCCAGACCTGGACGAACTCCAGCACGGAGACCGCCACCATCGCGGGCAGGTTGTGCCGGGCGAGCCGGCGCAGGGTGCCCCACCAGCGCCGCCCACCCAGCCGGGCGCCGCGCACCTGCTCGGACGGCAGGTCGGCGAACGCGTTGCGCAGCACCAGCACCGCGAACGGCACGCCGAGCGCCACGTGCACCAGGGCCAGCCCGCGGGCGGTGCCGGAGGACAGCACCAGGCCCAGCACCTCGTTGACCGGCCCGGCGATGACCTGGATCGGCACGACACTGGCCGCCAGCAGCAGCAGCCCGGTGGCCTGCGCGGCCGGCCCGGTCAGCCAGGCCAGCGGGTACGCGGCCAGCAGCGCGACCACCAGCACCGTGGCGGTCACCACGGTGGCCAGCAGCAGCGTGAAGGCCAGCGTCCGCCACAGCTCGGTGTTGGCGACCAGGTCACGGTAGGAGGCAACCCCCGGCGCGGCCGCCCACCAGCCGCGCGCCGCGGCGTCCACCCGCCCGTGCATCGAGGTGGCGACCAGCACCGCCAGCGGCACCAGCCAGGCCACCGCGGCACCCGCCGCCAGCAGCCGGAACACCCGCCGGGGCGGGGGCGCCCGGTCCGGTTCCGGCGGCGTCTCGGCGCGCGGCGGTGGCCACGCCTGCCGGACGAACAGCGCCGCCACGAGGATCCCGCCGACGACCGCCACCAGCCACACCACACCGAGTGCGGCGCCCTCGCCGGTGGTGGTGCCGCCCGAGGTCTGCCAGACCCGCAGTGCGAGCACGGCGGCCTCGTCGCGCACCGAGCCGGGGGTCATCACCAGGATCAGGTCGAAGGTGCGGCTGGTCCCCACCGCCACCAGCGCGAAGACCACCGCGACGGTACGCAGCAGCAACGGTCGCCACTGCGCGTCCCACAACACATGGCGTCGACCGCCGCCGTAGGCGCGGACCGCGTCGGCCAGGCTCGGCGGCACCGCGTCCAGCGCGGCCCGGAAGACCAGCACGGCCAGGCCGACCCAGGCCCAGACGAACGCCGACATCAGCGCCACCGTGACCAGGCCCGGCCCGAGCAACTGCGGGGCGTCCTCGGCGGACCGGCCGGTCACCCGCGCCGCGACCAGCGTGGCCAGGCCCCGGGTCGGGTCGGGGTCGTACATCAGGCGGAAGGTCACCCCGGTGACGACCAGCGGCAACGCCACCGGCACCAGCAGGATCAGGCGGACCAGCCCGCCCTCCTGGGAGCGGCGGGACGCGGCGGCGAGCAGGTAGCCCAGCGCCGTCACGACCGCCGGCACCAGCACCGCCCAGAGCACCGTACGGCCGACCACCGCGCCGGTACCCGGCGCGGCGAGCGCGGTGCGGAAATGTGCCGCGCCGACCCAGTGACCGTTGGTGGTGACGCTGGCGTGCAGGGTGCGCAGCACCGGCCACACCACCAGCCCGCCGAGCAGCACCATGGCGGGCAGCAGCAGCGCTGAGGTCGCCCCGGCCGCCGGGTAGGCCCGGCCACGGCGGGGCGGCCCGACGTCGTCGAGCACCGCCAACTCGCCGAGTACCCGGACCTGGGTCATCGGCCGCCGCCCGCGCTGCGCGCCGCCGCGGCGAGTTGCCCGGTGGCCCGACGGACCGCCTCGGCGGCGGGCACGCCGTCGGTGACGTCGGCGAAGAAGTCCTGCATGATCCGCCAGATGCCCACCCCGTCGGAGCCGGTGAACGGGCCGGGCAGCTGGTCGGAGAGGTCGAAGCGCAGGGTGCCGGGGGCGCGCATCTCCTCGGCGAGCCTGCGGCGGACCGGGTCGGCGTAGTCGTCCAGAGGGATCCTGGTGTTGGGTGACAGGTAGCCGCCGGCGCGTAGCCAGGGCCGGAACGAGTCGGCCCGGGTGAGCCACTCGACCAGCTCCACCCCGCCCTGGCCGCCGGCGAACGCCACCGCCACGTCCCCGCCGACGATCAGTGGGCCGGTGCCGCTCGGCCGGGCGCTCGGGAACCGGATGGTCGCCGGCTCCTCCGAGCCGCGCCGGAACGTGCCGACCACCTCGGCGGTGAAGTCGGCCTCGAAGACCATCACCGCCCGGTGGGAGTGAACCACCTGGATCACCGACTCCTCGTACTGGGTGAGCAGGGCGCGGCGCCCGCCACCGGGAAACGCGCCATCGATGCTCCAGAGCTCGGCGAGCCGGTCCAGGGCGTCGCGCACCGGTCGGCCCTGCCAGTCGGCGTCCCGCCGGGTGAGGGCGTCGTAGCTGTTGGGTGCCAGGTCGGCCAGCACGTTCTCGAACCAGTCGGTGAGCACCCAACCGTCCGCCGCGCCGATCGCCAGTGGCGCCGGACCGGACCCGCGTCGGGCGATCGCGCCGAGCTGGCGGGTCAGCGCGACGAGCTCGTCCCAGGTGCGTGGCGGCGTGCGCAGCTCCGACGGCAGGTGCCAGATCAGCGACTTGTGCGCCGCCTTCACCCAGACGCCGTAGCGCTGCTCCTCGGTCACCAGCAGGTCGCTCAGCCCGGTGGGCACCGCGTACTCGGGCGACGCGCGCACCGGGCTCAGCCAGTCCCGCAGGGCGTACTCGGTGACCAGGCCGGGACGGGACAGGATCGCCACATCCGGGCTGGTGCCGGCGAGGTGCCGGGCGCGCAGGAACGCGTCGATGTCGTTGCCGGCGCTGACCACGTGCACCGGATCGGGGTAGCCCGCGACGACCTCGCGGAACCGGTCCAGCTCGCTGCCGCTCCACACCACCGCCACCTGCACCGACCGGGTGCCGCCGGTGCAGCCGGCCGCGGTCGCCGCGGCGCCGGCCGCGGCGGCGCGCAGCAGCGTACGCCGGGTGGCCCGGACGGCCGGCGTCACCGGAGCATCCCCTCGGGCTCGGTGACCAGCTCGTGCCGGCGCGGGATCTCGGCCAGGGTGGCCGCATCGGCGGTGCACACCAGCACGGCCACCCCCGGTGCGTCCGGTGGGGACAGTCGGGGCAGCAGGTCACCGAGGCGGCTGCCGCCGGCCGGATCGGCCGGGAGGTCGATGACGAGCACCTCGGGCAGGCAGACCGCCGCCCGGGCCAGCGCCACCCGGAACCGCTGGGCGTCGGAGAGCAGGTGCGGCAGCAGGGCCAGCGTCGGCGCCAACTCGAGCCGGTCCACCACGATGGCCGTCCAGTCGTCGGCCACCTCGTGCACCCGTTCGCGCTTGCGTTGGCCGTACTCGATGTTGCGGCGCACGGTGAGCTGTGGCAGCAGCGCGCCGCCGGCGGGCACGTACCCGATCTGCCGGCGCGGCGGCGGTAGGGCGGTGACGTCCCGGTCGCCGACCATGATCCGCCCGGTGACCGGGGCGGCGAGCCCGGCCAGCACCCGGGCCACGGCCGTGCCGACCCGGGGTGGCGCCACCAGGGCGGCCGTCGTGCCGGCCGGGACGTCGAGAGTCACCGGCCCGGTGCCGGGGACGGCGACCAGTGCGCGTAGCCGTAGCGTGACCCTCACCTCCGGTGACCGCTGGTGACCCGTCCCAGGGTGGCACACCATGCCGAGAGTCGATGCCCCTCGGATCTTCCACTGTGGAGAAGATTGGCCGGGTGGGGCGTGCGGTCAGCGGACCGGCTGCTCGGCGGGGGCGTACAGGGCGGCCAGTCCGGCCGCCGTGGCGGCCAGCTGCTCGCGCAGCGCGACCGGGGTCAACACCTCCACGTCTGCGCCGAGGCGCAGCAGGTCACCGTGGGCGTGGGTGAGCGACTCGATCGGCAGCGCGGCGGTCACCCAGCCCTGCGCGTCGGGCGGCCCGGCGCTGGCGTCCACCGCGGCCACCACCGGGTCGCTGCCGATCTCGCGTAGTCGCGCCCGGCCGGCCGGGGAGAGCCGCACGGTGGCCTCGTCGCGGTGCAGCCGGGCGCGGAACTGCACCACGTGCGCCCGCCACCAGGCCGGCAGGTCGAAGTCGTCGGGCCGGTCGAACTCCTCGGCCAGCGGGGTCAGCGCGAGGATCTGGTTGACCCGGTACGTCGCCGGTGCGCCACGGCCGGGCCGGTCGGCCACCACGTACCACCGGCCGCCCTTGAGCACCAGGCCGTACGGCTCCAGCACCCGGGTCACCTCGCCGCTCCAGCTGCGGTAGCGCACCTCGATGCGGTGCTGCCGCCAGACCGCCTCGGCCGTGCGGGCCAGCTCGGGGGAGGCGTCGCCGTCGGCGTACCAGCCGGGCGTGTCCAGGTGGAAGCGTTGCTGGAGCTGGGTGGCCCGGTCGCGCAGCGGCGCCGGCAACGCGGCGTGCAGCTTGAGTTGCAGCGCGGCCACCACGTCGCCGTAGCCCAGCTCGTCGGCCGGCCCGGGCAGCCCGGCCAGGAAGAGCCGGTCGGCCTCCTCGGCGGTCAGCCCGGTCAACCGGGTCCGCCAGCCGTCGACCAGCTGGTAGCCGCCGGCGTGCCCGGCTTCCCCGTACAGCGGGATGCCGGCGGCGTGCAGCGACTCCACGTCCCGGTAGATCGTGCGCGGGGAGACGGCCAGCCGCTCGGCGAGCTGCGCGGCGGTCAGCCGGCCGTGCGACTGGAGCAGCAGCAGGACGGAGAGAAGTCGACTGGCTCGCACTTCACTGACACTAGCTGTCAGGGGAGTCGTTCTACCGTCCCGGCATGGCATTTCGCGACAAGGAACTTCGAACGCCGGGACCGGTCATGGTGAACGGTCGGCAGTTCAAGCGGTACCACATCGACCAGCCGGAGCAGCCGATCGAGCCGGAGGTGGAGAAGGCCGCGTACGACCTGCTGCCCGCGCTGCTGGCCGACCTGGCGGACGACGGCACCCCGGGCGCCGGGTGGGTGGTGCTGCACCGGGGCGGGGACACCGGCGCGTACCTGCTGGCGTACACCTGGGTGTGGGACAACGCGGTGGAGATCCGCACCGCGGCGGCAGGGCAGCCGGCACTGGACTGCCCCGACCAGGATCCGGCACACTTCGTCGAACTGCGCCGCCCTGCGGTGGGCTGCGTCTGGGAGTTGGCGGTGCTGGAGCACGAGCGGGCCGCCTGGGTCCGGCACATGCTGGTGCCGGAGAGCCCCGATCTGACCGGTTATCTGCAGGACACGCGAGCGGAAGGGCCGGTGGGCCGCTGATGGGCGACTTCGACTTCTTTGTGGGCACCTGGAACGTGGTCAACCGACGGCTGCGCAAGCGGCTGGTCGGCTCCGACGAGTGGGAGGAGTTTCCGGGGTTGTCGGTCGCCCACGGCTTCTTCGGCGGCGGCGGCCACTTCGACGAGATCACCTTCCCGACCAAGGGCACGGCCGGCGCCACGATAAGGATCTTCGACCCGGCGCGCCAGGAATGGTCGATCTACTGGATGAACAGCGATCGCGGCGAGTTGGAGCAGCCGCCGATGGTGGGCCGCTTCGTCGACGGGGTCGGCCGCTTCTACGCCGACGACCAGCATGAGGGGCTTCCGGTCCGGTGCCGGTTCATCTGGTCGGAGATCACCGCGACCACCGCCCGCTGGGAGCAGGCGTTCTCCACCGACGGCGAGCGCACCTGGGAAACCAACTGGATCATGACGTTCGCCAAGTCGGCGGAGTAGATCAGGTCGACGGTGGGGGAGTGGTGTCCCGGTAGATGCCGGCCAGCCACAGGTCGAGCAGCACGTCCACCACGTCCTGCTCGGCGACCGCCGGTCCGTCGCCGGCGAAGGTGGCGTACCAGACGCGCTCGTTCATCGAGTTGAGCGCGATGGCGAGGTCCCGAGCGGGCAACCCGTCCGGGGCCGCGCCACGTCGTCGTTCCGCCACGACGGCCGCCTCGATCGCCTGAACCCAGCGCTCCAGCACCGCCGCCCAGAGCCGGCGTACCTCGGCGTTCGTGCCACGGACCTGCGCGCAGGCGAGCACCAGCGCGCGGTGCGCGCCGAACGTCTCGTGGAACCGGTGGATCAGCTCGCGCCACCGGGCCCGGGGGTCCTCGGCGAGCCGGACCAGCACGTCTCCGGCGGCCGCGTCGGCCTCTTCGGTGACCCGGTCCAGCAGGGTCAGCAGCACCGCGTCCTTGGACGGGAAGTAGAAGTAGAACGTCGGCCGGGAGATGCCCGCGCCCCGGGCCAGATCGTCGATCGAGATGTCACCGAACGCCCGCTGTTCCAGCAGCTGCTCGGCGGTGGCCAGGATCGCCATCTCCCGGTCGTCGCCGGTGGAGCGGGCGGCGCGGCGACCGCGCGGAGTCGCCCTCCCGGCGCCGGTACGGGCGGTCGTCATGGCCGCTGATGCTACCCGTACTCAACACTCTGTCGAGGACACTCGACAGGGTGTTGACGGCTGTCGATGACGGTGGATATGGTCCGTCCACCGCCCCGGATGGAGGAACGCGATGCCCTCCGACCACGTCGACGTGCTCATCATCGGCGCCGGCCTGTCCGGCATCGGCGCCGCCTGCCACCTGCGCCGCGACTGCCCCGACAAGACGTACGCGGTGCTGGAGGCACGCGACGCCGTCGGCGGCACCTGGGACCTGTTCCGCTACCCGGGTATCCGGTCCGACTCGGACATGTTCACGCTCGGCTACTCCTTCAAGCCGTGGACCGATCCCAAGGCCATCGCCGACGGCGCGGCCATCCGCGAGTACGTCCGGGAGACCGCCCGGGAGTACGACGTGCAGCGGCACATCCGCTTCCAGCACCGGGCGCTGCGCGCCGAGTGGGACAGCCCCACCGCCCGCTGGACGGTGCACGCCCAGTGCACCGACACCGCCGAAACCACCGTGCTGACCTGCTCGTTCCTCTTCGCCTGTGCCGGCTACTACCGCTACGACGAGGGCTACACCCCACCCCTGCCTGGCGTCGAGGCGTACGCCGGCCGGCTGGTGCACCCGCAGCACTGGCCGGACGACCTCGACCACACCGGCAAACGGGTGGTGGTGATCGGCAGCGGCGCCACGGCGGTCACCCTGGTGCCGGCCATGGCCGAGCGGGCCGCCCACGTGACCATGCTCCAGCGCTCACCCACGTACGTCATCGCAATGCCGTCGCGCGACGTGCTGGCCGACGCCCTGCGGCGCTGGCTCCCGGCGAAGGCCGCGTATCCGGTGGTGCGCTGGAAGAACGTGCTGCTGTCCACCGCCAACTTCCAGCTCAGCCGGCGTGCGCCCGGGCTGGTGAAGCGGCTGCTGCGCCGGGCCGCCAAGGGCCGGCTGCCGGTCGGGTACGACGTCGACCGGCACTTCGCACCCCGCTACGACCCGTGGGACCAGCGGCTCTGCGTGGCGCCCGACGGCGACCTGTTCACCGTCCTGCAGCAGGGCAGGGCGTCGGTGGTCACCGACACCATCGACACCTTCACCACCCATGGCGTCCGACTCGCGTCCGGCGACGAGTTGCCCGCCGACATCGTGGTCACCGCCACCGGGCTCAACGTGCTCGCCCTCGGTGGCCTGACGCTCAGCGTGGACGGCACCGAGGTCGACCTGGCCAGCACCGTCGCCTACAAGGGCATGATGCTCTCCGGCGTACCGAACTTCGCGCTGACCATCGGCTACACCAACGCCTCGTGGACGCTCAAGGCCGATCTGGTCGCCGGATACGTCTGCCGGCTGCTGCGCCACCTGGACCGCACCGGCCAGCAGGTCGTCACCCCGCTCCCGCCGCCCGACGACGAGCGGGTGCCGCTCATCGACCTCCGGTCGGGCTACGTGCTGCGCAGCGTCGACGCGCTGCCCAAGCAGGGTGCGACCGCGCCGTGGCGGCTGTACCAGAACTACGCTCGCGACGTGCTGCTGATGCGGCACGGCCGGCTCACCGACGAGGGCGTGCGGTTCTCCCACGCCCGCCCCGTCGCCGAGCCCGTCCGTCCCCGGGCCGGCTGAGCCCGTCCGTCCCGGCGCCACCCCGACCCCTACCAGCCATGTCGCCGGGACCCACCAGGATAGGAGCACCGATCGTGCGGAGATTCGCCTTCGTTGGCGCAACGGCTGTGGTCACCGGTGCGGCCAGCGGCATCGGTGCCGCGCTGGCGCACGCGCTGGCCGATCGGGGTAGCGACCTGGTCCTGCTGGACCGCGACGCCGAACGGCTGGATGCGGTCACCGCCGCGATCCGCGCCGAACACCCGGACCGCGAGCTGCACACCTACCTGGTGGACCTCGCCGACGCGGCGGCCACCGCCCGGGTGGCGGCGGAGATCGGCCAGCGACACCCACGGGTCCGGCTGCTCGTCAACAACGCCGGGGTCGGCCTGGGCGGCCGGTTCGACCAGGTGACGTACGACGAGTTCAGCTGGGTGATCGACATCAACTTCCGGGCCGTGGTGCAGCTGACCCACGCGCTGCTGCCCAACCTGAAGGCGGAGCCCGGTGCGCACCTGGTCAACGTGTCGAGCCTGTTCGGGCTGATCGCCCCGGCCGGGCAGACCGCCTACTCGGCGAGCAAGTTCGCGGTGCGCGGCTTCACCGAGGCGCTGCGACACGAGTTGGTCGACGACGGCATCGGGGTGACCTCGGTGCACCCCGGCGGGATCCGCACCCGGATCACCGAGAACGCCCGGGTGGGCGGCGGTGTCCCGCTGGAGGAGTACGCGGCCGGCCGGGCGCAGTTCGAGAAGCTGCTCACCATTGCGCCGGAACGCGCCGCCGAGGTGATCCTGCGCGGCGTGGAGCGCCGTCGGGGGCGGGTGCTGATCGGCTGGTCGGCGAAGGTGCCCGACCTGCTGGCCCGGCTCCTGCCGGCCTCGTACAACCGGCTGCTGGTCACCGGTCTGAACCGGGGCGTCGACCGCCCGGCGACCGCCGCCGCGCCGACCACCGCCGCCCCAACGCCGGCTGGCGACGTGGCCGGCGGGTGACGGTCCGATCGTGTGGCGGCGGGTCAGGCCGGATCGGTGCCGGCCGGCGCCCGGGTCGGCAGGGTGTCGCGCTGGCGTAGCAGCACGGTGAGCGTCACCAGGGCGAAGAGGAGCAGGGCGATCAGATGCACCGGCACCGGCCCCAGCGGTGCGAGGAGCGCCAGCAGCGCGACAACCGGGAAGGCCACGACCACCGCGCCGTGCTGCTGGCGGCGGATGTGCAGCATCCAGACGGTGAGCAGGTAGACGGCGACCGGGACGGCGACCGCGTAGCCGGCCGCCACCCCGGAGAGGTGCCCGATGTGCCGCTCGTGGTCCACCGCCACGGCCAGGCCCGCGCCGACCGCGGCGATCGCAGCGAAGATCAGGTAGTGGCCGTAGCCCCAGATCAGGGAGTACGGCAGTTGGTCGGGCGCTTCGACCGACCGGTCGAAGTAGAGCCACCAGAGTGCGAACACGATCACCGCGCCGGCCGCCGCGAGCGACCAGAGGCCGTGGTTGCCGGCGTCGATCCCGGTCTGGATCGCCACCGAGATGGCCAGCACCGCCTCACCGAGCACGATCAGGGTGAACAGCCCGTACCGCTCGGTGATGTGCCGGGGGTGCCACGGGGTCATTCCGGGGCGCTCGGCCACCGCCGGCACCAGCAGGTCGGCCAACGCCAACAGCACGAACGACGCGATGCCCCACTCCTCGGGCAGGGTGAGCCGCAGCAACCACCCGAGTTGCACCACGGTGACGCCGATCGCGTAGCGGCGGGCCGCCGCACGGTGCGCCGGGTCGCCGGCGGCCGCCCGGCTCCACTGCACGACGGCTGCCAGCCGCATCACCACGTACCCGTAGGTGATGATGCTGAAGTCGCCGTCGGTGAAGGCGCGCGGCACCCCGGCCGCCAGGATCAACGCTCCGGTGATCTGCACAAGTGTGGTGATCCGGTAGACGTCGTCGTCGGTGTCGTAGGCCGAGGCGAACCAGGTGAAGTTCATCCACGACCACCAGATCGCGAAGAACACCATCACGTAGCTGGTCACCGCGTGCCCGAGGTGGCCCTCGGAGACGTCGTGGTGCAGGTTGCTGGCTGCCTGCGCCACGGCCACCACGAAACACAGGTCGAAGAACAGCTCCAGCGGGGTCGAGGAGCGGTGCGGTTCGTCCCGGCGACGGGGCCTCATGGGCTGGTAGAACGGCCGCGCGGAACGGGGTTGGGTCAACGCAACTCCTCAGGCCGGCCGCCGGGTCGCCCACACCATAACGACCTCGGGGGTGGGCGTCGGGCGCGCCGGCCCACGGCACGGTCGGGTCAATGGCGCTTCCGGCCGTGGGTCAACCCCTCCAGCACCAGGGTCAGCCCGGCACCGAGCAGCCAGGAGTCCTTGGCCAGCCCGGTGCCCTGCTGGGTCGGGCGTAGGCTGCCCGGCTCGCGCAACCCCGGCGTCTTCAGGTACAGCTGCACCAGGCCCGCGCCGAGCGCGGTCAGGCCGAGCCCGGCCAGGGTGGCCGGGACGAACGGCGCGAGCAGCGCGGCCCCCAGGGAGATCTCGGCGTATGACAGCAGCTTGGCGAAGCGCGCCGGCTCCAACTGGGCGAGCTGCGGCATAGCCCCGACCGCCATCCCGTGCAGGCCCTCGGCGGCACCGCCCTCCAGGTTCCGTTTGCCCAGACCCGAGTTGAGGACGAACGCGCCGATGCTGACCCGCAGCGGCAGATGCGCCAGTTTCATGATCACTCCCGGTGGCCGTGGCTCGACTGCGGCCCGCGTACCCGCCGGGACCCGCGATAACCCGCCGACCAGCCGACTGGGCCGGCCGTGGCGGTCGCGGTAGGTTCGCCAGGGGCCCACCGTCGAACTCGGCGCGAACCGCCTGCCCGGCACCCGGCCCCCGCCGCACACCACCAGCAGGAGGCGAAGTGAGCCAGGAAGTCCGGGGAGTCATCTCCCGCAGCAAGGGCGCGCCGGTCGAGATCACCACCATCGTGGTGCCCGATCCTGGCCCCGGCGAGGCGATCGTCCGGATCCAGTCCTGTGGGGTCTGCCACACCGACCTGCACTACCGCGAGGGTGGCATCAACGACGACTACCCGTTCCTGCTCGGCCACGAGGCGGCGGGCATCGTCGAGCAGGTGGGGGAGGGTGTCACCGACCTCGCCCCCGGCGACTTCGTGGTGCTGAACTGGCGGGCGGTCTGCGGGGTCTGCCGCGCCTGCCGCCGGGGCCGCCCCTGGTACTGCTTCAACACCCACAACGCCCGCCAGCGGATGACCCTCACCGACGGCACCGAGCTCACCCCGGCGCTGGGCATCGGCGCGTTCGCCGAGAAGACCCTGGTGCACGCCGGACAGTGCACCAAGGTGGACCCGGCCGCCCGACCCGCCGCGGTGGGCCTGCTCGGCTGCGGGGTGATGGCCGGGCTGGGCGCGGCGATGAACACCGGCAACGTCACCCGCGGCGACTCGGTCGCAGTGATCGGCTGCGGCGGCGTCGGGGATGCGGCGGTCGCCGGGGCGGCGTTGGCCGGCGCCACGACGATCGTCGCGGTGGACACCGACAGCCGCAAGCTGGACTGGGCCCGCCGGTTCGGCGCCACGCACACCGTGAACGCCTCCGAGACCGACCCGGTCGAGGCGATCCGCGCCGCCACCGGCGGCTTCGGCGCCGACGTCGTGATCGACGCGGTGGGCCGACCGGAGACGTGGAAGCAGGCGTTCTACGCCCGGGACCTGGCCGGCACGGTGGTCCTGGTGGGCGTGCCGACCCCGCAGATGAAGGTCGAGCTGCCACTGCTGGACGTTTTCGGCCGGGGCGGCGCCCTAAAGTCCAGCTGGTACGGCGACTGCCTGCCCAGTCGGGACTTCCCCCTGCTCACCGAGCTGTACCTGCAGGGCCGGCTCGACCTCGACGCGTTCGTCACCGAGGAGATCGCGTTGGACCAGGTCGAAAATGCGTTCGACCGGATGCACCACGGCGACGTACTCCGTTCGGTGGTGGTGTTCCCGTGACCGCCCGGGTCGACCACGCGGTCACCTCCGGCACGTTCTCCCTCGACGGGCAGACGTTCGAGGTGGACAACAACGTCTGGGTGCTCGGCGACGACCGTGAGTGCGTCATCCTGGACGCGCCGCATGACGTGGACGCGATCCTTGCCCTGGTGGGTGACCGCAAGGTCCGGGCGATCCTGGCCACCCACGCGCACGACGACCACGTCCGGGTGGCGCCCGAGCTGGCCCAGGCAACCGGCGCGCCGGTGCTGCTGCACGCCGCCGACCGGGTGCTCTGGGACATGGTCCACCCCCACCTGCCGCCGCACGGCGAGGTGCACGACGGGCAGAGCATCGAGGTGGCCGGCACCACGCTGCAGGTGTTGCACACCCCCGGGCACAGCCCCGGCGCGTGCAGCTTCTACGCGCCGGAGCTGGGCGTGGTGTTCACCGGCGACACGCTCTTCGCCGGCGGGCCGGGCGCCACCGGCCGCTCGTACAGCGACTTCGACACCATCGTCCGGTCGATCCGCACCCGCCTGCTCACCCTGCCGGCGGAGACGGTCGTGCACACCGGGCACGGCGAGGACACCACGATCGGCGCGGAGGCTCCACACCTCCAGGAGTGGCTGGCGCGGGGCCACTGAGGCCGGTCGGCTGATCATCGGGCTCGTGAGCGCGACGCTAGGATCGCGCGCATGACCGAGCAGCCCGCGCCCGCCGTCCGTCAGCTGCGCCTTGTGGTGGAGGCAGCGGACTACGAGGCCGCCGTCGCGTTCTTCCGCGACGCGCTCGGCCTGCCTGAGCAGGCGGCGTTCAGCGGCGAGGGTGACGCCCGGGTGGTGATCCTGGACGCCGGCCGCGCCACCCTGGAGATCGTCAACCCGGCGCAGAAGCGCATGATCGACGAGGTCGAGGTGGGCCGACAGGTCGCGCCCCGCATCCGGGTGGCCTTCGAGGTGGACGACGCCCGCGCGACCACCGCCCGCCTGGTCGCCGCCGGGGCGAACGAGATCGCGCCGCCCACGCGTACGCCCTGGCAGTCGCTCAACTCCCGCCTCGACGCCCCGGCCGACCTCCAGATCACCGTCTTCCAGGAGCTGCGTACGCCGGAGGAGCGGACCGGGGCGGACGGCTTCGGCACCGGACGTGACAGCGACGACTGAGCCCGGTGGGCCTCCCGCCGTTGCTCTCACTGCGGCGCAGGCGGCGGCACTGGCGTACGTGCGGTCGCTGGCGTTTGCCGAGCGTCCCGCAGCGCTCGCGGCCGTCGCTCGCGAGCTGGCCGCGGCCGACGTCGGCCACCGGCCGGACGAGCTGCTCGCCGCGGTCGTCAGGTACGGCCGGCTGACCGTCAACTTCCACCCCGACCGGGTGTGCGCCGACGGGCGGACGGTTGCCGCCGCGCTGGCCGCCGACGGGGTCTACCGCAGTCAGTTCGTCACCGGGATCTCCAACGGTGGCCTCAGCGCGTATCCCGGCGGTGACCGGGACAGCTGGGAGCGACGGATGTTCGGCGGTGCGTACCAGCGCCCCGGGGCGGCACCGGCGCATCGGCCCACGTACGGCGGCCTGAACCTGCTCGACCATCCGGACGGCGCCTGTCCCCGCTTCGGCTCCTGTCACCTGCGGCTGCGCCCGGCCGTGCTGGCCCGTGCCACCTTCTGCCTTGGCGACAGCCACCTCGGCCCCCGGACAACGGGCACCGCCGACGTACTCGAACCGGTGCTCGCCGCGCTCCTGGCCGGCACCGTCGCCACCGGCGAATGCCTGGGACGGGTCGGGATGGACGTCGGCGCACTGGTACGGACCCTGCTGGGCGGGCCGATTGTGCCCACCACGCCGCCTTCGCCCGGTCGGGCGCTGGACGACTACGTGGAGGCCCAGATTCACGGCACCCTCGACCTCGCTCGGGACGTCGAGGCGCTGGTGGTGGACCCGTCCTTCGCCGGCACCCCGGTCGGCGCGACGCTGGAGCTGATCGCCCGGCGGTACGACTTCCCGCTGCGGTGGCACCCGGGCTTCGCGCTACCGGTCGATCGGGTCGATCCGGCGTTCCGTGGCCCGGAGATCCCGGTGCTGGCAGCTCGGCTGCACCGCGAGTTCGCCCGGCCGGGCGAACCGGTGGAGGCCGCGCTGATCGGTCGGGCAGCGGCTTCGGTGGTCGCCGAGCCGGACCGTTGGGCGGACCGGGGACCGGCTGCGGTCACCCTCCAACACCTCAAGCAGCTCTGGCACGTCGTGGTCCGGTACGGCGCACCGCGCGCCCACTGATGCCGCGATTGTTCCGCAGGTCACGGGCGTCCGGTTTCGCCCGGCCTGCCCACGTCCGGGTCGTCCACGTCAC
Source organism: Micromonospora sp. NPDC005173 (assembly GCF_040608515.1). NCBI lineage: Bacteria > Bacillati > Actinomycetota > Actinomycetes > Micromonosporales > Micromonosporaceae > Micromonospora > Micromonospora sp. NPDC005173. The sequence continues at coordinate 51,982 of NZ_JBEXIK010000042.1, forward strand.
GACCGTCCGGTGCGCGGAGTGACCGGGACCGCAGCTCGCCCGGGCCCCGGCATTTCCGGAATGCCCGACACCTGAACCTGGTTGTGTCCCCCGTACCGCCGGAGCCCAAACCCTTTCCGCGGTCATCTCCCGAGGAGTGTTCACCCCGGAGCGCTCCGCACGATCGAAAGGGCAACCATCGTGAAGGTCGACTTCACTCGATGGCTCCCCGCCATCGCTAAGGACTCGTACCGCAAGACCGCGCTGAGCGTTGTGGGTGTTGCCGCCCTCGGCGGCCTGGCGCTCGCACCGACCACCGCGGCAGCCCCGGTCACCTCCGGGCCGCACCAGGGCGCTGTCGCCGCCATCGACCTCGCCACCGGCAACGCCGCCACCTCGGCACGCCAGGAGGAGCAGCCCGTCGAGTCCGGGCTGACCACCGGCTCCGCCACCGGCAAGCCGCCGGCCGGCAAGCCGAGCCGCGACGAACTGATCCCGCACGGCATCGAAGGTGCCCAGTCGCGCATCCCGCTCGACGACGCGCAGCTCGACAACGCCAAGGCGATCGTCGACGCGGCCAAGGAGACCGGCGTCGGCGACCGTGGCGCGGTGATCGGCATCGCCACCTCGCTGCAGGAGTCGAAGCTGTACAACCTCGGCCACCTCGGCGCGTCCAACGACCACGACTCGCAGGGCCTGTTCCAGCAGCGCCCGTCGTCCGGTTGGGGCACGCCCGAGCAGATCACCGACCCGGAGTACTCCGCCACGGCGTTCTTCAGCGCGCTGAAGAACGTGGGCGGCTGGCAGGAGCTGCCGCTGACCGCCGCCGCGCAGACCGTTCAGGTCTCCGCCTTCCCGTACGCGTACGCGCAGTGGGAGGAGCAGGCTGCGGACGTCGTCCAGCAGCTCTGGTGACACGACAGCGCCAACGCACGCCGGCCGGTTCTCGAGAGGGGACCGGCCGGCTTCGTCGTGCCTGGGGTCAGGCCAGCGGCGCGACCTCCTTGCGCAGCTTCGCGGAGCCGGTACCCACCGACCAGCCGGCAACCCAGCGGCTGGTGCTGGCCGCGCGGGTCCGGTCCGCCAGGTGGTACCAGTCCATCCGGCACCGCTGCCGGGTCACCTCCAGCACGCCGTAGCCGTGTCCGTCCAACTCCGTCCAGCGCACGTGCGGGTTCGTCGAGCGGAGCAGCCCGGCGCCGAGCGCGCTGAGCGCGTTGCCGGCCGGCAGGCCGAGGAAGTCGTTGACGTTGTCGCTCGTCACCGAGGGCACCACGAACTCGGCCGCGGCCGGGTTGGACGGGCCCGTGGAGCGAGTGGTCACCTCGTTGGCCCAGGAGGTGTGGATGTCACCGGTCAGGAACACGACGTCGCTGGTGCCACTGGCCCGCAGGTGGTCGACCAGCTCGTTGCGGTCGGCGTTGTAGCCGTCCCACTGGTCGGCGTTGAGCACCGCCCCGTTCTGCGGGATGCCAAGCAGGGTGCCCAGCGGGCCGAGCAGCCAGGCGGGCAGCGCCCCGACGTCGACCCGGGCCATCATCACCGGGTTGCCAACCAGCTTCCACCGCGTAGTCGACTCGGCCAACCCCGCCTTGAGCCAGGACATCTGCGCGTCCCCGGTGAGGGTGCGACCCGGGTCGTCCACCGCCGCGCCGGACGTCTGCTGTGAGCGGTACGAGCGCAGGTCCAGCATGGACAGTTCCGCGAGCCGACCGAACCGCAGCCGCCGGTAGATCGCGCCGTCCACGCCGGCCCGCACCGGCATCCACTCCAGGTACGCCTGCCGGGCCGCCGCCAGCCGGTCGGCATACGTCCCCTCGGTGCCCGGCGTGTGGTTCTCCGCGCCGCCGGACCACTGGTCGTTGGCCACCTCGTGGTCGTCCCAGGTGATCACCCAGGGCAGCGCCGCGTGCAACGCCTGCAGGTCCGGGTCGGTCTTGTAGAGCGCGTGCCGGATCCGGTAGTCAGCGAGGGTGAGCACCTCGTGCGCCGGCCGCACCGCTCGGACCACGGTGCCGCCCGCGTCGAACTCCCCGGTGCCGTACTCGTAGAGGTAGTCGCCCAGGTGCACCACCAGGTTGAGATCGCCGCGCTCGGCCAGGTGCCGGTACGCGGCGAAGAACCCGGCCTCCCAGTTGGCGCAGGACACCACGCCGAGGCGCAGCCGGTCGATCTCGGCATCCACGGGCGGCGCGGTCATCGTGCGCCCGGCCGGCGACCAGCCGTCGGCATGACCGAACCGGTACCAGTAGGTGGTCGCCGGGGCCAACCCCGTCACCGCCACCTTCACCGTGTGGTCCCGGCTCGGACCGGTGTGCTGCGTCCCGGCGGCCACCACCGCGGTGAAGTCCGGGTCGGCAGCGACCTGCCAGGTCACGTCGACCTCGGGGCCGACGCCGGAGCCGGGCTGCGCCTCGGCGGTCGGGGTCAGCCGGGTCCAGAGCAGGACGCCGTCCGGCAGAGGATCGCCGGAAGCGACCCCGTGCCGAAAAGCGCCGTCGGCTGCTTGGGCGGGGCCGCTGCCGGCGAGGGTGGCGCCGGCCAGGACGGCGGTGCCGGCGGACGCGCGCCGGCCATGCGCAGGAGGGTACGACGGTCGAGGGTGTTGGTCATGGTCTATGTGTCTACCGTCGGCAGTGCCCGCTGCGCTGCCCCGGTGACGACTGTTCGCCGACCCGTTGACGGCGGTTCCGTTTGGTCAGCCTCATGGTCAGCACGCCGCGTACAGACGGCGGGTGCCGACACCGGCGGCGTACGCGGCCCGGTCGCTGAACCGACAGCCGTAGTCGGGACGCGCCACCACCGCCGGATCGGTCACCGTGTCGCCGGCCGGGCGTTTGCCGGTGCGTACCCAGGACACCAGGTCGTCCCAGGCGGCGCCCGCCTCGGCCGGGCTGAACTCGCAGTGCTGCGTTGCCCGGATGGCCCGCTGCACCACCAGCTTGCTGCGGCCGTGCCGGGCAACGTCGGTGGCGTACGCCTGCTCCATGCTGAACGGTACGAAGAGGTCACCGAGGCCGTGCAGGCTGAGCACCGGCGCGGTGGGCCGGCCGGCGATCCGCGGCACCTTGGTCAGCGTCGGCAGGAGCCGCTGCCGAACGTTCTCCGGGGCGATCCGCGGCACGGTGGCGTTGACGTTGACCGGGCTGTTCGGGCTGTAGCGGGTGAGCAGGTTGGTGGAGAGCTGACCGGGCCGTTGGGCGGGGGAGTCGCCACCGCTGGTCACGCTGATCGAAAAGAGGAAGTCCTTCCAGACCGCGAACGCGGCGTCCGCGCCGGGCCTCGGCCCGCCCGAACGGTTCACCGTGATCGCCCGCAACTGCTTGCCCCGGTCGGTGGTGGTGTCCGGCCCGGTGGGGGTGAGCCCGGCCAGGCCGAGTGCCACCTGGATCCGGGGCACGGCGTTGGTCAGGTAGTCGGCCGGCGTGGGGTAGGCGGGCACCCCGCCGAGGGTCTGCGCGACCAGGTTGTAGTCGAGGTAGAAGTCGAGCAGCGTCTGGTCGCCGAGCACCCCGCACATGGGCAGTGCCCCGTCGTAGTAGCCGGGGTACTGCTCCAGCGAGCGGCCGATGACGTACCCGCCCATCGACACCCCGGCGAGGTAGGTGTGGTGTGGCCGGCGGACCGTCCGTCCGAAGTGGTCAGCCAGCTCCTTGGTGCCCAGCACGCCGGAGCGGATGTCGAAGCCGTTGCGGTCGTACGAGGACGACGCCCAGGCGTACCCCTGCTCCAACAGCCGCTGGCGCAGCCCGAAGCCGGGCGGCTCCGGCGAGAGCACCGTGCCCTGGCCACGGTAGCCGTGCGCCCACAGCACCAGGTCACCGTTCCACCGGGCGGGGACCTCGATGATGTATCCGGCGTGGCGGTGCACGCCTTGGCGTACCTTCGTGGGTTTGCCGGCCACGACCAGCGGTGCCAGCGGCGGATTCTCGATGGTGTAGCCGGGCAGCGGCTGGTTGCCCCCCGGGTCGCGGCCGGCGGCGCTGGCCGGCAGCGCGCCAGCCAGCCCGACCGTCAGGGTCAGCGTCGCGGTGGCGGCGAGCAGGCGGCGGAGGGTACGAAAGGGTGAGGACAGCATCGTGCTCCCCATCGGACGGATGTCGCCCGGGGGCGACCAGGCGGGACGGATGCCTACCGGCCGGTAGCGCCCTGAACCTAGGACTGCCGTCGACCAGAGTCAATGGCTATGCTGACCGGCCAGTCAGGGCGGCCCGGCTGTGCGGCCCGGCTGTGCGGCCCTGCGGATCGGTCGGGTTGACTGGTCGCCGTGGACGAGTCGATCTGGGAAGCGGCGCGGGCGTCGCGGGGTTGGTTGGACGCGGCGAACGGCACCGGGCAGACCGAGCTGACCTGCCGCATCCTCAAGCTGACCGAGGAGGCGGGGGAGGCGTCGGCCGCCTGGATCGGTCTGCTCGGGCAGAATCCGCGCAAGGGCGTCACCCATACCCGCGAGGACGTGGCGGCGGAGTTGGCCGATGTCGCCTTCACGGCGTTGGTGGCGATCGAGAGCCTGGGGCTGGACGCGCGGACGGCGCTGGACTCCTGCGCTGCCAAGGTCCGCTCCCGACTCGCGGACTGACCGGTCTGTCCCGATCACTGGCCGCGGCCCCAGCCCGAGCCCTCGTCTCCCGGTCGGTCGCTGTTGTTGGCGTGATACCTGTGAGGCATCAATATGCCTGTGAGGTATCACCGGTGTTGTCGACCCCGGGCCAGTTCGCGAGGTTTCGGGCTGATCGACTCGGTGTCGGCGATGTCGCGGTATCCCTCACCTTGGGTTCAAGTGGTTGTTGCAACGGGGTGGATTCTCGTGAGGATGAGGAGTCATGCCGGGGCAGAGGTTGTCGTCCGCGGAGCGGGCGCAGGT
>NZ_JBEXIK010000043.1:0-56799 GCF_040608515.1 Micromonospora sp. NPDC005173
GTGCGGCTTGCTCGGGGCGTTCAGTTCTGAGTGACCCGGCCGGGTCCCCAACCCCGCTGCCGGGGCGGTGGTGAGGGCGGGCGCGCCCGCCCTCACCACCGGCGTCACGCGAAGTACTTCGACCAGAAGTTGTGGGTCGGCCAACTGGTCACCGCGCGGGAGGCGGCCCAGAGCGCGGGGTCGATGTCGCCGTAGGTCAGCCCGGATTCGTCGTCGCGCCGGTTGAACACCGCCGCCCAGCTCAGCCCGTGGTAGGTGCGTACCACGATGCTGTACGTGCCCGGCAGGCTACCGGTGTGCCAGGTGTTACGCCCGGTGCCGCCGGTCGTCACCGGACGCACCTGCCAACCGGGGCCGTAGTACCAACCGTTGGCGTTCACCCCGGTCGGGTTCGGCACCGCCCACGCCCGGCCCAGCGAGGTGCTGTTCAGGATCGGGCTGCCGGTGTCGAAGGCCGACGCCCAGCGCACCAGGTCCACGGCGGAGGCGATCCACCCGCCGTTGGCGTCGTGCATTCGCATGCTGAACGTGCCGTACGGGGAGTCCACGATGGTGCCCGAGTTGTCCAGCACGGTGGTGCCGGTGTACTGCGACTCGTACCCGACCTCACCGCTGTGCCGGGCGACCGACCAGCCGTTCGCCATCCGGGTGATGCCCAGCGGCGCGAGCAGCTCCTGCCGGACGTACGTCTCGTAGGGCTGGCCGGTCACCGCCTCGACCACCCGGCCGGCCAGCAGATACCCGTAGTTGCTGTACGACACGTACGAGCCGGGGTCGTGGCTGAGTGGCTGGCCGGACATGAACCGGACCACGTCGGCGTGGGTCAGCTCCAGCGGCGCGCCGAGCGACCGGGCGATGACCAGGTCCTTGAACAGGGGGTCGAAGTTGGTCAGGTTCCGGTCCCAGCCGCCGGTGTGCTGGAGGATCCGCCAGAGGCTGACGTTGGCCAGCCGCGGGTCCACCGCCTGGCCGGCGGGCGGGGTCAGGTCGACGTACCTGCCGACCGGGTCGCCGAGGCTGAGCCTGCCGTCCTGGGCGAGCCGGAGCAGGGCCGCCGCGGTCAGTGATTTCGACAGGCTGGCCACCCGGAACAGCGAGGTCGGCTGGATCACTTGCGGGGAGTCGTTGCCGTACCCGCGGGCCAGCACCAGCCGGCCCTTGTAGGTCACGGCGAGCTGCCCAGCGGAGACGTGCCGGGCCTGCATGAAGGTCTGCATGGCGCTGTCGAAGGCCGACAGCGCGGCCACCGCCGTACCGCTGGCCACCCAGGTGGCCTGCGGTGCCGCCTGGCCGGGCGACCCGCCCAACGCCCCGGCGGCGAGGGTCCCCGCGCCCGCCGCGCCCACGAGCTTGCCGAAGGCGCGCCTGCTGATCGTTGTCCTGTTCATGCCTCCACCTCCCAAAGATCACAATCAGCGGCACGCTACTCGATGTGATCTTCGAACGATGCTCCCACAGCGGGATGTCGAGTTCCGGCGTCACGGACGGTAGCGTGGCGGCCGTGTTCCCTACCGTCCGTGAGGTCCTCGCCCTGGACCCGGTCCGCCACGGCGCGCCGCGCGTGGTCGCCGGGGACGCCGGGCTGGACCGGCCGGTCCGCTGGGTGCACGTCGCCGAGGTGCCCGACATCGCCACCCTGCTCGGCGGTGGCGAGCTGGTGCTCACCACCGGCATCGGGCTGCCCGGCGACGACGCGGGGCTGCGCGCGTTCATCGGGGACCTGGCCGACGTCGGTGTCTCCGGGCTCGTCGTCGAGCTGGGCCGCCGGTACGTCAGCGGGGTGCCCCGGGTGATGGCCGCCGCCGCCGAGCGGCGCGGCCTGCCCCTGGTGGAGCTGCGCCGGGCCACCCCGTTCGTGCGGATCACCGAGGCGGTGCACGCGTTGATCGTCGACGCGCAACTCACCGAGCTGCGCGCCACCGAGGAGATCCACCAGCGGTTCACCGACCTGTCGGTCGAGGGCGCCGACGCCACCGAGGTGATCCGGCAGGCCGCCGAGCTGTCCGGTTGCCCGGTGGTGCTGGAGAACCTGTCCCGGCAGGTGCTGGGGTACGACCCGGCGGGGGAGAGCGCCGAACTGCTCCTGGACGGCTGGGAGCAGCACTCCCGGCGGATCCGGCCGGCCGGGCGGACCGCGTACGACCCGGACAGCGGCTGGCTGGTGACGGTCGTCGGAGCCCGGGGGCAGGACTGGGGGCGGCTGCTGCTGCGCTGGCCCGGCGGCGGGGAGTTGCCCACCCGCCGGGGCACCGACCCGGCGCGGCCCGACCCGAGCCCCGGGCCGCCGACCCGGCTCACCATCCTGATCGAGCGGGCCGCGTCCACCCTCGCGCTGGGCCGGCTGATCCGCCGCGACGCCGAAGGGCTGGAACGGCAGATCCACCGCACCCTGCTCACCGCACTGCTCGACCACTCCCGATCGGTGGACGAGGTGGCGCTGCGGGCCAAGGCGCTCGGCGTGGTGCTCGACCGCCGGCATCTGGTCGGCGTGATGGTCCGGCACCGGGCCGACGACCCGGCCGGCGAGGGCGGTCCCGAGGCCGGCCCGGCCCGGCTGCGGGACCTGTCCGAGGCGGTCGGCCAGGCGCTGCGGGAGGCGAAGCTGACCGCACTGACCAGCGCGGTCGACGACCACTCGGTCGGCGCGCTGCTGGCCCTGCCGGACCCGGCCGCCGAGGACCGCGCGCTGTCCGCGTTCGCCGCCGCGCTGCGCCGGGTACGCCTCGACGCAGGCGCGTCCCGGGTGGCGTCCAGTGCCAACGCGTCCCCGGTGGCGTCCGGTGCCGACGCCTCCCGGGTGGTGGCCGACGGAGTAGGTCGGTGGGTGGGCGGGGTGATCGTGGCCGCGGGGTCCGGGGTGGGCAGCCTGCGGGAGGCCCGACGATCGCTGATCGAGGCGCGGCAGATCGCCGAGGCGGCCCGCCGCGACCGGCGTGACCTGCCGATCTTCCGGCTACCGCACGTGGGTCTGGCCGGCCTGTTGCACCTGCTGCGCGACGAGCCCCGGTTGCAGACCTTCGTGGAGCGCGAACTCGGGGCTCTGCTGGAGTACGACGCCCGGCACCCCCGGGAGCGGCTGCTCGACACCCTGCGCGCGTACCTGGAGCAGGGGCGCAACAAGTCCGCCGGCGCCGCCGCCGCTCACCTGTCCCGGCCGGCCTTCTACGAGCGCCTGGCCCGTATCGCCCGCATCCTCGACGTCGACCTCGACTCGGTCGAAGCCTGTCTCTCCCTGCACGTGGCCCTACTGGCCCTGGACGCCGTCCGCACCCCCTGACCCACCCCCACCCAAGACGGGTGGGTCAGGTGAGGGTGGTCAGGGCTTTGGCGTAGGTCGGGGGGATGTGGTTGGGGCCGCCAGGGGTGAAGACGTCGGAGTTGGCTACGGCGGACCAGGCGGTGGCCGGGACGGCGTCGACCAGGGCGCGGATCACCGGGGCGTCGCGCCACTGGTCCTGCTCGGCGAGCAGGCCCAAAGCCACCACCGACTCCTCTACCTCGCCCACGCACTCGAACGGCTTGTGCCCGTCCACGCCCAGCAGCTCCCGGTAACCGGGGATCTGCGACTCGTCGGCCAGCAGGTCGCCGCCGAAGATGCCCACCACCCGCTCGCGCGGCATGAACGGCGCCATGGCCAGGAAGACGAACCGGCACTTCGGGCAGTCGCGGCACCAGCGTTCGCTCGCGTTGTGCAGCTTGAAGGCGGAGTTGCAGCTGGTCACGACGTCGTCGTACCGGGTGAACTCGGCGAAGAGCCGGGCGATGTGCAGCTCGGACAGCGAGCGCAGCAGCGAGAAGTACGGCTCGGTCAGGCCGGCGTGCTCGGCCAGTGCCGCCCGCAGCAGCCCTTCCGCCTCGACACCCTTGGACCACTGGTGGTTGATCTCGTGGCCGTTCCAGACCAGGTTCGGGTCGGACGCCGAGCGCTCGTTGGACATCACCACCGGGCCGAGCCCGTGCAGCACGGCAGTGGCCACCGCGATCAGCGAGTTGATCGCGGTGACCGGAATGTGCCCGTTCAGCGCGCCGGCCGCGTTCAGGTCGAACAGCACCGGGTCGATCCGGCGCCGGGCGGCCAGCGGGGTCAGCCCGGACGCCTCGTTGACCGAGACGATCACGTGATTCGGGTTGACCGAGAACGGCACCGGGTCCAGCTCGGCCCGGCGCAGTGCCTCCAGGCTGACGATGGAGTCCTTGCCGCCACCGACCGCGGAGAGCGGGCGACGGTCGGAGTCGTCGTACACCCGGGCCGGTGGCACCTCACCGGCCGGCACCTCCGGGCGCAGCTCCAGCACGTGCGGCAGCTGGTTGCGGTACGCGTACTCCGCCAGGCCCTGGGTGTAGATGGCCGTGACGTAGTCGACGGCGGCCGCGCCCAGCGGCGCCGGCAGCACCAGCCGGGGCGGCGCGGCGGCCTTGTAGTAGCTGACCCCGGCGACCAGGTGCAGCACCTCCAGCACCCGGCCGAGGGTGGCCACCGTCTCGTCCGAGGGCGGCTCGGCAGGCAGCGGAAGGGTGATGACCTCGGTGAACCGCTGCTCGCCGGCTGGGCCGGTCAAGGCGTAGTCGAACAACACCTCGCCGGTGGCGAAGTCGATCGAGTAGGACGGGAAGGTGAAGGCGTCCATCCGCCGGAGCTGCTCGTTGGGCACACGCCATACTAGGCCCTGGTTCGTCCGGCCGTGTCCGGCTGCGCCGGACCGCGCCCGCCCCACCGCCGCCGCGACCCTTGAGGAGAGCCCCGTGCGCCTGTCTGACCTGCGCGGACGTACCGTCGCCGTCTGGGGGACCGGCCGGGAGGGCCGGGCCGCGGTGACCGCGATCGCCGCGCACGGCCCGGCCGAGCTGGTCGCCGTCGACGACAGCGCCAACTTCCTCTCGCTGCCCTGGGACGGCCCGCTGGCCGAGGCAGCCCCACTGGTCACCGGCGAGGCGGGCTTCGAGCGGCTGGCCGCCGCCGACGTGGTGGTCCGCTCGCCGGGCGTGCCGCAGACCCACCCGTGGCTGGTCGAGCTGCGCGGGCGCGGCGTCACCGTCACCCAGGGCACCGCGCTGTGGATGGCCGACCACGCCGCGCGCACCGTCGGGGTCACCGGCAGCAAGGGCAAGAGCACCACCTCCAGCCTGATCAGCCACCTGCTCACCGCGATGGGCCGGCCGAACGTCTTCGGCGGCAACATCGGCGTGCCCACCCTGGACCTGCCCGAGGCGGAGCTGTACGTGCTGGAGCTGTCCAGCTACCAGTGCAGTGACCTCACCGACTCGCCTCGGGTGGCCGTGGTCACCGCGCTCTTCCCCGAGCACCTGGACGCGCACGGCGGGGAGCGGGAGTACTACCGGGACAAGCTCAACCTGCTCGCCCACGGCCCGGAGACGATCGTGGTGAACGGCGCGGACCCCCGGCTCGCCGCCGAGCTCGGTGACCGGCCGGCGGTCCGCGCCGGTCGCACCGACACCACCCACGTCGCCACCGGCGCGGACGGCACGCCCTGGTTCCACCTCGGTGACCAGCCGCTCTTCCCGCGCGCCGTGCTGCCCCTGGTGGGCCGGCATAACGAGGGCAACCTCTGCGTCGCGCTCGCCGCGCTCGACGCGCTCGGCGTGGACGTGGTGGCCGACCGGAACAGCCTCGCCGTCGCGGTCGCCGAGTTCCAGGGGCTGGCCCACCGGCTCACCGAGATCACCGACCCGTCCGGGCTGACCTTCGTCGACGACACCCTGGCCACCAGCCCGTACGCGGCCATGCACGCGATCGACGCGTACGACGGGCGGCCGTTGACCGTGATCGTCGGGGGCAGCGACCGAGGGCTCGACTACACGCCGCTCCGGGAGCACCTGGCCGAGCGTGAGATCACCGTCATCGGCATCCCGGACAGCGGCCCCCGGATCGTCGAGGCGCTCGCCGGGCTGCCGGCGGTACGCACCGAGCTCGCCGAGGACCTGGTCGCCGCGGTGGGGCTGGCCCGCAAGCTCACCCCCGCGAGCGGGGTGGTGCTGCTCTCGCCGGCCGCCCCGAGCTACGGGCGGTTCCGCAACTTCGAGCACCGCTCGGAGGTGTTCGCGCAGGCGGTCGCGGACACCGCCCGCTGACTCAGCTCCGGTCCGCCGGGGTCGGGTCCGCCGTCTCGGTCAGGGGCAGCACTGCCGTGTCGTCGTCGTCCGCGGGCTCTCGCGGTGCGGGTGCCGCGGGCTCCGCCGGGGCACCGGCCGACCGGCGCTGCTTGTCCGGGGTCCAGGCGAATGCGAGTGCCCCGCCGACCAGGGCCAGCAGCATTCCGATCAGGAAGCCGCCCAGGTTCGAGGTCAACCAGGAGACCAGCCCGAACACCAGCGAGACCAGAGCGTAGAAGACCCGCTGCTGGGGGGCGGTGATCAGCAGCACCCCGCAGATCACCAGGACGGTCGGCACCAGGTACGCGGCGAGCCCCTGCGGCCCGATGTGCAGCAGCACCCCGAGCGGCGCCCGCAGGGTCACCAGCATCTCCGCGCCCCCGAGGGCGATCAGCACTCCGGCGGTGAGCGGGCGGCCCCGCCGCCAGCGGCGCCAGCGCCCGCCGGTCCAGTGGGCGGCCGGCGCCGTTTGGTGTCGTCCGGCGGTCACGTCAGCACCCGTCGGAGGTGAACGCCATGCGCAGGTTGGGCAGGTTGAAGACGGCGGCCGTGGTGGCGTAGTTGTTCTGCCGCAGGTTGTCGATGGTCACCGTGTCCGCCTGCTGGGAGAAGACACCGGGGTTACCTTTCACGCCGGGCACCTTGTCCAGGGTGCTGGCGTCCTGCCCGACGTCGATGTTCCGGAACGAGGCGTTGCCGGCGATCTCGTCGCCGTCGACGACCAGGGTCCGGGCGGTGACCGGCGTGCCGGCGCCGCCGGCGGTGATCTTCAGGTAGACGCCGCCCAGGTTGATGCTCTGGCAGAGGTTGGTCAGCTCGGCCCGGTCGATCGCCGAGACGATCACCAGCACCTGCCCGCCGGTGTCGCCCTGGTTGGGGCTGTCCGGGATCATCTGGTCGAGGGTGGCGAACTGCTCGAACCCGGTGCCGGTGAGCTTGTCGGCGGTGACGGTGAACGGCATGCCCGAGATGGCGAACTGTGCGCCCAGTACGCCCTGGGCGGTGAGCACGACCATGCCGGCCGCACCCGCCACGACGGTGCCGAACGTGACGGCGAACCGGCGCCAGCGCACACCGCTCCGTGGTGGACCGGGCTCGATCGGTGCGGTCTGCTCCGACATGGCGGCTCCCCTTTGAGATCAATTCACTGGCGACAATGGGAATTGCGACCCGGGATGAAGGCGCATCGAGGCGCAGAGCCGAAGTTACCGCCGAGTAAAGGGCGGGTCAACAGCGTGTAGCAGACAGTTGGGCGGCATTTGTCAAATGCGGCCAAAGTGAAAAACCGCTGCGGTTTCCGACCCCGAATGATCAGGAGTGGACGGTCGCCTCGCTGGGCGACACGCATGGCGCGGTCGTGCTCGGGCCGTCGTCCGGGCGTATCGGCCGCGTCGCCCGGGCCGCGCCGTCGGTGCCAAGGAACGGCGCGGTGGCCGCGTAGGTGAGCACCGGCAGCAGTTGTGGCAACTCCGCCGCACGACCCTGCGCCACCCGGCCACGGATGGTGGCGTAGATCCCGCCGACCACCGTGGACACCAGCGCGTCCCGGTCCACGCCAGCGACCGTCGGCCCCGGGCCCGCGTCGGCGAAGAACCGGCGGAAACTGCTGAGCAGGGCGTCCCGCTCCCGGCGGGCGTCCGGGCCGGCCGCGTCCACCTCGACGAGCGCCATCCGGGCGAACGCGGGCACGCTCGCCAACACCTCCAGCAGGGTGCGCAGCGCGGCGCGGGCGGCGTCCGGCCAGGCCGGGCCGGCCTCGCGGTAGGCGCCCTCCATCAGCTGTGACACCACGGCGATGCCGTGCCGGTGCGCGGCGAGGAAGGCGTCCTCCTTGCCGGTGAAGAGGGCGTAGAAGGCCGGCCTGGTCACCCCGGCGGCGTGGCAGATGTCGCTGACCCGGGCGTTGTCGTAGCCCTTCGTCGCCACCTCGTGCACGAGCCCGTCGAAGAGGCGGTCACGTTGGGTCGCGGCCACCACCTCGGCGGAGACGCGGCGCGGGCCGCGCTTGATCGCGCGGTCCGGGTCACGGCCGGGACGTGCGCCCGGCAGGGGCGCCGGCTGCGGGTGGCCCTGCGTGGTCAACTTATCGACCTCCGTTGATGCGTTGACTTTGCGACCCTCCGGGGTTTATAACTTTCTGCACGCTCAGTTGGCATGCAGTCACCGTTGGTGATCTCCCCGGATGGTCACCCTGGCTCGTCGAAGGAGGGCTCGATGGTTGCCATTATCGCCGACCACGAGCGCTCTCCCAAGGTCGGAGAGGCGCAGGTGACGCGGCTCAGCCGCAGTGCGCCACGCCGGCCCGCCCGCTGACGCAGCGGCACCTCCATCACCGCCGACCGGCCCCGACGGCCGCCCGGCACCCTCCACCACCGCCGTCCACTGCGGATGGCCACAATCGCCGCCCGGGTCTCCCCGCCCGGCGGTGACCGCCTGTGCGGTCCGCTCAATCCCGTCCCACCACCGGAAGGAAGAACCATGCCCAGGTACGGAAGAATCGGCGGGGGCCTCGCTGCCCTCGCACTGCTGGCCGGTGTCGTAGCCGCCGCGCCGGCCTCCGCCGACCCGTCGTCCTCGCTCGCCGGCAACGTGCTGACCTACCCCACGCCCGGCGGCACCGCCGTCGCCGTCAACGACGTCATCCAGGCCAGCCTCAAGACCGGCACCAACGCCACCTTCTACAACTCCGCCAGCGGCACCACCGGCCTGAAGTGCGCCGTGTCCAGCTTCAGCGCCAGGGTGCTGACCAACCCGATCGCCCCGGGCACCGCCACCGAGAGCCTCACCGCCCAGACCTTCACGAGCTGCACCACCAACGTGTTCGGCACCACCGGGGTGAGCAGCGTGACCGTCAACAACCTGCCGTACACCACCTCGGTCACCAGCGCCGGCGTGGTCACGATCTCCGGCACGGCGGCGGCGCCCATCCAGAGCACCGTCGTGCTGAACACGCTGCTCGGCCAGATCACCTGCGTCTACCGGACCAGCGCCAACAGCCTCACCGGCGCGGCGTCCAACGCCACCAACTCGATCACCTTCACCAACCAGCCGCTGAACAAGTTCTCCGGCCCGTCCCTCTGCTTCGGCACCGCGTACTTCTCCGCGACGTACTCGCCGGTGCGGGACACCACCAAGGGGAACAGCCCCGTCTACGTGAACTGACCACGGCCCACGGGCCGGTGCGCGGCGATCCGCCGTGCGCCGGCCCTCGACGCGCGCCGGTCAGCCGGCGGTCAGCACCGCGTGCAGGGCGCGCATCGACCGGATCGCCGAGCGGATCTCCTGCAGGTAGCGGCCCGGGCTGAGGGTCGGCTCCGGCAGCCGGGCAAGGTCCGCCAGGGTGGGGTCGACCCCGACGGTGTCGATCCCGCAGCGGTACGGCACGGCCAGGGTGCGCAGCGCGTCGCAGTGCTGGAACGGCACGTAGATCGGCGCGGTCACCAGCAGCACCGCGTCGCCGGGGGCCAGCCGGACGTGTCCGGCCCAGAACCGCTGGGTGTCCGCGGTGTGCGCGCGCCGACGCTGCGGCTCGCTTGACGGCGCGGCCAGCACCCGCACCGGCGGAAGTGCGGCTGGCAGGTACGTGCGCGACGACCACGAGTGGTGCACGTGGCCCGCGTCGACGCCGTCCTCCTGCGCCGGGGCGGTCACCCCGAACGCCAGCCGGACCGCCGCGTCCAGGGCGTCCACCTCGGTCTCGCAGCCGGGCACGCCCGCCGCGGCCAACGTCCGGTGCTCCAGGTCGGAGAGCGGCCGGAAGCTGCCCAGCACCGCCACCTCGCCGGTCACCCGCAGCCCACGTCGCAGCAGGTGCGCGGCGTACGCGACGCGACGCAGGCAGGCGTGCGCCAGACCGCCCAGCACGACCAGGTGGGCGTACGCCGACGTGACCGGTGCCACGGGCCGGACGAGCCCGAGCGCGGCGGCGGCGGCGCGTACCAGCTCGACGGTGCCGGCGTCGAGGTCCGGCTCCCGGGCGTCGGGCCGCTCCCGGCCGCCCCGAAAGTCCCAGTGCCGGGCGGAGAACTCGTCGAGGAACCCGAGGGTGTCGGCGAGGTCGCCAGCCGGCCAGGTGCCACCGAAGCGGGCGACAAGCCGGCGCAGCGGGTCGGCGCCGATCCACCCGTCGATCCCCGCGATCATCGCCGTGGTCGATGCGCCCACGGTCCCGGCGGGCAGCGCCACGTCCGGCCCGACGAGTACCGATCCGGAGGTCATCGGCGTAATTCCGATCGGTCCATCCGCCGTCCGTACCGGTGGCGGAGCAGGGATCTCGGGCACCGCCGAATCGTACCGAGCGGTGGTCCCGGCGCGGGCCGGCGTGGCCCGGTCCGGTTGGCGGGGCGGCTTACCCTGGCGGCAGCCAGCGCCCGGGAGGTACGTCGATGGCCGATCTGCTTCGCCGACCCCGCGCCGACCGGGTCGGTCCGGCGGGAGGGTTCGTCCGGCTGCTGGCGCACACCGACCCGGTCGCGCTGGTCGGCATCCTGCTGTCGATCTCGCTCTCCGTCACGTTGGATCTGACCAACGCGGCGACCGGGGTGGAGTCGCTGCTCGCCGGCCTGATGGGCACCACCATCTCGCTGCTGGTCGACTCGCTGGCCCGCGCCGAGCGCCGCTTCCACCTGCGGACGCTGCTGGAGGGGCCGTCCTGGCTGGTACACGCGGTGCCCGAGGTGGTCACGGGCACCCGGGAGGCGGTCGAGCGGCATCCGGGCACGCGGGTCGCCGAGGAGGCCCGGCGCCGCTTCGAGCGGTTCCGGGCGGAGACCGAACAGCTGCGCGCCGGGCGGATCATCCGGCCGGGCCACGACTGCCAGGACCTGCTCGGCGCCACCCGGGACTGCGTCCGGCGGCTGGACGCGGTGACCAACGTGATGCCGCGGGCCAGCGGCGAGCTGAGCTGGTGGCGCGGCGACATCGGCCGGCACTACTGGGCGGCCAACGTCGAGGCGCTGGCCCGGGGCGTACGGATCACCCGGGTCTTCCTGCACGCCGGGATGACCGACGAGCTGACCGAGCTGGTCCGGGCGCAGCGCCAGGCCGGGGTGCGGGTGGGGCTGCTGCCGTGGGGGGTCGTGGAGGCCGCACGGCACGTCAACCTGACCCTGTGGGACGGCGTGGCGTGCTGGGAGGGTGTGATGAGCGCGCACGGCGAGATCACCGAGAACCAGTTCTCGGTCAACGCCGCCGACCTGGCCCGGCTGACCGACGTCTTCGAGGTCTGCGTCGGGGCCGCGACCTTCCTCGACTGACCGCGACCAGAGGGGCGGACCGCCGATGACCCTGAGCGCCGTGCTGCTGGTGACGGCGGTGGTCTGGGCGGTCAGCCTGATCCGGTCGGTACGCCTGCGGGCGTTCGTCTACAGCCTCCCGCTGCCGATGTCGCTGGCCCTGGTGAGCACCGGGCACCGGGTGGAGGGCGCACAACTGCTCGGGGTGCTCGGCCTCAACCTGTTCTTCGTCGTCGTGGCGGTCACCCACCACCGGCTGCGCTGGCCGATCCTGCTCGCCGACGCCGCCGGGATCGCCGGGTACGTGGCGTTCAGCGCCGGCCTGCTGGCCGTGCCGGTGCCGTTCGGGCCAGCGCTGGCCGGCGCCGTGGCGCTCTGGGTGCTGACGATGCTGCTGCTGCGCCGGCAGCACTCTGCGCCGACGGCGCCACCGGAGGTCGAGCCGCCACCGAAGGTCGAGCCGCCGCCGGAGGCCGAGCCGCCCGCGGAGACGGGGCAGCGGACTCGGCTGCCGGCGCCGGCCAAGCTGCTGGTGATCCTGCTCGGCGCGACGCTCACCGGGCTGCTGGGCGAACTGCTGCGCGCGATGGTGGTGACCTTCCCCTACTCCGGGGTGCTGGTGGCGATCGAGAGTCGCCGCGACCTGGTGGCGTTCACCGGGCACTTCGCCCGCAACAGCCTGGCGCTGGTCGGCTTCCTGACGGCGTACCACCGGTGGCAGGACGATTCGCCGGTCGCCGCGCTGGCGGCCGGCTGGGTGGCCTTCGCGCTGGTGGCCGTGGCGCTGCACGCGGCGGCTCCCGGCGGTGTGGCCCGGCGCCGCTCGGCGCTGCCCACCGCCGGCTGACCACTGCCGTCGCCCGGCTGACGCACTGTCAGGTGCGAACGCGCCCTGCGCTACACAGTGGCAGTTGTCCACACCGGCCGCCGGTGGGAGCGTGCGGTATCCACGAATGCCGCTGAAGGGTTGCCACGATGACCGACGACCTGCTGGCCCGGCACCGGGCCGTGCTCCCGTCCTGGATGCCGTTGTACTACGCCGAGCCGATCGAGTTGGTCGCCGGCTCGGGTCGCCGGGTCACCGACGCCCAGGGCCGCAGCTACCTGGACTTCTTCGGCGGCGTGCTGACCAACATGATCGGCTACGACATTCCGGAGATCCGCGAGGCGGTCGAGCGTCAGCTCGCCACCGGCATCGTGCACAGCTCGACGCTCTACCTGATCCGGCAGCAGGTGGAGCTGGCCGAGAAGATCGCGCAGCGCTCCGGCATCCCGGACGCTCGGGTGTTCTTCACCAACTCGGGCACCGAGGCGAACGAGGCGGCGCTGCTGGTCGCCACCAACCACCGCCGCTCGCACCAGATCCTGGCCGTGCGCAACAGCTACCACGGCCGGTCCTACGCGGCGATGGGCGTCACCGGCAACCGCAACTGGTCGGCCAGCGGGCTCAACCCGCTCCAGGTGGCCTGGCTGCACTCCGGCGACCGGGTACGCGGTCTGCTGGCCCGGCTGAGCGCCGAGGAGCAGGTCGACGCGGCGGTGGAGGACCTGCGTGAGGTGCTGGCGACGCAGACCGCCGGTGACGTGGCCGCGCTGATCGCCGAGCCGATCCAGGGGGTCGGTGGTTTCGTGCACCCGCCGGACGGCCTCTTCGCGGGCTGGAAGAAGGTCCTCGACGAGCACGGCATCCTGTTCATCGCCGACGAGGTGCAGACCGGTTGGGGGCGTACCGGGGAGCACTTCTGGGGCTACCAGGCACACGGGGTCACCCCCGACCTGCTCACCTTCGCCAAGGGCATCGGCAACGGGTTCGCGCTGGCCGGGGTGGTCGGTCGGGCCGAGGTGCTGGAGTCGGTGCCGGCGATCAGCTTCTCCACCTTCGGTGGCAACCCGATCTCCACGGCGGCCGGCAACGCCGTGCTCGACTACCTGCTTGAGCACGATCTCCAGGCGAACGCGGCCCGCGTCGGCGCGATCCTCGCCGACGGCCTGCGCGCCGAGGTGGGCAGCCTCGACTGCGTCGCGGAGGTACGCGGCAAGGGGCTGATGCTCGGCGTCGAGTTCGTCCGGCCGGGCTCCAGCGAGCCCGACCCGGCGCTGACCAACCGGGTGTTCGAGGCGTGCCGGGCCGGCGGCCTGCTCACCGGCAAGGGCGGCCTGTACGGCAATGTGCTGCGGATGGGTCCACCGTTGACCCTGACCGAGGAGGAGGCCCGCGAGGGCCTGGCGATCCTCGTCGACGCGATCCGCTCCTCGGCGGGGGTGGCGGCATGAGTATCGGACACTTCATCGACGGTAAGCGGGTCGGCGGCACCTCCGAGCGGCGCGGCGACGTGTTCGACCCGGCGACGGGTCGGCGTACCGCCGAGGTGGAACTGGCCTCGACCGCGGACGTCGACGTCGCGGTGCAGGCCGCTGCCCGCGCCGCCCGGGCGTGGCGGGACGCGTCGTTGGCGAAGCGGTCGGCGGTGTTGTTCGCCTTCCGGGAGTTGGTGCACGCCCGCCGGGACCGGCTCGCCGAGGTGATCACCGCCGAGCACGGCAAGGTGCTGGCCGACGCCGCCGGCGAGGTGCAGCGCGGCCTGGAGGTGATCGAGTACGCCTGCGGCCTGCCCTCGGCGCTGCGGGGGGCGTTCAGCGAGAACGTCTCCACCGAGGTCGACTCGTACACCATCCGGCAGCCGGTCGGGGTGGTCGCGGTGATCTCCCCGTTCAACTTCCCGGTGATGGTGCCGCTGTGGTTCGTGCCGGTCGCGGTGGCCTGCGGAAACGCGGTGGTGCTCAAGCCGAGCGAGAAGGACCCGAGCGCGGCGCTGCTGCTGGCCGAGTGGTTCGCCGAGGCGGGCCTGCCCGACGGGGTGCTCAACGTCGTCAACGGGGACAAGGAGGCGGTGGACGCGCTGCTGGACCACCCGGAGGTGCGGGCCGTGTCGTTCGTCGGCTCCACCCCGATCGCCCGGTACGTCTACCAGCGCGGCACCGCCGCCGGCAAGCGGGTGCAGGCGCTCGGTGGGGCGAAGAACCACATGGTGGTGCTCCCCGACGCCGACCTGGACCTGGCGGCCGACGCGGCGGTCAACGCCGGGTTCGGCTCGGCGGGGGAGCGGTGCATGGCCATCTCGGTACTGGTGGCGGTGGAGCCGGTCGCGGACGCGCTGGTCGGGCGGATCGCCGCGCGGATGGCCGGTCTGCGCACCGGTGACGGCCGGCGGGGCTGCGACATGGGTCCGTTGGTCACCGCCGCCCACGCGGCGAAGGTGCGGTCCTACGTCGACGCCGGGGTGGCCGCCGGAGCGGTGCCGGTGGTCGATGGCCGGGACGTGACGCCGGACGGCGACCCGGATGGCTTCTGGCTGGGCCCGACGCTGTTCGACCGGGTGACCCCGCAGATGTCGATCTACACCGAAGAGATCTTCGGGCCGGTGCTCGGCGTGGTCCGGGTCGGCTCGTACGACGAGGCGGTGGAGCTGGTCAACGCCAGCCCGTACGGCAACGGCACGGCGATCTTCACCAACGACGGCGGTGCGGCCCGGCGCTACCAGCACGAGGTGGAGGTGGGCATGGTCGGGATCAACGTGCCGATCCCGGTGCCGATGGCGTACCACTCGTTCGGCGGCTGGAAGTCCTCGCTCTTCGGTGACCTGCACGCGCACGGCGAGGACGGGGTGCGGTTCTTCACCCGCGGCAAGGTGGTCACCAGCCGGTGGCTGGACCCGCGCCACGGCGGGGTCAACCTCGGGTTCCCCACCCAGACCTGAGCAGCCGCAGCACGCCCGCCCCGGCCAGGTACGCCAGCAGCGCCGGGGCGGGCATGCCGAGCGGCTCCTGGGCGCCTTTCGGGGTCACGCTGTTGATCAGCAGCGCGGCCACCACGGCGGTGTAGCCGGCCACGGTCAGCACCGTGCGGGTCGTGGTGCCCCGGCCGGCCCGGCGCCCGGTGCGGTGCCGACCGCTACGGGCCTCCACCGGCCCGAAGATCGCGACCAGGACCGCCAGGACGGCCGTGAGCAGCAGCAGCCAGGGCACCCGCCACGCCCACCAGGCGGTCGAGCCGACCGCTGGGGTGGGCAGTGTCCCGGTCGCGTCGAGCAGCCCGATCAGCAGGATCGCGGCGGTCAGGTGCCAGAGGAAGACGGTCAGCACCACCAGGTTGACCCCGATCACCAGCTGCCACGGGCGCCGGCGGCGCAGCAGGCGCTCCGCCGGGCCGCGCAGCAGCAGGATCAGGCCGAGCTGGGCGGCGGCGACGGCCAGCAGCGCGAGGCTGGGCGGCCCGGCGTTGTGCAGCCGCTCGCCGGGCACGTTCAGCATGGCCACCGGCCAGGGGCCGGGCACGGTGAGCAGCAGCAGCGCGGCCAGCCCGCTGGCCAGGAACGCCAGGCCGGCCCGTCGGGAGGTGGGCAGCCGTCGTCGGCGTACCCGTGGATGCCCGGCAGCCGACGGCCCGACGGCGTCGGCCACCGCACGTGTTGGGGTGGTTTCACCGACGGCAGCCGAGGCGGCGCGGGTGTCGTGCCAGGCGAAGCCGAGCTGGTGTACGGCCAGCCAGCCGAACAGGTAGCTGCCGTAGCTCAGCTCCACCGGCCCGGTCAGCCGTCCCAGGTCGCCGAGACCGACCAGGGCGACCAGCAGCAGCGGGACGGCGAGACCGAAGCGGCGGTGCAGCGCGTACATCGGTGGGGTGAGCGCGACCACCGCCAGGTAGGCGACCAGGAACCAGAGCGGGATGGTGGCGAACCAGACCACCTCGCGGATCTGGGTCGGGTCGGTGCCGAGCAGCCGGGCCAGCGCAGCCGCGACGGTGAGCACCAGCACCAGCACGCTGGTGGGGCGGACCAGTCGGGCGCTGCGGTCGAGCAGCCAGCCGGCGGCGTCGCCGCCCCGGGCGCGCAGCCGGGTCAGCGAGGCCGCGTTGGCGTAGCCGCCGACCAGGAAGAAGACCGGCATCACCTGGGCTATCCAGGTCAGCGGGTACGCCCACCGCAGGTCGCCGAGCGCGGAGTGCCCGGTGGGCAGGCCGGCGTCGTCCCGCTCGATCACCGTGACGCCCCAGTGTCCGACAACGACCATGGTGATGGCGAGCGCGCGGAGCAGATCGATGTACCGCTCCCGGTCGGCCGGGGTGCGCTCGGCGAGCTGGCGCAGGCGGCCCATCGCCTCAGGCTATGCGCCCCGGCACCGGCCGGTGGTGTAACGGTTCGCTGTCAGGACTTGAAGTCGGGCCCCGGCTGTCGTAGAAATTCTTCAGTAACATCGTGTGAACTGAAGAGAATCAACGTGCCTCGCGAGACGGACGCCTTCCCCCACTCACCCGGCGACCGCCCGACCCGACCCGAGGAGAACCCATGAACAGGCGTGACATCCTGCAGCGCAGCGCCGCTGCCGGCCTGCTGGCCACCCCCGCCGCCGCCCTGCTGACCGGCTGCGCCAGCGGCGGCGGTGACAAGGACGACAACGCTGCCTACAAGGGCACCAAGAGCGAGCAGAACCCGCTCGGCGTCAAGGAGGACGCACCGCTCGAGGTGGTGATCTTCGGCGGTGGTTTCGGCGAGGAGTACGCCAAGGCCCACGAGGCCATGTACACCGAGAAGTACCCGAAGGCGAAGGTCAAGCACTCCGCCACCCAGGAGATCAGCAAGACCCTCCAGCCGCGCTTCGTCGACGGCACCCCGCCGGACGTGGTCAACAACTCCGGCGCCGGTCAGATCGACTTCAACGGCCTGGTCAGCCAGAACGCCATCGCCGACCTCGGCGAGTTGCTCGCCGCCCCGAGCCTCGACGTCCCCGGCAAGACGGTCAAGGACACCCTGCTGCCCGGCGCGGTCGAGGTCGGCTCGTACGACGGCAAGTTCCTGGTGTTGAACTACACCTACACCGCCTACGGCATCTGGTACTCCAACAAGCTGCTCACCGAGCGTAAGTGGGAGTACGCCAAGACCTGGGACGAGCACATCGCGCTCTGCAAGCAGATCAAGGCCGCAGGCATCGCCCCCTGGACGTACGCCGGCCTGCACCCCCGCTACATGAGCTGGCCGGTGATCGCCACCGCGATCAAGCTCGGCGGCCCCTCGGTGGCCACGGCGATCGACAACCTGGAGCCGAACGCCTGGAAGTCCGACTCGATGAAGACCGCCGCCGACGCGTGGCACCAGATCGTCAAGGACAAGTTCATCCTGGAGGGCTCGCCCGGCCTGGACCACAAGCAGTCGCAGACCGCCTGGTGCCAGGGCAAGGCCGCCTTCATCTCCTGTGGTTCCTGGCTGGAGAGCGAGCAGAAGGACGTCACCCCGGCCGGGTTCAACATGACCATCGCGCCGACGCCGAGCCTGGGCAGTGGCGACAAGCTGCCGTTCGAGGCGATCCGGGGTACGGCGGGTGAGCCGTTCATGGTGCCGGCCAAGGCCCGCAACGTGGCCGGTGGCCTGGAGTACTTCCGGACCATGCTCTCCAAGAAGGGCGCCCAGGACTTCACCCGGAAGGTCGCCAGCCTCACCGTGGTCGCCGGCGCCACCGAGGGCGTCGAGCTGCCGTACGGGCTGACCAGCGTGGTCAAGGCGCTCGACGCGTCCGGCGCCAACGGCTTCAACTGGGTCTACAACAACTACTACCGCAAGCTGGAGCGCAACCTCGTCGACGCCGCGTGCGGCGAGTTCTTCAGCGGCCGGATCGGCCCGGCGGAGTTCCTCGAGCAGTGCCAGAAGGGCGCCGACTCGATCGCCCAGGACAGCTCGATCAAGAAGTACAAGCGAGCGGCCTGACAGCCCGGCCGGCGGGGGTGGACCCACCCCCGCCGGCCGTATTCCGGGGAAAGGTCCTCACTGTGAGACATGGCAAGTGGCCGCTGATCGTCACCTTCCTGGTGCCGCCGGTCCTGCTCTACGTCGTCTTCGTGGTCTCGCCGTACCTGCAGGCGTTCCAGATCTCGACCACCGACTGGCTCGGCTACTCGCCCGACGCCAACTCCGTCGGCCTGGCGAACTTCAAGACCCTGTGGCACGACGACTACGTCTGGAACGCGCTGAAGAACAACGCGATCCTGCTGGCCCTGGTGCCGGTGCTGACCATCGTGCTCGGCCTCTTCTTCGCCACCATGCTCGCCATGGGCGGACGCAAGGGCCGCGCCGGTGTGACCGGGGTACGCGGCGGCGCGCTCTACCGCACGGTCTACTTCTTCCCGCAGGTGCTCTCCGTGGTGATCATCGCGCTGCTCTGGAAGGAGGTCTACCACCCCAACAAAGGGCTGCTCACCGCCGCTCTGCACGGGATCGGCCTGTCCGCGCCGACCTGGCTCGGCGATCCGGCGACCGCCTTCTGGTGCGTGCTCGCGGTGATGGTGTGGAGCAACGTCGGCTTCTACGTGGTGCTGTTCGGCGCCGCGATGTCGGCCGTGCCGAAGGAGATCTACGAGGCGGTGCTGCTCGACGGTGCGTCCCGCTTCACCACGCTGCGCCGGGTCACCCTGCCGCTGCTCTGGGACACCGTCCAGGTCGCCTGGGTCTACCTGGCCATCTTCGCCCTGGACGGGTTCATCCTCGTGCAGTTGATGACCAACGGTGGGCCGAACTTCTCCACCGACGTGATCGGCGTCCGGATGTACGACACCGCCTTCGGCAGCGAGACCAAGTTCGGCTACGCCTCGGCGATCGGCGTGGTGATGTTCTTCCTGACCCTCTCGGTGGCGGCGCTGTCGCTGCGGGCCGGCCGGCGCGATCGGATCGAGTACTCGTGACCACACTGGACAAGCCCGCCCCCGCCGCCACCGCACCGACACCAGGCGCTGGCCGGGACCGCCCGGTCCGCCGGGAGTTCGGCGTGGCCAACGCCTTCTCGCACGGCTTCCTGCTGCTCTGGGGCCTGCTCACCGTGCTGCCGCTGCTGTGGATGTTCATCAGCTCGTTCAAGACCAACGGCGAGATCCTGGCCGACCCGTGGGGGCTGCCCGAGACGCTGCACTGGGACAACTGGGTGCGGGCCTGGACCGGCGCGCACATCGGCCGGTACTTCCTCAACAGCCTGGTGGTGGTGGCCGGCTCGGTCAGCCTCACCATGCTGATGGGTGCCACCGCCGCGTACGTCTTCGCCCGGTACGAGTTCCGCGGTCGGCAGTTCGTCTACTACCTGTTCGTCGGCGGCCTGATGTTTCCGGTGTTCCTGGCCCTGGTGCCGCTCTTCTTCGTGGTCCGCAACGCCGGTCTCTTCGGCACCTGGACCGGGCTGATCCTGGTGTACGCGGCCTACTCGCTGCCGTTCACGGTCTTCTTCCTGACCGCGTTCTTCCGGACCCTGCCGACCTCGGTGGCGGAGGCCGCGATGGTCGACGGGTGCGGTCACTTCCGGCTCTTCTTCCGGGTGATGCTGCCGATGGCGCGTCCGGGACTGATCAGCGTGGCGATCTTCAACTTCCTCAGCCACTGGAACCAGTTCCTGTTGCCGCAGGTGTTGATGCAGGGCGACGAGTCCAAGTGGGTGCTCGCCCAAGGGCTGTTCGCCCTGTCGGTGAGCCAGGGCTACGCCGGCGACTACGCCCGGCTCTTCGCCGGGTTGAGCATCGCGGTGCTGCCGGTGCTCGCCGTGTACGTGGGCTTCCAGCGGCAGGTGCAGGCCGGGCTGACCGCAGGCCAGCTCAAGTAACACGGCCGGTGCCGACCCGGGAGTCTCACCCTCCGGGCCTGGCGGACGTCTGACCGATCCTGATCTCATCGCGCCTCGTGCCCCTTGATCGCGCTCGATCCGGGAAAGAGTCCCCACCTCGTGGCGGGAGGGGACTACATCCTGGATCGAGCGCGATCATCGCGCGGCGGCCGCGCGCCGTGCGGCGGCGGGCCGCCCGGGGATGGTCAGGGGGTGGCGGGGAAGAGGCGGGCGTGCAGGGTGGCCGGGTCGGTGAGCTCGGGTAGCTCGCGGGCGGCGAGCCAGGCCGCGGCGGCGGCCCCGTCGCCGGCGGTGCGCAGCGGGGCCTGCGGCCAGCGCCGGCCGACCTCGGCTCGGACGGCGGCCGCCAGCGGGGTGTCCCCGGTGAGCAGCCCGCCGCCGAGCACGACCGGCGTCACCGCACCGGCTGGGCGGATCCGGTCCACGCTCTCGGCGAGGTGCGCGGCGGCCTCGGTGACCAGCGCGGTGGCGACGGGTTCGCCGTCGGCGGCGGCGGTGACGACCAGCGGCGCCAGGCGGGCCAGCTCGACCGGTGGCCGGCGGGTCACCGCCTGGATCGTGGCGTCCACGGTGTCCCGGGGGCGGGGGGCGATTTCGGCGCTGCCCATCAGTTCGGTGAGGACCGCCGTGGGCAGCGCGCCGGGGGTGCGGCCGGCGTCCAGGTCGGCGAGCAGCCGGCGGACCGACTCACGGCCGAGCCAGAAGCCGGACCCGGCATCGCCGAGCAGCCAGCCGTGGCCGTCGGCGACCCGGTCCAGCCGCAGGTCGCGGACCTGCGCGGTGATCGCCCCGGTGCCGGCGATGAGCACCGTGCCGTCCGGGGCGGCGGTGCCGGAGGCGTAGGCGACCAGGGCGTCGCCGTACACGGCGTACGGGCAGCGCAGGCCGGCGTCGTGCCAGGCCCGGTCGAAGGCGGCTCGTCCGGCCGGATCGGCGAGCAGCCGGGCTGCCCCGGCCAGCCCGATGGTGCCGGCCGCCACCCGGGTCGGGTCGACGTCGGCGAGCGCGCCGCGTAGCGCGGTCAACAACTCGGCGGCGGCCTGGTCGGCGCCGTGACTGGTGGGGTTGCCGCCGCCGGCGCGACCGGTGCCGAGGCGTTCGCCGGTCAGGGTCAGGGCGGTCGCCCGGGTGGACGTACCGCCGACGTCCAGACCGACCACGACGGTGTCGGACATCGGCACGGCCTCCTTGCGCTGGGCGGCGATCGGCCTGTTCATGCTGGTCGGCGGCGTCCCAGAGGGCAAGATCCGGCGGGCCCGGCAGAGTGTGCGCCAGGTAACAGTTTGAAAACTTCGCCCACGGTCTTGACATAGACGGTCGTTCAGTAAGAAATTTTACCACTAACAGTTAACAGTCTTTTCGGAAAGGTGAGGCGTCCCATGGTTGATCACGAGGTGGACACCGCCGCGGGGACCGCGGTGGTCGACGCCGACGCGTTCGACCGGCGGGGCGCGCTCGGGTCGGCCTCCGACGGGGTGCTGGCCCGGGTCCGCAACGGTCTCGGTGAGCTGACCGGCGCGCTGCGTCGGGTCGCCGAGCACGTGCTGAGCGATCCGGAGGCCGCCGCCCGATCCACGATCGTGGAGCTGGCCGAGCGCAGCGGCACCTCCCCGGCGACCATCACCCGCTTCTGCCGGGCGATGGGCTTCGAGGGCTATGCCGACCTGCGGCTGGGCATCGCCTCCGAGACCGGGCGGGCGCGCTCGGCCGGGTGGACCATCGACATCGGACGCGAGATCCAACCGAGCGACCCGCTGGCCCGGGTGCTCGACCAGATCATGGCCGCCGACACCCGGGCCATGCACGACACCGCCACGCTGCTCGACCTCGCCGAGGTGGAGCGGGCCGCGGTGGCGATCGCCGGCGCCAGCCGGGTGAACATCTTCGGTGCCAGCGGCAGCGCGCTGGTCGGCGAGGAGATGCAATTCAGCCTGCACCGCATCGGTGTGGCCGCGTGGGCCTGGAACGACGTGCACGAGGGGCTTGCCAGCGCCGCGCTGCTGCGCGCCGGTGACGTGGCGCTGGGCATCTCGCACACCGGGCAGACTCGGGAAACCATCGAGATGCTCGCCGAGGCGGGCAGCCGGGGCGCCACGACCATCGCGCTGACCGGATTCCCCCGTTCGCCGTTGGCCGAGCTGGCCGACATCGTGCTGCTCACCGCCAGCCAGGCGACCACCTTCCGGCCGGACGCGCTCTCCGCCCGCCACCCCCAGCTGGTCGTGCTCGACCTGCTCTACATCGCCGTCGCCCAGCGCACCCACGACCGCGCGCACGCGGCCTTCCGGCGCACCGCGCAGGCCGTCGACGGGCACAAGGCCGCGAAGGGAGCCGTTTCATGATCAGCGCCCAGGGGTACGCGGACGCGGTCCGCCCGGTGCTCGACCGGCTGCTCGACTCCGAGGCCGACGGCATCACCCGGGCCGCCGACCTGATCGCCGAGAGCCTGCGCGCCGGCGGGGTGCTCCAGGCGTTCGGCGCCGGGCACTCCGAGGCGTTCGCCGCCGAACTGGTCGCCCGGGCCGGCGGGCTGGTCCCCACCAACCGGCTCTCGGTACGTGACCTGGTGGTGCACGGAGACGCCCCGCGGGACGTCCTCGCCGACCCCAAGCTGGAACGCGACCCCTCCATCGCCCACCAGATCTACGCGCTCGCGGCGCCGCAGCCGCACGACGTGTTCGTGGTGGCGTCCCAATCCGGCATCAACGGCTCGGTGGTCGAGCTGGCGGCGCTGGTCACCGAGCGCGGTCACCCGTTGATCGCGGTCACCTCCGTCGAGCACACCGCACGGGTCGCCCCGCGGCACCCGTCCGGTCAACGGCTCGCCGACCTCGCCGACGTCGTGCTGGACAACGGCGCGCCGTACGGCGATGCACTGCTGCCGCTCGAGGGCGGCGGCGCGGTCTGTGCGGTCTCCTCGGTCACCACGGCGCTGCTGGCGCAGTTGCTGACCGCGGAGGTCGTACGACGGTTCCACCAGGCCGGAGAGGTGCCCCCTATCTACCTCTCCGCCAACGTCCCCGGCGGGGACGAGCACAACATCGCCCTCGAGTCGCGGTACGCCGGACGTCTCCGGCGTACCGCCTGACCCGAATTCCACAAGGAGAGACGACGATGTCGATTACCCCCGAGCACCCGGCCGCACTCGACCGTCGCACGGTGCTGCGTCGCGCCGCCGCCGTGGGCATGCTCGCCACTCCGGCCATCGGCCTGCTCAGCGCCTGCGCCACCAGCGGCGGCGACGAGGAGAACGAGCAGGTCGCCGGCGGCACCAAGAGCGCCACCAACCCGCTCGGCGTCAAGGACGACGCACCGATCGAGGTGGTCATCTTCAACGGCGGCTACGGCGAGAAGTACGCCACCGACGTGCACGAGCCGCTGTACAAGAAGGCGTTCCCCAAGGCGGAGATCAAGCACCAGTCCACCCAGGCGATCTCCACCATCCTCCAGCCGCGCTTCGCCTCCGGCAAGCCGCCGGAGTTCGTGAACAACTCGGGCGAGAAGCTGATGGACTTCGGCGCGCTGGTCGCCGACGGTCAGCTGCAGGACCTCACCGAGCTGTGGGACGCCCCGTCGGTCGACGACCCGGCCAAGAAGGTCCGCGACACCGTGGTGCCCGGCACCATCGAGGCGGGCTCGTTCAACGGCAAGCCGTACGTGCTGTACTACGTCTCCACCGTCTTCGGTATCTGGTACTCCGGCAAGCTGTTCAAGGACAACGGCTGGGCGCCGGCGAAGACCTGGGACGAGTTCATCACCCTGCTCACCGCCATCAAGGCCAAGGGCATCACCCCGTACGGCTACGCCGGGGCGAACGCGGCCTACTACCAGTGGAACGTGATCCTCACGCAGGCGGCGAAGATCGGCGGCGTCGAGGTGCTGAAGAACATCGACAACCTGGAGGACGGCGCCTGGAAGCAGGACGCGGTCAAGCAGGCGGCCACGGCGTGGGCCGAGGTCGGCTCGAAGTTCATCGACAAGAGCTTCGAGGGGCTCAAGCACACCGATGTGCAGCTGCGGCAGAACCAGTACAAGGTGGGCCTGTACCCCAGCGGTGACTGGCTGGAGGGCGAGCAGAAGAAGGACACGCCGTCCGGCTTCGAGTACCAGCTCATGCCGGTGCCGAGCCTGACCGCTTCGGACAAGCTGCCGGCCACCGCGCTGCGGGCCACCGCGGGCGAGGGCTACTTCGTCTCGGCGAAGAGCGCGAACCCCAAGGGCGGCCTGGAGTACATGCGCCAGATGCTCTCCAAGGCGGGCGCGAAGGGCTTCACCGAGGTGGTCAAGGCCCCGACCGTGGTCACCGCCGGCTCGGAGGGCTTCGCCTTCCCGCCCGGTGTGGCCAGCTCGCAGGCCGCGCTCAAGGCGGCCGGCCAGGACGTGTTCAACCTGTACTTCGACGGCTGGTACAAGGAGCTCGACACGGAGGCGCGCACCGCCACCAACGAGCTGATGTTCGGCCGGATCAACGCGGACGCGTACCTGGAGCGGATCCAGAAGCGCGCCGACGCGATCAAGAAGGACAGCTCGGTCGCCAAGTTCAAGCGCTGATCGATCGGAGCGTAGGGGTCATGCGGCACGGCAAGTATCCATTCGTGATCGGGTTCCTGTTTGCCCCGGTCACGCTGTACGTGGTCTTCGTCATCGCGCCGTACGCGCAGGCGTTCCAGATCTCGATGACCAACTGGCGGGGGCTGTCGGCCCCACAGTGGGTGGGCTTCGACAACTACCGGAGGCTTCTCGACGACGGCGCCTTCTGGAAGGCGGTCCAGCACCACGGCGTACTGCTGCTTGCCCTGCCGCTGATCACCATCGCCATCGCGTTGTTCTTCGCCTTCCTGCTCAACGTGGGTGGCAAGAGCAGCGGGGGGCAACGCCAGGGGGTCTGGGGGGCGAAGTTCTACCGGGTGGTGTTCTTCTTCCCCCAGGTCCTGGCGGTGGCCATCATCGCGGTGCTGTTCCAGATGGTGTACCGGCCGAACGAGTCCGGCCTGATCAACGGCGTGTTGATGAAGCTCGGCTTCGACCCGGTGCTCTTCCTGGTCCGGCCGAACCTGGCCCTCTGGTCGATCATCGCGGTGCTGGTCTGGCAGGCCGTCGGCTTCTACGTGGTGCTCTTCTCGGCCGGGATGGCCTCCATCCCGGGTGAGATCTACGAGGCCGCCGAGATGGACGGGGCGACCAAGGTGACCCTGTTCTTCCGGGTCACGCTGCCGCTGCTCTGGGACACCCTCCAGGTGGCCTGGGTCTACCTGGGCATCGCGGCGTTCGACGCGTTCGCCATCGTCGCGGTGCTCTCGGTGGACGGCGGCGGCCCCGACGGCGCCACCACGGTGCTGGCCATGGAGATCTACCGCAACGCGTTCGTCTACTCGAAATACGGCTACGCCTCGGCCATGGGCGTGGCCCTGTTCTTCCTGACCCTCACGTTCGCGGCGCTGACGCTGCGGCTCAGCAAGCGGGAAAGCGTGGAGTACTGATGAACCCGCAGTCGACGCTGCCGCCGACGCCGGCGGCGAAACCGCCGAAGACCGGCGACCCGGGTGCCTCCGGTGGGCGAGGGCGGAAGGGCCCTCGCTCGGAGGTACGGCTCTTCGCTGGCCTGGGGCACATCGCGCTCGCCGTGTGGGCGGTGATCGTGATCGTGCCGATCCTCTGGACCTTCCTCGCCGCGTTCAAGAACACCAGCGAGATCTTCAGCAGTCCGTGGACGCTCCCGGCCGAGTTGCGGTGGGAGAACTTCGGCCGGGCCTGGACCAAGGCGAACGTCGGTCGGTACTTCCTCAACAGCGTCATCGTGGTCACGTGCAGCACCTTCGGCACGATGCTGCTCGGCTCGATGGCGGCGTACGTGCTGGCCCGGTACAAGTTCTGGGGCAACCGGGCGATCTACTACCTCTTCGTCTCGGGGTTGGCCTTCCCGGTCTTCCTGGCCCTGGTGCCGCTCTTCTTCGTGGTGAAGAACCTGGGCCTGTTGGACACCCACACCGGGGTGGTGCTGGTCTACATCGCGTACTCGCTGCCGTTCACGATCTTCTTCCTGGCCGCGTTCTTCAAGACGCTGCCGTCCTCGGTGGCCGAGGCGGGGTTGATCGACGGCTGCGGGCACACCCGGCTGTTCTTCCAGGTCATGATGCCGATGGCGAAGCCGGGCCTGATCAGCGTGGCGATCTTCAACATCATCGGTCAGTGGGCGCAGTACCAACTTCCGCTGGTGCTGCTCTCCAATTCGAAGGACAAGTGGGTGCTCACCCAGGGCATCGCAGACATCTCGGTCAACGCCGGTTACGAGGCGGACTGGTCCGGGTTGTTCGCCGCGCTGACCATCGCCATCCTGCCGATGATCATCGTGTACGCGGTCTTCCAGCGTCAGATCCAGGCCGGTCTCACCTCCGGCGCGGTGAAGTAGCCGCCGCTCAGTAGGCGCGGGTTCCGGAAAGGAGTGGTCAGGATGGCCACTCCTTCCGGGACTGCGGACGCTCGTCGGCGTGCCACGAGTGCCAGAGGGCGGCGTACGCCCCGCCGGCCGCGACGAGATCGTCGTGGCTGCCGATCTCGGTGATCCGGCCGTCCGCCAGGACGGCGACCCGGTCGGCGTCGTGCGCGGTGTTGAGCCGGTGCGCGATCGCGATGACGGTCCGCCCGACGAGCACGGCGGCCAACGCCCGCTCGGTACGCCGGGCGGTGGTCGGATCGAGCGCGGCGGTCGCCTCGTCCAGGATCAGCGTGTGCGGGTCGGCGAGCACCAGCCGGGCCAGCGCCAGTTGCTGGGCCTCGGCCGCGCCGAGTTGCCGGGCACCGTCGCCGAGCGGGCTGTCCAGGCCGTCGGGCAGCTCGGTGTACCAGTCGGCGCCCACGGTGGCCAGCGCGGCGCGCATCTGCTCGTCCGAGGCGTCCGGCGCGGCGAAGGCTAGGTTGTCGCGCACCGAGCCGATGAAGACGTGGTGCTCCTGGGTGACCAGGGCGATCCGGCGACGACGCTCGGCGGGGTCGAGGTCGGTCACTGGGCAACCACCGATGCTGACGACGCCGCGGCGCGGCGCGTCGATCCCCGCCAGCAGCCGGGCCAGGGTGGACTTGCCCGCCCCGGACGGGCCGACGACGGCCAGCCGCTCGCCGGGCCGTACCTCCAGGTCGATGCCGTGCAGCACGTCGTGCCCGCCGGCGTAGGCGAACCGCGCCTGGCGCACGACGAGCCGCTCACCCCGCGACGTGGCCGTCGTGCCGGGCGGCTCCGGCGGGACCAGGCCCACGCCGAGCACCCGGGCGAACGACGCGAAGCCGCGCTGCGCCTGCTCCGTCCACTGCAGCAGCCGGTCCAGCGGATCGATCGCCTGCTGCAGGTAGAGCGCGGCGGCGATCACCGCGCCGAGCGAGACCATCTCCCGGGAGAGCAGGTACCCGCCGACGAGCAGGACCATGGCGATCGGCAGCGGATAGCTGGCCTCCACCACCGAGAAGAACACAGTGCGCAGCGCGAGAGTCGCCCGCCGGGCCCACCACACCCGCGTGATGCGAGTGGTGCCGTGCCCGATCCGGTCGTCGGCCAGCCGCAGCGCCTCCACGGTCCGGGCACCCTCGGCGGTGGTGGTCAGCGTCTCGGTCAGTTCGGCGGCCGCCGCCCCCTCGGCGAGGTACGCGGAGGTGGCCCGCCGCAGGTACCAGCGGGTCACCGCCCAGATCGACGGCAGCCCGGCCAGCGCCGCCAGCCCGAGCAGCGGGTGGAGCAGGAAGACCGCCCCGAACAGCAACGACAGCTGCACCGACGCGATGACCATGGTGGGCACCACGTCCCGGACGGTGGTCCCGACCGTCGACACGTCGACCGAACTGCGGGTGGCCAGGTCCCCGGAGCCGGCCCGCTCGACGACCGAGACGGGCAGCCCGAGTGTCCGGTCGACGAACTCCTCGCGCAGTTCGGCGACGGCCCGCTCCCCGAACCGGTGGCCGGCGTACTGGGCGTACCGGGAGAGCAACGCGCTCACCAGGACACAACCACCGATCGCCAGCGCCAGTCGGTCCACCGTGGCCACACCCGCGCCCGCGGTGACCCGGTCGACGATGGTGCCCAGCAGCCAGGGCGGGGCGAGTCCGGCTACCGCGGCGGCGCTGTGCAGCGCCAGCACGACGCCGACCGCGCGCCGGTGCCGGCCGATCAGGTCACGCAGCGCCCGGCGGACGGTGCCGCGCTCGGCCACCGGCAGCCGGCTCACGGGTGGACCCCCGCGGCGTCGGCGGACCGGTCGATGTCGGGATCGGCGGTGCCCCGGGCCACCAGGTGCCGGTACCCGGGGTCCTGGTCGAGCAGGTCGGTGTGGGTGCCGGTGGCGACGATCCGGCCCGCCCGCAGGTGGGCGACCAGGTCGGCCCGGCTCAGCAGCAGCGGCGACGTGGCGAGCACGATGGTGGTCCGCCCGGCCCGCGCGGTACGCAGCCGGTCGGCGATCCGCGCCTCGGTGTGCGCGTCCACCGCCGATGTCGGGTCGACGAGGATCAGCACCTCCGGCTCGGCCAGCAGCGCCCGGGCCAGGCGTACCCGCTGGCGCTGACCGCCGGAGAGGGTGCGGCCTCGGGCGTCGATCACCGTGTCCAGGCCGGCCGGCAGGGCATCGACGACGTCCTCGGCCGACGCGGCCCGCAGAGCCGCGCGGATCCCGTCGTCGTCGGCCTCCGGCCGGGCATCGTGGTCGGCTCCCGACCGGGCATCGTCGTGGTGGCCGTCCGGCGGGGACAGCAGGATGTCGCGCAGCGTCCCGGCGAAGAGGTACGAGTCGTGGTCGGCGACCAGGATCCGGGCCCGGACCTCGTCCAGGGCGATTCCGGTCAGCGGCACACCGCCCCAGGTGGACTCGCTGGCCACGTACCGGCCGAGTCGATCGGCCAGTGCCAGCGCCGCCGCCGGATCGTCGGCGGCCACGCCGGTCAGCCGGCCGGTACGGACGGTCAGCCCGGTCATCGGGTCGTGCAGGTCGGCGGGGCGGTCGGGCGCGGCCCTG
The DNA here is from genome assembly GCF_040608515.1 of Micromonospora sp. NPDC005173. Classification (NCBI taxonomy): domain Bacteria; kingdom Bacillati; phylum Actinomycetota; class Actinomycetes; order Micromonosporales; family Micromonosporaceae; genus Micromonospora; species Micromonospora sp. NPDC005173. The sequence goes on from NZ_JBEXIK010000043.1 coordinate 28,994, forward strand.
ACATCCGGCCTTCGTGGGTCGGGCACGGTGCCCCGGCCCCGCCGACCTGGGCCGCCGACGTCGTCCGGGGTGAGCTTGAGCAGGGCCACGATCCGCCGGGCGGCGACCCGGCCGCGAATCAGCTGGTGGCTGCCCTCCAGCAGGAACCAGACCGGCACGATCAGGGTCGCCACGTAACCGTAGACGGCGACCAACTCGCCGACCGTGACGTCACCGGTCACCGCCATCCGAGCAGTGAGCCACACCACCGCCGCCAGGAACAGCCCGGGGATGGCCACCGTCGCCGCGTCGATCCAGCTGTTGACCGCGCCGACGCGGTAACCCTCGGCGAGCAGGTCCCGGGATCTGGCCGCGTACCGGCGGGCGAAGAGGTCCCGGCCGCCCACCCCGGCGAGCACTCGCAGCCCGGCCACGATGTCGCCGGATCGGGCGGTGAGCGCGCCCTGTTGCGTCCGGTAGACCGATTCCGCCCGTTCGAGGCGGCGTAGCAGCGGCCCGACGACCAGCGCGACCGCCGGCACTCCCAGCAGCACGCAGAGCGCGAGGACCGGGGAGATCGACCAGAGCAGCACGGCGATGACCGCGTACGCGACGACCGCGCCGACCCCCGGCCCGGTCAGCGTCAGCACCTGCGCCGACCAGTCGATGTCGGAGCCGCCGATGGTGGCCACCTCGCCTGCGGCGGCCCGGCGCGGCAGTACCGCGCCGATGCGGGACACCTGACGCAGCACGACGGCCGCCGAGCGGGCCTTGGCGTCCTCCCGGATGAAGGTCATCGTGCGGTGCCGCATGATGCCCAGGTACGACAGCCCGACGCCCGCCACGACGATCGCCGCGACCCAGAGTGCCAGGGCACGGGTGTCGCGTGCGCGCAGCCCGTCGTCGACGGCGCGGGCGATCAGGTAGGGCCGGAGGGACAACCCGACCATCCAGGCCGTTCCGAGCAGGCTGCCGCGCAGCACCCGCCAGGGCTGGCGGCGGACCAGCCACCAGAGATAGCGCATTGGCCCCCCGGTGTCCGGAATGCCAGGGTCGGAATGCGGGATCTGCGGGGGCACCCGTCCACGCTACCGAGCCTTCCCACGATCCACTGTCCGGTTTTCGCGCGCCCGACCGCGCGCGCCGGCCCGGTTTCGACGGATGGGCTCGGCCGATGTCACAGGGGCGAGGCAGAATCGCATCCGTGCTGGTGGCGGTGGTGTCCGACGAGCGGGGCGGGGGAGAGTTGCGCCCGCTGGATGCCGCCGGCCGGCCGTCCGGCCCGACCGAGATCGTCACCGACCTGACCGCCGCGGTGGCCAGGTGGGAGGCCGCCGGGCATCCGCGCTGGGTGTGGCCGACCGCCGGTGCGGTCTACCCGGCGCTGCTGCGGGCCGGGGTGCGCGTCGAGCGCTGCCACGATGTGGAGCTGACCGAGGCGCTGCTGCTCGGCCACGCCGGCCGCTGGGGCGAGCCACGATCGTTCGCCGCCGCCTGGGCCCGGCTCAGCGGCGCGCCGGTGCCGCCCGATCCGCCGCCGCGCCCGGCCGCTCCGCCCGGGCACGGTCAGGGCGCGCTCTTCGACGCGCTGCCCGGCCCGGCCGGCCCGGGCATCGACGCCCTGATTCAGGTGTACGCCGACCAGCTCGCCCGGATCGCCGACACCGAGCACCCGGGCCGGTTCCGGTTGCTGGTGGCTGCCGAGTCGGCCGGCGCGCTCATCGCGGTGGAGATGGGCGTCGCGGGGCTGCCCTGGCGGGCCGAGGTGCACGACGCCATCCTCGGTGAGCTGCTGGGTGAGCCGTCTCCGGTCGGCGGCCCGCCGCGCCGGCTTGCCGAGCTGGCCGCCCGGATCGCCGACGCGTTCGGCGTCCGTCGGCTGCACGCCGACTCCCCGGCGGAGCTGCTGAAGGCGTTCGCCCGGGTCGGGGTGGAGCTGCCCAACACGCGGGCCTGGGTGCTGCGTGGGGTGGACCATCCGGCGGTGCCGCTGGTTCTGGAGTACAAGGAGCTCTATCGGATCTGGACGGCGCACGGCTGGTCGTGGCGCGAGCAGTGGGTCCGTGACGGGCGGTTCCAGTCGGAGTATGTCCCGGGCGGGGTGGTCTCCGGCCGCTGGGCCACCCGGGGCGGTGGCGCTTTGCAGATCCCCAAGGTGATCCGCCGGGCGGTGGTGGCCGACCCGGGCTGGCGGCTGGTGGTCGCCGACGCCGGTCAGTTGGAGCCCCGGGTGCTGGCCGCGGTCTCGGGCGACGCCCGGCTGGCGGCGGCGGGCGGGGCCGGCGACCTGTACGCCGCACTGGCCCGGGACGCCTTCGCCGGAGACCGTGCCAAGGCCAAGGTGGCCCTGCTCGGGGCGATGTACGGGCAGACCGGCGGTTCCGCGGTGCCCGCGCTGGCGGTGTTGAAGCGCAGCTACCCGACGGCGTTCGGTTACGTCGAGGCGGCGGCGCGCACCGGTGAGGCGGGCGGGTTGGTGCGCTCCTGGCTGGGGCGCACCTGCCCGCCCGGCTCGGCGGGGTTCGGCGACCCCGATGACGTGCCGACCGACCCGGATGGCGCAGCCGACCGGCAGAGTCCTCGGGCTCGCGCCGCGCGGTCGCGGGGGCGTTTCACCCGTAACTTCGTCATCCAGGCCACCGCCGCGGAGTGGGCCTCCACGTTGCTGGCGACGCTGCGCACCGAGTTGGCCGGCACCGACGCCGAGCTGGTCTTCTTTCAGCACGACGAGGTGATCGTGCACTGTCCGGCGGCGCAGGCCGAGGCGGTGGCGGCGGCGGTGGGCCGTAGCGGTGAGCGGGCTGCGGGGCTGCTGTTCGGCGACACCCCGGTGCGGTTTCCGCTGGATCTGTCCATCGTCGACTGCTACGCCGACGCGGCATAGCGCACAATTTTCCTATTTGCCCCGCTACCCGGGGCTGGCCGCACTCGTTGCATCCGGTGTCCGTAGGACGGGATGGACCGGGTACCGCCGTGCCCGGTCCGTTCCACGGTGGAGGGGGCGCAGCTGAACCGGATCGCAGGAATGATCATCGCCGCGGGCGGGGGGCGCCGCATCGGTGGTCCCGAGGCGCTGCTGCACCAGGGGGAGAAACCCCTGGTCAACCAGATGATCGACACGATGACCGAGGCGGGCTGCGAGCAGATCGTGGTCGTGCTGGGTGCCGCCGCCGAACAGGTCCGGGAGACCGCCGACCTGGGCAAGGCAACGGTAGTGATCAACAAAGCGTGGGGCACCGGGGTCGGCTCGTCGATCCGGGCCGGCCTGGCCGCCATGGATGACGAGGGGATCGAGGCGGTGGTGGTGGTCCCGGTCGACATGCCGGGCCTGACCGCGGTCGCGGTCCGGCGGGTGGCCGCGCTGCCGTACCCGGATGTGCTGGTCTGCGCCACCTACGACGGGCTGCGCGGCTACCCGATGCTCTTCGGCCGTCGGCACTGGTCCGGCATCGCCACCCTGGCCAGCGCCGACGTGGGTGCCCGGCCCTACCTGTTGGCGCACAAGGACCAGATCGTCGACATCGCGTGCGACTCGGTGGCCGACGGCAGCCGGGTCGACACCCCGGAGCTGATGGCGCTCTACGGGCTCACCGTTCCGCCGCAGCGCGTCGGCGTCTGAGCGCCGGTCGAACCGGGCCGTGGCCGCGCCATGACCCGGCCGGCCGGCCGGCCGGGCGGGCAGTTGCCCGTCGGGTCGGCCGGCGCGGGGATGACCCGGCGGCTGCCGTCAGTCCGTCGGCTGGTCCGGCGTCCCGGTCTCGACCAGGCGCCGGTACCAGTGCGCACTGTCCTTCCAGGTGCGCTCCTGGGTGTCGTAGTCAACCCGGATGATCCCGAACCGCCGGTCGTAGCCGTAGCCCCACTCGAAGTTGTCCAGCAGCGACCAGACGAAGTAGCCCCGGACGTCCGCGCCCTGTTCGCGGGCATCCGCGATGGCGGCGATGTGCCGGCGAAGGTAGTCGACACGCCGCTCGTCGTGGACCGTGCCGTCGGTCGACACGACGTCGTCGAACGCCGCGCCGTTTTCGGTGATCATCAGGGGCTGGCCCGGGTACTCCTGGCGTAGCCGCAGCAGCAGGCCGGTCAGCGCGGCCGGGTCGATGTTCCAGCCCATCGCCGTGTGCGGGCCGGGCTGGGGCAGGAAGTCGACGTCGTCGGCGCCCACCCACGGTGAGTGCGCCGAGGCGCCGTGACCGTCGGCGTCCGACCGGGCCGAGTGCCCGTCCCAGGCGCGGACCAGGGTGCTGGAGTAGTAGTTGACGCCGAGCACGTCCAGCGGCACGGCGGCCACCTTCTCGTCGCCGTCGCGGACGAACGACCAGTCGGTGACGCTCGCCGTGTCGGCCAGCAGGTCGGCCGGGTACGCCCCGTCGAGCATCGGCCCGAGGAACGACCGGTTGGCCAGCGCGTCGATGCGCCGCACCGCGTCGGCGTCCGCTGCCGAGTCCGACTCCGGGCGGATCACGTGCAGGTTCAGCGTCACCGAGAGTTCGGCCGTCGGCGCCAACTCCCGCACCACCCGCCCGGCCAGGCCGTGCGCCAGGTTGAGGTGGTGCACCGCCGCCAGCGCGGCGGCCGGTTCGGTACGCCCCGGGGCGTGCACGCCGGAGGCGTAGCCCAGGTACGCCGAGCACCACGGCTCGTTCAGCGTTGTCCAGGTGTGCACCCGGTCGCCGAGCGCGGCGACGATCCCGCGCGCGTACTCCTCGAAGCGCAGCGCGGTCTCCCGCGCCGGCCACCCGCCGGCGTCCTCCAGCTCCTGCGGCAGGTCCCAGTGGTACATGGTGGCCACCGGGTGGACCCCGCGCTCCAGCAGGCCGTCCACGAGCCGCGAGTAGAAGTCCAGGCCGGCCTGGTTGAACCGGCCGGCGCCACCCGGCTGCACCCGCGGCCAGGAGATGGAGAACCGGTACGCGCCCAGGCCCAGCCCGGCGATGTGGTCCAGGTCCTGCGGCCAGCGGTGGTAGTGGTCGGCGGCCACGTCACCGGTGTCGCCGTTGTACGTCCGACCGGGGGTGTGGCTGTAGGTGTCCCAGATGGACGGCCCGCGGCCGTCCTCGGTGGCGGCGCCCTCGATCTGGTACGCCGCCGTGGCCGAGCCCCAGACGAAGCTCTCCGGGAAGGTACGGGACGTCATCGCGCCGCCACCTCGGTCCCGGCCACCACGCAGTGGTACGCCGACGAGGCGCCCGCCACCAGTTCGGCGGTGGCGACGCCGTCGCGGAAGCTCACCTCGAACTCCGTTCCGGGCCCGTCCCCGGGCGACGGGATCCGTACCCGTTGGCGTTGCCCCTCCGCCGGTGTGTAGAGCCGCAGTTGCACGCCGTCCGCCCATTCGTAGTCCGGCCGGTCGGAGCGCGCCCCGAACGGGATGATCGCGCCCGGCCGGGCGAGCACCGGGACGCTGTCGAACTCGTGCTTCTCGGTGACCCAGGCCGGGCCGGTGAGCTGCGCGCCGGTGACCAGGTGGGTCCAGGTGCCGGCGGGCACGTAGAAGGTGACCTCCCCGTCGGCGCTGAGCACCGGCGCGACCAGCACGTCGGAGCCGAGCATGTACTGCCGGTCCAGGTGCGCCGCGGCCGGGTCGTCCGGGAACTCCAGGATCATCGGCCGCATCATCGGCACCCCGTCGCGTTGCGCCTCCTGCGCCGCGCCCGCGAGGTACGGCATCAGGCTGAGCTTGAGCCGGGTGAAGTGCCGCAGCACGTCTACCGCCTCCTCGTCGTACGCCCACGGGACCCGGTACGAGCCGGAGCCGTGCAGGCGGGAGTGCGAGGAGAGCAGCCCGAAGGCGATCCACCGCTTGAACACCGTCGGGTCGGGGGTGCCCTCGAAGCCGCCGATGTCGTGGCTCCAGTAGCCGAAGCCGGACGCGGCCAGGGACAGCCCGCCGCGCAGCGACTCGGCCATCGCCACGAACGTCGACTCGCAGTCGCCACCCCAGTGCACCGGGAACTGCTGGCCTCCGGTGGTGGCCGAGCGGGCGAACAGCACCGCCTCGCCCTTTCCGCGCTCGGCCTCCAGCAGTTCGAAGACCGCCTTGTTGTAGAGGTAGGAGTAGTAGTTGTGCATCCGCTGCGGGTCGGACCCGTCGTGCCACACCACGTCGGTCGGAATGCGTTCACCGAAGTCGGTCTTGAAGCAGTCGACGCCCATGTCCAGCAGCGCCTTGAGCTTGCCGGTGAACCAGCGGACCGCGTCCGGGTTGGTGAAGTCGACCAACGCCATGCCGGCCTGCCACTTGTCCCACTGCCAGACCGACCCGTCGGCGTTGCGGACCAGGTAGCCGGCCTCGCGGCCCTCCTCGAACAGGTACGAGCGCTGCGCGATGTAGGGGTTGATCCAGACGCACACCTTCAGGTCGCGCTCGTGCAGCCGGCGCAGCATCCCCTCCGGGTCGGGGAAGGTCGCCGGGTCCCAGACGAAGTCGACCCAGTGGAACTGGCGCATCCAGAAGCAGTCGAAGTGGAACACCGACAGCGGCAGGTTGCGCTCGGCCATCCCGTCGACGAACTCGGTCACCGTCTTCTCGTCGTACGAGGTGGTGAACGACGTGGACAGCCACAGCCCGTACGACCAGGCGGGAACCCGGGCGGGTCGGCCGGTCAGCGCGGTGTAGCGGCGCAGCACGTCCTTCGGGGTGGGCCCGTCGATGACGTAGTAGGTGAGCGACTGGCCCTCGACGCTGAACTGGGTCTGCGTGACGACCTCTGAGCCGACCTCGAATGAGACGTGCTCCGGGTGGTCCACGAACACCCCGTAGCCGGCACTGCTCAGGTAGAACGGCACGTTCTTGTACGCCTGCTCGCTGGCGGTGCCGCCGTCGGCGTTCCAGATGTCGACGGTCTGGCCGTTCTTCACGAACGGGCCGAACCGCTCGCCCAGCCCGTACACCGTCTCGCCGACACCGAGGGCGAGCCGCTCGTGTACGTGCCGGCGGCCCTCGCCGTCGGTGACGATGCCGACGCTGCGCCCGGTGGACGCGGTGACCAGCCGGTCGCCGTGCAGGAAGTCGACCCGCCACCCGTCGATGAGCGCGACCCGGGCGGTCAACTCGCCGGTGGTCAGCGACGCGCTGATCCCGGTGACGTCGACGTGGATCGGGTGCTCGTCGTCGGTGGCCAGCCCGAAGTGCGGCTCCTGGGGCAGCCCGCCGCTGTGGTGGCCGATGGTCACGCCGACGACGCCGGGGGCGGGGGAGAAGAACCGGACGGTGACCACCGGCCGGTTGAGGGTGTCGCCGCGTCCGGTGATCTGACCGGCCGGCGCGAAGACGGTGAAGCCGCGCTCGTCCGGCTCGACCGATTCCACTGTGCCGGGGCGCAGCACGCTGACCCCCGGGCGCAGTTGCCAGTACCCGTCGGTGAACTTCACTTCTCGGCTCCTGCCGTGATGCCGCGCGCCAGAGTGCGCTGGAAGATGAGGAAGAAGATGATGGCCGGCACCAGGCTGATCAGCGCGCCGGCGTTGGTGGTCGGGGCGTCCATCAGGCGGTCGCCCTGCAACGACGCGAGCGCGACCGGGATGGTCTGCGTCTGGTTGTCGATCAGCATGACCAGCGGGATCAGGAACTCGTTCCAGGTCCAGATGAAGAAGAAGATGAGCAGCACCGCGAGGGTGGGCCGCAGGTTGGGGAAGACCACCCGCCACAGGATCGTCCACTTGCCGGCGCCGTCCAACGAGGCGGCCTCCAGCAGTGAGCGCGGGAACGTGCTCATCACCGAGGCGAGCAGGTAGGTGCCGAACGCGCTCTGGATGACGGTGAAGATGATGATCACCGAGAGTTGCGTGTTGTAGAGGCCGACCTGCTTCGCGACGTAGTAGAGCGGGTAGATCAACGCTTCCTGCGGCAGCATGTTCGCCAGCAGGAAGAGCCCGACGATCCAGAGGCGTCCGCGGACCCGGCCGATGCCCAGGGCGTACGCGTTGAGCAGTGAGACTGCCACGCCGAGCACCGCCACGGAGCCGGCGATGAGCGTGGAGTTCCAGAGCTTCAGCGGGAAGTTCACTGTGGTCCAGTACGTCCGCAGACCCGTGGTGTAGAACTCCGTCGGCCAGCTCAGCGGGCCGCCGTTGGAGTAGTCGCTGGGCGATTTGAACGCGTTGAGCAGCATGAACGCGAACGGCACCAGCATCACCAGCGCGCCCAGCGTGACCAGGGCGAGCACCACCCAGCGGCTGACGCCGCGGTGGTGCCGGTCGCGGACCGGACGGGTCCGGGGCGGGGCGGGCGCGCGGTCCGCCGGAGTGAGCTTGACGGCCATGTCAGATCCCCCGGTCCCGGCGCTCGCTGCGGTACTGCATCCAGATGAACAGCACGGCCACCACCACGATGATCAGGGTGAGCACTGTGGAGATCGCGGAGCCGTAGCCGACCTGGAGCTTCTTGAAGAACGTGTAGTACGCGAAGTACGAGGGCACGTTGGTGGCGTTCTCCGGGCCACCCCGGGTCAGGGCGAAGATCGGCCCGAACACCTTCAACGCCGCGATGGTGCAGGTCAGGGCCACCACGAAGGTCTCCGGCCGGATCTGCGGAAGGGTGATCGCCCGGAACCGGTGGACCCAGTTCGCGCCGTCGACCTCGGCCGCCTCGTACAGCTCGGGGTCGACCCGTTGCAGCGCCGCCATGAAGACGACCACCGGGTAGCCGATCTGCACCCAGATCATCACCGCCATCACGGCGGGCAGCGCGGTGTCCGGGTCGCCGAGCCAGTCATGGCGTAGCGCGCCGAGACCGACCGCGTCGAGCAGACTGTTGAACGCGCCGTCGGGGCGCAGGATCCAGCCCCAGACGATGCCGGCCACCACGACGGGCAGCACCTGCGGGAGGTAGAACGCGGCCCGCAGCGCGGCGGCGGTACGCGGCCGGAACCGGCGGCCGATGATGTCGAAGAGCACCGAGGCGAGCACCAGCCCGAGCAGGGTGGGCACCACCACCATCGCGATGAGCATCGCGACGGTGTTCCGGAACGACGCCCAGAACACCTCGTCGTGCAGCAACTGCTGGTAGTTGTCCAGGCCGACCCAGGTGGGGTCGCCGACCCCGGACCACTTGGTCAGCGACAGGTAGCCGGTGCCGACCAGCGGTGCGCCGATGACCAGGATGAAGAGCACCGCTCCGGGGAGCAGGTAGAGCCAGTACGAGGCGTTGCGGCCGCGACGTTTCCGGCCTGGCGCGGGCTGAGTCGGTGTCGTCGCCGGGTGTGCGGCGGCGACGGTCTCGGAGACTGCCATGGAAGATCCTTCCCGGCGGGGCGGGCGGGCGCGCCGGTCGTGCCGGTCACGCCCGCCGCTCGCCGTGTCACTTGCCGGTGATCTCCTTGACGCCGTCGGCGTACGGCTTGGCGATCGAGTCGAGGACTTGGTCGGGCGACTTGGAGCCGTTGATCAGGCCCTGGAAGCCGGAGACCAGCACGTCGTAGTAGCCGGGAACCGGCCAGTCCGGGTAGAAGGCGAGGCCGTCCTGCTTGCTGACCGTGTTGAAGTCCTCGATCAGCTTGCGGTCCTTGGGGTCGCTGATCTTCGCCGGGTCAGCGGCGACGGGCACGCCACCGTTGTTGCCGATCAGGTCCTGGATCTCCGGACGCAGGGTGATGTCGATGAAGTCGTATGCCAGGCCCTTGGCCTTGCTGGTCGCCGGGACCACCCAGAGGTTGCCGGACGAGCCGGCCTGCAGGGTGTTGCCGGGGAAGAGGAAGGTGTCCCAGTTGGCCTTCATCTCGGCCTTGAAACGGCCGTACCACCAGCTGCCGGAGACGATCATCGGGGTCTTGCCGCCGATGAACGCGGTGCCCATGTCCTCGGCCTTCAGGCTCGCCGAGTCCTTGGCGACGTAGCCCTTCTTCACCCAGTCGGCGAAGGTCTCCGCGCCGGACTTCAGCGGGTCGGCCTTGAAGTCGACCGGATTCTTGTAGAGCTGGTAGTTGTCGACGAACTGCCGGTCCGCCTTGGCCAGCGCCAACTGGTAGAAGAGCTGACCGGCCGGGTACTCGGCGCCCGCCATGCCCAGCGGGGTGACGCCCTTGCCGACGAAGGTGTCCATCGCGGAGGTCATCTCGGCCATGGTGGTCGGGACCTTGATGCCGTGCTGCTGGAAGAGGTCCTTGTTGTAGTAGACCGTCACGTACTCGCCGTAGTTCGGCACGCCGAACCAGTTGCCCGAGCCCATCACGCCCTTGTCGCTGTAGCGGGCGGTGGTCTGCAGGCTGGGGCTGAGCTTGCCGGCCCAGCCGCGCTTGTCGGCCTCGGCGGTCAGGTCGGTGAGCAGGCTCTGGGAGGAGAGCAGGCCGGCGGTCGCGTTGCCCTTGTTGTACTCCATCACGTCCGGACCCTCGGACGAGTTGATGATCATGCCGGCGTTCTGCTGGATCTGCTCGAACGCCTTGCGCTCGAAGCGCACCTCGACGCCCGGGTGCTCGGCCTTGAAGATCTCGATCGACCGGTCCCAGGCGACCCCCATTGCACTGTTGGCGCTCTCGTAGTGCCACAGTTTGAGGGTCTTGGCCCCGCTGTCGTCCCCGCTGTCCCCACCGCCGCACGCGGCCATGGTGGTCGTCGCGGTCGCTGCCAGGGCGAGCGCGGCGACGATTCGGCGGAATCGCTGCATTGCTATCCTCCTCATTGAGTATCTAGCCGGTACTTCACTGGGCCCGTCGTCGCGTTGCAGCGCGGCGGCGGGCCGTTTTAGCTGGTCAATCCCCGTCGGTCGGTGACCGCCCGGGTGCGTCCGGTGCTGGCTGTCGTGGCACGGCGGTCGATCCCCGGACTTCCAGCGCGCATGGCAGCAGTTGCTGGTGGCGCTCGTCGCCGGACCCGTCCAGGTGGCGCAGCAGCGCCTCGATGGCGATCCGACCCATGGCCGAACCGGGAGACGTCATCGCGGTCAACGCCGGGGTGGCCAGCTCGGCGACCTGCCGTGAGGTGACCATCGAGACGACCGAGACGTCCTCGGGCACCGAGAGCCCTCGGCCGGTCAGCTCGCCGAGGATGCCGAAGATCGCGGTCTCGTTCATGGCCAGCACGGCGGTCAGCTCCGGGGCCTGCGCGAACGCGGCGGCCAGGGCCGCCCGCCCGCCCGCGGCGCTGTCCTCGGCCGGGATCATCACCGGCTCCAGGCCGTGCCCGGCCATCGCCGACACGAAGGCGTCCCGGGTACGCAGCGCGGGGCCGTAGCCGCTGGCCAGGGTGGCGGCCGAGTGGTTGACGTAGACGATGCTCCGGTGGCCCAGCCCGACCAGGTGGGCGACGGCCTCCCGCACGGTCTGCTCGAAGTCGATATCGACGTAGGAGAGCGCGGTGGTGTCGCCGGTGCGGCCGATCAGGACCAGCGGTACGCCGGCCTCCTGGAGCACGGTGACCCGCTCGTCGGCGAGCTGCACCTCCATCAGCACGACCCCGTCGAGCATCCGCTGGCTGGCCAGCCGCCGCAGGTCGTCGAGGTCGCCGCCGCCGACCGGCGAGAGCACCAGGTGGTAGCCGGCGGCGCTGGCTGCGGCGGCGGCGCCGGTGACGAAGGCGGTCTCGGTCGCACCGAGGCCGCGCTCGTCCATCGGCATCAGCAGGCCCAGGATCCGGCTGCGCCGGCTGGCCAGGCCGCGGGCCATCGCGTTGGGCTGGTAGTCCAGCTCGGCCATCGCGGCGAGCACCTTGTCCCGGGTGGCCTGGGAGATCGGCCGGGTGCCGGTGAGCACGTACGACACGGTGCTGACCGAGACCTGGGCGAGGCGGGCGACGTCGTGCATGGTGGCCATCGCGCACCTCCTCCGGCCGGGCGTGGGATCGCTCCCGAATGATCGTCGAAGCGTTTCGACGAAGCGTTTCGACAGACGCTAGGCCACCCGTTACGACGACGTCAATAGCCGATGTCGAAAAGAAGTCGGGCCGCTCTGAGACTCCTCGGTACCGCCCGCACCTGGCCCGCGCCGCGTCCCTCACCCGCCCCTTGGTGGCGCGCCGAACGCCATGGTCACGCTCGATCCTGGATGTAGTCGCCTCGTACCGCACCGGAGGCCACTACATCCAGGATCGAGCACGATCTTGGATGCGACGGCACCCGACGGGCCGCACCCGACGGCGATGCCCCGCCCACCCGCCGGGCGGCGGCCGCGGGGTCAGGAGAGGTCGAACAGGGCGGCGGCGCTGTCCCAGCAGACCGCGCGCAGCCAGTCGTCGCCCAGGTCCAGCCGGGCCAGCCCGGTCAACTGATCGGCGTACGGGTAGGGGATGTTCGGGAAGTCGCTGCCCAGCAGTACCTTGCCCGCCAACCCCAGGTCGCGCAGCCGGGGCAGCTCGTCGGCCGGGAAGGGTACGAACCGGTCGAAGAACGGGGTGAACGCCATCGTGGTGTCCAGCCGGACCCGCTCGTACGCCTCGGCGAGGTCCAGGAACGCCCGGTAGTCGGGGGCGCCGAGGTGCGCCACCACGGCGGTCAGCCGGGGGTGGCGGGCCAGCAGGGCGGCGAACGGCTCCGGTCCGGTGTGCGTGGTCCCCACCGGGGCGTGCCCGGCGTGCACCACCACGGGCACACCCGCGTCGGCGAGCATCCCCCATACCCGGTCGAGGTCCGGGTCAGTCGGCGAGAACCCGCCGACCTGCACGTGCACCTTGAACAGCCGGGCCCCGCCGATCAGCGCGGCCTCGACATAACCGGGAGCGTCCGGCTCCGGAAAGAACGTGGCCGAGGGCAGGCAGCCCGGTGTGGTCCGGGCGAACTCCAGCGTCCAGCGGTTCAGCTCCGCCGCCATGCCCGGTCGGTGCGGGTACGCCAGCGCGCCGAACGCCCGTACCCCGAGCCGGCGCAGGTGCGCCACCCGGTCGGCGTCGCTCCACCGGTAGCGGATGGGCCACTCGGTGCCGACCAGCGGCCCCGCGGCGTCGAAGTACTCCCACACCCGGCGCAGCAGCCGCGGTGGCAGGAAGTGCACGTGCACGTCGGCCAGCCCGGGCAGCCCGAGCGCGCGCCAGAACTCCGGCACCTGCTCATCCGCTGCTGGCGGTGACTGCTGCGGCGCCGGGTCGGTCATATCTCGATGTTGAACCGTTGCAGCACCGAAGGAGCGATCAGACCCGCGGTGGAGAGCAACGCGACCACGGTCAGGACGGCGCGCAGCACGACCACCTCGGTCTTGCTGCCGGTACGCAGCGCGATGCTGTTCGGCAGGCCGATCATCGTCCACATCCGCCGTCTGATCGGGATCGGCCAGAGGATCGGCACCCCGGCCCGGGTGATCATGTCGCCGAGGATGTGCACGAAGCAGCCCACCCCCACGGCCACGCCGATCAGCGGATAGCCGCGCCCGCCCGGGAGGTTGACGAAGGTGAACCAGGCCGCCCCGGCCGAGGCGAGGGTCACGATCACCCAGCCGGCCCGCTCAGCCCAACCGTCGAACAGCCCGCGCAGAGCCAGGCCGAACATGAAGAACAGGATGGTGATCACCGCCCACTTGCCGTACGCGGTGCAGAGCGCGGTGGTGCCCCAGCCGACCAGCAGGGTGAACGGGATGGTGTGCGTCAGCGTCCGGTGCCCGTTGTTGCGCCGGGGATCCTTGCTGAGCTTCGTCGCGTAGTAGACCCCGAGCGAGATCTTCTCCATCACCTCGGCGACGAAGAGCGAGAAGACCCCGAAGGTGCGGGCCACGGTGGCGCCGCCCTGGTTGCGGGTCACCTTGCCCGACAGGTCGAGGTCGGGAAAGAGCGCGCCGCCGGCGCACACGGCGGTGCCCACCGCCAACGCGAGCGGCGATTGCTGGTAGTCAGCGAACTGGTCCAGTGCCCAGGACCCGGCCAGCCATACCGCCGCGCCAGACAGCGCGTGCGACGGTCCCATCATGTCGGCTCACCCTCCCCAGGGATCTTGAGCGCCAAAACTACGCCACTGTAGTCAGCGTCGGCGCCGCAGGGGCATCACCCGGACGGTCCACAACGGACGGTCTCAGAGTGCGGGGGTGAAGCTCTGCCGGATCATCGGCAAGTATGTCGCGTTGACCTGCCAGTCGAACTCTTTTGTCAACCACGAGACGGTGTAGGCGCGCCCGGCCGAGGTGTTGGTCAGCAGCCGGAAACTGTGCACCCGGTCGCCGGCCGCGTTCTCCCAGGCGCACTCCCAGATCGCGCCGCCCGCGAAGATGTCCAGCGCGGAGATGTCCACCTTGCGATAGCCCGGTAGCGCCTCGCCGCCGGTGAGCCGGGCCTCCTCGGCCTTCCAGTACGCCACCGGATCGGGTCGGGCCGGCCCAGCCTCGACGCTGAGCACCCGAGGGCCGTCGGGCTCCCGGAAGCAGGTCACCGCCTCCTCTGTCCAGCGCAGCCAGGTCACCGGCGCGGCGATCCGGAAGCCGGCCGGGTCGTCGTGCCAGGTCCAGCCCTCCACCAGCCGGTACCGTGCGCCAGCCGGCGGCGGCACCGACGGCACCGGGACGGCGGTCGGTGGCGGGGGCGTCGCGCAGGCGAACGCGGCCGGCCGGGGGGTGGTGACGCCGCCCCCGGAGCCGGACGGCGGCGTTCGTCCGTCGCCGCGATTCATCAGTGCAAGCGTGACGCCCACCGCGGCGAGCAGCGTGGTGACGGTGGCCGCACCGCCCAGGGCGAGCAGCCGCCGACGTCGGCGGCCGGGAAGGGGCGCCGGCCGGCGTCGCCGGCTCGCCGGGTCGGCGGGCTGGGCCGACTGGTCGATCAGAGCGGGCACGGCGGCGCGGCCTGCTTTGCGTACCGCCGCCACCGCCGCGGAACGGGCCGGCTCGGTGGGCTCGTCGTCGTCCGTCGCCGCGCTCCGCAGCAGCGGCTCCACCTCGGCGGCGGTCAACCGCCGCCAGGGGTCGCGCTGCAACAGCCCGGTGAGCGCGGGACGCAACGGCCCGGCACGGCGAATCGGGTCGGGCGGTTCGGTGGCCAGCGCGCTGAGCGTGGCCATCGCACTCGACCGGGCGTACGGCGAATGCCCCTCGACCGTCGCGTAGAGCGTCGCGCCCAGCGACCACAGGTCGGTACGCGGGTTCGACACCCCGTCGCGGGCCCGCTCCGGGGCGACGAACTGCGGTGAACCGAGCACCATGCCCGGCCCGGTCATCGCCCCGTCGCCGCCGTCGAAGGTAGCCAGCCCGAAGTCGGTGAGCACCACTCGACCGTCGTCGGCGACCAGCACGTTGTGCGGCTTCACGTCGCGGTGCAGCACCCCGGCGCTGTGCGCGGCCCGCAACGCGGCGAGCACGGCCAACCCGATCCGGGCGGTGCGCTGCGGGCTCAGCGGCCCCTCGTCGCCGATGATCTGCTGCACCGAGCGGGACGGCACGTACTCCATCACGATCCAGGGGCTCTCCCGGTCGTGCACGACGTCGTAGATGCGGACCACGTTGGGGTGGTTGAGCCGGGCGGCGGTGCGCGCCTCGCGGAGCGTCCGCAGCCGCAACTCCGCGCGTTCGGTCTCGGCCAGCCAGGACGGCGGCACGACCTCCTTCACGGCGACGTCGCGGTGCAGCATCTCGTCGCGGGCCAGCCACACCCGGCCCATCCCGCCGGTGCCGACCAGGTCGAGCAGCCGGTACCGACCCGCGATCAGCAACTGCTGCACGGCCGCTTCCCCTCGGTCACCCCGGGTTACACGATAGCCACCGACGCGGGTTTTCTCATCCGCTGAGCGGCCTCGATCCACGCCGGACGGTGGTCGGGAGCACGACCGTACGGTGCAGGTCAGCGGGGTGATCGGAAGCTGTTTCGCAACACTGTCCAGTCCGCGCCGGCGGCGGTCCAGTCCCGGTCGTCGGTGGTCCAGCCCAGCATCCAGCGACCGCCCCCGGCGGGTGGATCGACGACCTGTTGTCGGGCGTGCAGCCGGGCGCCGTACGGCGCGTCCCACCGGCACTCCCACTCCGCCCCGCCGCCGCTGGCGGCGAACCGGATCTCGTCGTAGCCCGGCAGTGCCCCGTCACCGGCCGCCGCGTCGCGGAGCGCCCGCAGCCGGGCCAGCGGATCCGCCGCGCCACCCTCGGCGACGCTGAACACCCGGCCGGTCGCCGGGTCCTGGAAGCAGGCCACCGCTCGGTCCCGGTAGTAGTGCCAGCTCGCCGGTACGGAGACCCGGAAGCCGGTGGTGTCGGCGTGCCAGACCCAGCCGTCCGGCGGGCGAAACTCCTCGCCGGGAGCCGGCGACCTGGCCGGCACCGGTGCGCCGACGATGTCCGGGCGGACGCACGGAAACGGGGGCGGGGGCAGGTCCCGCCCGCCCAACGGTGGGGGCCGGTTGCCGCCATCGCCGAACGGCCCGGCCGGGCCACCACCACCGGGCGCGCGGTCGGGGCCGCCACCGCCGGGCAAACGGTCCGGTGACGGCGTGGGGGTCGGCCGGCTGGCGGTCCCCGTCGGCTCGTCGCCGGTGACGGCCAGCGCGGTGCCGACGCCGGCGGCGGCCGCCACCAGCAACGCCGCGACGACCAGGCCCGCCCGGCGCGCCGCACGCCGCCCGGCCGGTCGGCCGAACGTCCGAGCCGGTGGGTCGGCGGTGACATCTCCGGCGACCGGCTCGTCCGGGGCGTTGGCCCCGGTGGCGGCGGGTACGTCGGGCTCGGACAGCCGGCTGGTGAGGTCCTGATCGGACAGGTCGGTGGACACGTCGGGCCGGTCGTCCGGGTCGGGCACCGGGTGCGGGCCGGTGACGCCGGTCGCGGCGGCCGTGAGCAACCGATGGGCCTCGTCGTGGTCGACGCGGTGGCGCGGGTCGCGGCACAGCAGCCCGGCGAGCACGGGCGCGAGCGATCCGGCGCGCGAGGCCGGGTCCGGCGGCCCGGTGGCCAACGCGCTCAGCGTGGCCATCGCGGTGCTGCGGGCGTACGGGGAGCGGCCCTCCACGGCGGCGTACAGGGTGGCCCCGAGTGACCACAGGTCGGCGGCCACGGTGGACACCCCCTCGGCGGCTCGCTCCGGGGCGACGTACTGCGGAGAGCCGAGCACCATGCCGGGGCGGGTCATCGCGCCGTCGCCGCCGTCGAAGGTGGCCAGCCCGAAGTCGGTGAGCATCACCCGCCCGTCGTGTGCCATGAGCACGTTCTGCGGCTTGATGTCGCGGTGCAGCACCCCGGCCGCGTGCGCGGCGTGCAGCGCGCCGAGCAGGGCCAGGCCGATCCGGGCCGTCCGGGCCGGCTCCAGTGGCCCCTCGTCGTCCAGCACGTCCTGCAGGGTGCGCGACGGGACGTACTCCATCACGATCCACGGGCTGCCCTCGACCGGGACGACGTCGTAGAGCCGGACCACGGCGGGATGGTTGAGCCGGGCCGCGGCGCGTGCCTCCCGTAGGGTGCGCGAGCGCAGCTCGGCCCGCTCGTGGTCGGCCAGCCAGCTCGGCGGCACGACCTCCTTGACCGCGACCTCGCGGTGCAACATCTCGTCGCGGGCCCGCCACACCCGGCCCATGCCCCCGCGGCCCACCAGGTCGAGGAGCCGGTACCGACCGGCGATCAGCACCTGTGCACACTGCTTCCTTGTCATTGCCTTCTGATGGGCAATGCGGATGTTTCGCTCTCCGCTCGGCGTACCGGGCTGGAGTCCGGGAGCGGCAGTCTGCTCCGGTGGCGATCGGCCCGCGCCTGGACGATCTGCCTCACCGCGCGATGCGGGGTGTGCAGGTTGATGTCGGGGTCACCATGTCGTCGCAGGACGTTGATCGCGGCGTTCACGTCGGCCTGCCACACCACCCCGCACGGCGTGCAGTGAAGCCGGTCCCCGGCGCGGCGGCCGAAACAGCCGCAGCGGTGACAGACTTGTGAGGTGTAGGCGGCGTTGACGTGCACGAGCGCAGAACCTCTGCGCTCCGACACATTCTTCAGCGCCTCCGCGGTGACTCCCTTGGTCCACGCGGCGAGACGCCGGTTGGTGTTCTTGCCGAGCTGCTTGCGCCCGGTGAACGTCTTGGTCAGGTCTTCGGCCACCACGACGGTGGCCTTGTCCACCACTTGGTGCACGGCGATGAAGATCTCCGTGCGCACCCGCGCCTGGTGACGGGCGGCCTGCCGGTCGCGCTTGAGCGTGCCGAGATTGTTCGTGGCGATCCGGTCGGCCTTCGCCCGGTCGCCGCGCCGGGCGGCGGTGTTGGCGATCGAGCGCAGTTTCGCCCGGCGGCGGTTTCGTTCCTTGATCCGGTCGGACTCGGCGGTCAACAGGTCGCCGAGGCGATCGCCGTGGTGGTTGCCGTCGGAGTCGGTCAGCGCCTCGGTGTAACCCTTGTCCACCCCGAGCGTCGCGGTGCCACACAGCCGCTGTGAGGTCTTCATGGTGGCGGCGTCGATCTGGTAGTGCATCTCCACCCGGCCGTCGCGCAGGATCAGCCGCAGCGTGCCCGTCGGGGCGACGGTGGTGTTCAACGGGATGCGGATCATCTGGCGCCGCACCAGGCCGGGTACGGCCAGCCACAACCGGCCGGCGTCGTCAGCCCGGGTATGGTGCTGATCGGCGCGCACCACGATCTGGTTATGGGTGTGGTTGTGCCCGCGCCGCCAGTGTGAGCGCATCTGCCGCGACAGGTACGGGTCATCGGCCCATCGGTCGGCCTTCAGCAGTCCAAACAGCCTCTTGCGTTGCGTCTGGTCGCCGGCGTGCCGTCGAACGGCCTGACGCCCCCGCGCTTTCGCCGCTTCCCGGGCCGCGGCGATATCGGCCATGGCGTCACGGACGGTTTCCTTCCACGCGTTGGCCAGCACCCCGAACTGGTGGTGGACGCCCTCAGCAAGCCACCGGTCGCGAACCTGCCGGTCCTTCAGCCCGGCCCCTGCGGTCGACCCGTACCGCTGCCACACCTCGATGCGGACCGCACCCAACCGCCGCGCCTGCTCAGCCAGCGCCTGATATTTCCCCGCGTTGAGGCGGTGCGAATAGGCGATCCGGGTCACCTTCACGACGACCCCCCGGTCACGTCCGCCGCCTTGAGCTTCTTAGCAAAGTCGCCTATCCGGTAGATGCTCCTCATGATGACCAACTCTAGAAAGAGCTTAAGCAATAACACCCGCCTAGAGTTCATTCTCTTCAGCCGCTGTCCCGGGTACACCCTAACCAGCGGATCGGGGGCCGCCTATAGGTCATCCGCTTAGCTTCAGCAGGCGGCGTGGTCGGCCGCGGCGAGCAGATTGCCCTCCGGGATGGCGATCCGGGTACGTTCGCCCGCCAGTCGGGCGGCGGCCCGTCGGGCCTGTAGCGGACCGTGCTCGCGACGGGCGGAGGCGTAGCTGGCGGCGGTGCGGGCCGCGATGGTGGCCCAGCCGTACCGCTCGCCGACCATTGTGCGGGCGCGCCGGGCCATCCGCCGGGCGAAGACCTCGTCGCCGAGCAGTTGGCCGACTGCCCCGGCGAGCGCGTCCGGGTCGCTGTGCGGGAACGTCACGCCGGTCACTCCGGACTCGACGATCTCGGCGAGCCCGCCGGTGCGGGCCACCGCGAGTGGCGCCCCGGCGGCCGCCGCCTCCAGCGCCACCATGCCGAAGGGTTCATAGAGGCTGGGCACCACGGTCGCGTCGGTGGCGCCGAGCACCGCCGGCAGTTGGGTGGCGTCGAGGAAGCCGGTGAAGCGGACGGTCGAGCAGAGCGCGAGCCGCCGGGCCTCCTCCTCCAGTTCGGGGCGGTACGGGCCGTCGCCGGCGATCACCACGCGCAGCCCGGGGTGCCGCTCGCGCAGCCGGGGCACCGCGTGCACCAGGTGTTGTACGCCCTTCTCGTAGACGAGCCGTCCGGCGTACCCGATCAGCGGGCCCTTTCCGGCGAAGCGTGCCCGGGCCGAGGCGACCGCGCGCGGTCGGGCGCGCCAGGCACGGTTGTCGACTCCGTTGGGCACCACGTCGACCTGCGCGGCCGGCAGGTCGAACAGGGCGGTCACCTGCTCGCGCATGTACCCCGAACAGGTGATCACCCGGGTGGATGAGGCGCTGAGCCAGTGCTCGACGCCGTGGATGGTGCGGTTCATCTCCTCCGGCAGCCAGCCCTGGTGCCGGCCGGCCTCGGTGGCGTGGATGGTGGTGACCAGGGGCAGGTCGAGGTGTTCGGCGAGGGTGATGGCGGTGTGGGCGACGAGCCAGTCGTGGGCGTGGATGACGTCGTAGGTGCCGGCTTCGGTGGCGCGCAGGGCGGTGCGGGTGAGGGTGTGGTTGAAGGCCATGGTCCAGGCCAGGAGGGAGCTGGTGGCCAGGGGGAAGATGACGGGGTCTTCGGGGGCGCGCAGGATGCGGACGCCGTCGGCGTACTCCTCGAGGGGTGCGCCGTCGGCGTGGCGGGTGACGACGGTGACGTCGTGGCCGGCGGCGGCGAGGGCGACGGAGAGGGCGTGGACGTGTCGGCCGAGGCCGCCGACGAGCACCGGTGGGTACTCCCAGGAGAGCATCAGCACCCGCAGCTGCCGGGCGGGGTGGATGTCGATCACGTGGGCGTCGGGTGACATTGCGGCCCCCTTTGAGTTGTCCCCGGGCGCGCGCCGACCGGCACCGGAGCCGGTGCCTGCCGTCGCGTCTGGATCTCCGACCCATCCTGCCGGGGTCGAGATAACCAGCGGAGACACCGCCGTTGCGGTCGTGTAAAGCGCTACTGGCCCTTTCGGCGCACCCGCAGCAGCTCGGCCACTGACCACGCCTGGAACGGGCAGCCGGTCGCGGCATGCGGCGCGAGGCCATCGGCCGTTTCGCTCACCGAGCCTAGCCCAAACTCGGTCAGATGCGCCTCAATACCGATGAAGACGTCATCGACCGACATCTTGCCCCGACGGCACGCGTCCACGTACGGGCCGAGCAGCCACGGCCAGACCGTGCCCTGGTGGTAGCCGCCGTCCCGCTCGGCCGGGCCACCCCGGTGCCGGCCCACGAACTCCGCCGAGTCCGGCGCGAGGCTGCGCGGCCCGAGCGGGGTCAGCAGCCCGGCCGCGACCCGGCGCAGCGTCGGCTCGTCCGGCTCCAACGGCGCGAACGGCAGCGACCAGGCCAGCAACTGGTTGGGGCGCAGCGCGTCGTCGTCGTGCAGGGCCGCCCCGCCCAGCGGGTACGCCGGCGCGGGCGCGTCCAGCACGTCGTGCAGCCAGCCCGTCGGGGTCGGGTAGCGGTCCCGGAACGAGGCGGTGGCCTGCCCGTGCCGTCGCCACAGCTCGCCCGCGTCCTGCCCGGCCAGCTCGGCCAGCTCGGCGAGCCCGGCCAACCCGTTGATCCACAGCGCGTTGACCTCGACCGGCTTGCCGGTACGCGGGGTGACCGGCACGCCGTACACCCGGGCGTCCATCCAGGTCAGCGCGGTGCCCGGGGCGCCCTGGGCGAGCAGCCCGTCGGCCGGGTCGACGCCGATGCCGTAGCGGGTGCCGGCCAGGTGCGCGTCGATGACCGTGCGCAGCGCCGGCAGCAGCTCGTCGCCGAGGTCGGTATCGCCGGTGATCGTGACGTGCCGGCTCACCGCGTGCAGGAACCACAGCGTGCCATCGACGGTGTTGTACTCCACCCGCCCGGTGTCGGCCGTGTTGGCGAGCATCCCCTCGGACAGCGTCGCCGCGTACGCCCGCAGCAGCTCCCGACCCTCCTCGGCGCGGCCGGTGCAAAGGAACAGCCCCTCGTACGAGATCATCGTGTCCCGCGACCAGGCGCCGAACCACGGGTACCCGGCCACCACGTCGATCGCCGCGCCGCCGCCGGGACGCACCACGAACGCGTCCGCGGCCAGCGCGAGCGTCGCCTGCACCGGGTCGGCCGGCTTCGCCGCGGCCACCACCTGCCGGTTACGCCGCCGTGCCGTCGCCACGATCTCCTCGGCCGGCGGCGGCTCCTCATCCAGCCGACCGGCCCAGGCCCGCACCGACACCGTGTCGCCGGGGCGCGCCAACTCGCCGGCGAAGCGTCCCGCATACCAGAGATCCTCGTCGGCGTGCAGGCCCCGGGTGGCCTCCTCGCGGTGGTGCACGCCCAGCCACCACTGCCCCTCCGGCGCCCAGCCCGGGCCGGCGAGCCGGTACGCCCCCTCGACGACCGCGCCGCCGGCCACCGGCTCGACCTGCGGCGTCGGGCCGTCGGCGCGCCGTTCGCCGTGCGCGTCGCGCCAGGTGCAGGCGGCCGAGAGCTCCAGCCGGACCGGCCCGCCGGCGACCAACCGGTGCACCACCGCCACGCAGGAGCGGCCGGGCAGCATGGCCAGCTCGCGCTCGATCACCACCGCGCCGATCCGCCACCGCCACCGGGGCAGCCCGCCGACCAGGTCGAAGCGCTCCAGCAGCTCGAAGCCGCGCGGGTCGACGTCGCCGGAGGACCACTCGTGCGCGCCGAGCCGGACCCGCGCGCCGGACGGCAGGGTGACCGCCGGGTCCAGGCTGACCAGCCCCACCCGACGGGACGCCGGGGTCTCGCCGGGCACCACCAGCAGACCGTGGTAGCGGCGGGTCCGCAGCCCACCGACGGTGCCCATGGCGTAACCGCCGATGCCGTCGGGCACCAGCCACTCCCGGCTGGCGGCGCTGGTCAGGTCGCCGCAGACCTGCGGGCCGAAGCGAATGTCGATCAACTTTCCTCCACCGGCGGCGGGGTGTAACACGCCACGACGAGAATGGCCGCTGTGGTCAAGTACCGCGGCGACGTCAAAGATGTGCACGTGATCACTGACCGATCGTCCTCCGACGCCTCGCCACCCGACGCTGAGCGGCTCCGGCTCGCTCAGGCCAACTCGGGGGAGCAGGACTGGCGCGCATGGGGGCCCTATCTGTCCGAACGGGCGTGGGGGACGGTACGGGAGGATTACAGCGAGCACGGTACGGCCTGGGACTACTTCCCGCATGACCACGCGCGGTCCAGAGCCTACCGGTGGAATGAAGACGGGATGGCTGGCGTCTGCGACGACCGGCAGACCTTCGCCTTCGCCCTCGCGCTGTGGAACGGCACGGACCCGATCCTCAAGGAGCGGATGTTCGGCCTCGGCGGTGACGGCGGCAACCACGGTGAGGACGTCAAGGAGTACTGGTGGTACGAGGACTCCACGCCCACCCACTCCTGGATGCGCTGGCGCTACCACTACCCGCAGGCCGCCTTCCCGTACGACGAACTGGTCGCGGTGAACGCGCTGCGCGGCCGGGACGACACCGAGTACGAGCTGGTCGACACCGGGATCTTCGACGACGACCGGTACTGGGCGGTGACCGTCGACTACGCCAAGGCGTCCCCCACCGACCTGTGCATGGTGGTGACCGTGGCCAACCGGGGCGACCGGGCGGCCACCCTACACGTGCTGCCCAGCCTGTGGTTCCGCAACACCTGGGCCTGGGGGCTGCCCGGCGGTGACCGGATTCCCCGGCTGACCGGTGAGGGCGCGAGGCTGGTCGGCGAGCACCGGGTGTTCGGCCAACT
This sequence comes from Micromonospora sp. NPDC005173, assembly GCF_040608515.1. NCBI lineage: Bacteria > Bacillati > Actinomycetota > Actinomycetes > Micromonosporales > Micromonosporaceae > Micromonospora > Micromonospora sp. NPDC005173. Next base: position 52,303 of record NZ_JBEXIK010000043.1, read on the forward strand.
GCTGCTGGAGGGCGACGGCGACCCCGTGCCGCTGCTCTGCGACAACGACACCAACGCCGAACGGCTCTGGGGCCTGCCCGGCCGCTCCCGCTACCCGAAGGACGGCATCAACGACCACGTGGTCAACGGCGCGGCGACGGTCAACCCGGCGGGGGAGGGCACCAAGGGGGCGCTGCACTACGTACTCGATGTGCCGGCCGGCGGTCAGCGCCAGATCCGGCTGCGCCTGACCCGCACCGCGTCGCCGCCGGCCGCCGCGCCGCCGCCCCGCGCGGATCTTGGCGACGGCTTCGAGGCGGTGGTGTGGGCGCGGCGGGCCGAGGCGAACCGCTTCTTCGCCAGCGTGATCCCGGAGGCCGCCACTCCCGACGAGGCGCTGGTGGCGCGGCAGGCCATCGCCGGGCTGATGTGGGGCAAGCAGTTCTACCATTTCGACGTCAAGCGCTGGCTGGACGGCGATCCGGGCTCGACGCCGCCGCCGGCCGGACGCCGGCACGGGCGCAACAGTGCCTGGTGGCACATGACCAGCTTCGACGTCATCTCCATGCCCGACCCGTGGGAATATCCCTGGTACGCGGCCTGGGACCTGGCCTTCCACTGCGTGAGCATCGCGCGGGTCGACCCGGGCTTCGCCAAGGAGCAACTGCTGCTCCTGCTGCGCGAGTGGTACCTGCACCCCAACGGGCAGATCCCGGCGTACGAGTGGGCGTTCGGTGACGTGAACCCGCCGGTGCACGCCTGGGCGGCGCTCAAGGTGTTCGAGATCGACGGCGGCCGGGACTACGAGTTCCTGGCCCGGGTGATGCACAAGCTGCTGCTCAACTTCACCTGGTGGGTCAACCGCAAGGACACCGGCGGCAACAACGTCTTCGAGGGCGGCTTCCTCGGGCTGGACAACGTCGGGCCGTTCGACCGGTCGGCGGCGCTGCCGGTGGCCGGTGTGCTGGAGCAGTCCGACGGCACCGGCTGGATGGCCATGTACGCGCTGAACCTGCTGGACATGGCGATCGTGCTGGCCGAGCACGACCGGACCTGGGTGGACACCGCCACCAAGTTCTTCGAACACTTCGCGTACATCGCCGCCGCCGCGTACGAGCAGGGGCTGTGGGACGACGAGGACGCCTTCTTCTACGACGTGCTGCGGCTCGCTGACGGCACGAAGGTGCCGTTGAAGGTCCGCTCGGTGGTCGGACTGCTGCCGTTGGCCGCCACCACCCGACTCACCGCCCGGACCCTGCACCGGCTGCCGGAGCTGGGGGCGCGGCTGCGCTGGTTCCTCACCAACCGCCCGGAGTACGCCGAGGTGATCGGCACCCGCCGGCTGGGCCCGGACGGCCGCCAGCAGCGGCTGCTGTCCATGGTCGGTCCGGAGCAGGTCGTCCGGCTGCTGGCCCGGATGCTCGACCCCGACGAGTTCCTGTCCGACTTCGGCCTGCGCACACTGTCCCGCGCCCACCTGGACAAGCCGTTCTCGGTCACCCTCGGCGGGCAGGAGTTCTGCGTCGGCTACGAGCCGGCCGAGTCGACCAGTGGGCTGTTCGGCGGCAACTCGAACTGGCGCGGCCCGATCTGGATGCCGACGAACTTCCTGCTGATCAGCGCACTGCGCGACTACGCGGCGTTCTTCGGCGACGACCTTCAGGTGGAGTATCCGACCCGCTCCGGGGTGAAGCGCACGCTGGACGAGATCGCCGACGACCTCTCCGCCCGGCTGATCTCGCTGTTCACCCAGGACGACTGGGGTCGACGGCCGATCTACGGCGCGTGCCGGATCTTCCAGACCCATCCCGACTGGCGGGACCTGATCGCCTTCCCGGAGTACTTCCACGGCGACAACGGGGCCGGGCTGGGCGCCTGGCACCAGACCGGCTGGACCGCCCTGGTCGCCGACCTGATCCTCACGCTGCGCCGCTGACCCCACCGCCGCCGGGCGGCCCGGCGTACGCCGGCGGCATGATCGTGCTCGATCCATGATGTAGTGGCATCCCGACGCCCCGAGGCCACTGGATCCTGGATCGAGCACGATCTTGCGGGTCGCTCAGCCTTGTGCGACCTTACTCGTCAGCCGTTGAAGGATTCGGGTCCGAATCGTCCCCAGGCCACGTAGGCGGCCAGGGCGAGATAGGCCAGGTTCAGCGCAATGAACGCGCCGTCGCCATTGCGGAGATGGGTGATCATCGCGCCGACCATCAGCGCAACCCAGCAGACGGCGGTCACCGGCACCAGCACCGGTGCGATGTCGAGCACGGCCGGCAGGATCAGACCGACCGCAGCCAGGAGTTCGAGGACCCCGAGGGTCTTCACGAAGCCGACGCTGGCGTGCTCGGTCCACCCTCCGCCGGGGGCCTCGGCCAGTTTCTCCTTGGGCACGAAAGTCTTGCTGATGCCGCCAACCAGGGCGACTATGGCCAGCAGTCCGGCAGCGACCCACAGAGTGACGTTCATGAGGTTTCTCCTCGCAGGGTTGTCGGCGACTCTGGTCTCGAAGTCAGCGTCGCCATCGGCTCGGGCAGGAGATGCCGCCGGCTCGATTCCTGTGACAGCTCGGCCAGGTGACGCCCGTCACAAGCGCCTGTTGTCACCGAAACCAGCGGAGCGGTGTCTTGTGAGCGACGCAGCCGAGATCGAGGACAGGAGCCGCCGGTGGCCAGCACATTCCGGAACCCGGGAGCGCAGTCATGAGCGCGGATCCGGGTACCGAAGCATTCGTCACCCACCGCAACCTGCTCTTCACCGTCGCCTACGAGATGCTCGGCTCGGCCGCCGACGCCGAGGACGTCCTCCAGGAGACCTGGCTGCGGTGGGCGGACATCGATCTTGAGACGGTGCGGGACCAGCGCGCATACCTGGTCCGGATCGCCACCCGCCAGTCGCTCAACCGGCTGCGTACGCTCGGCCGCCGCAAGGAGTCCTACGTCGGCTCCTGGCTGCCCGAGCCGCTGCTGACCACGCCCGACGTCGCCGACGACGTCGAGTTGGCCGAGAACGTCTCGATGGCGATGCTGCTGGTGCTGGAGACGCTCGCCCCGACCGAGCGGGCGGTGTTCGTACTACGCGAGGTGTTCGATCTGGCCTACGACGAGATCGCCGAAGCCGTCGACAAGAGCCCGGCGGCGGTCCGTCAGATCGCCCACCGGGCACGAGTACATGTCGCCGCGCGCCGGCCGCGCGGGGTTGTTTCGCCGGCCGAGGCCCGGGGTGCGCTTGAGGCGTTCCAGCGGGCGGTCGAGACCGGCGACATGCAGAGCCTGCTCGACATCCTCGCGCCGGATGTCGTGCTCATGGGTGACGGTGGCGGAGTCAAACAAGCGCTGCTGCGGCCCGTCACGGGGGCCGGCAAGGTCGCCCGGCTGCTGGTCACCAGGAAGGTCAGGATCGCGGCCATGTCGATACAGCCGGCCGAGGTCAACGGCTACCCGGCGCTGGTCCTCCGGCTCGACGGCGAGATCGACACGGTCGTGGCGCTACGCATCGACGACGGCCTCATCACGGGGCTCTACGCTGTGCGCAATCCCGAGAAGCTGTCGCATATGCAGCGGGAGACCGCCCTGCACCGCTGAATCCGTGGCCCGCATGACTGGTGGTGCCATCGGGTCGTCAGCGGGCCGACCCGAGCAGGCGGCGCCACCATGCGGGGCGGGTGTGCCCGTCGCCTGGTGCGGACGGTCCTGGGATGCTTCGAACCTCTTGGGCGGCTGGCTGGCCGGACTCGGGCTGCCCGTGCTCGCCTTCCTGGCTCGGCGGGACCTGCCGCTGTTCCTGGTCGAGGCTGTCGCGACGCCGCGGCCCGCCGAGTTCCGCTACCCCCTGCGCCGCCGCCGCCAATGCCGCCGTCGTATATCCCGGCGTCGTGCCCGGTTCGGCTTCGGCCGACGGGTCGCGCTTCAGGACATCTACCGCGTGCCCGTAGCAACCCTGGAGCACAATGTCGTTCTGGAGCACGCGGATCAGGTCGAGGGGCCCCTCGCACCGCTGGTCATCGTCGGCCGCCTGCGCGCACTGGCAGCGCCGCCCCTGCCAGGCCTCGATGTCCTCGACGGCGGGGGCGGCGGCCTTCTGCGCCTCCCGACTCTCGGCAAGATCAATCAAGAACTGCGGACCCTCGGCCCCCACGGCGAGGTCCCGTCCACCCACCCGCTGACACAACAGCCAGGTCACGTCGTCCGTACCGTGGAAATTGGGGTCCAGCCTCCGTTGCGCGGCCCGGCCGGGGACCAGCGCATAGGTGGCAAACCAGACCTGCGGGCGTACGACGACCGGCCGGTGATCCTCTCCAGCGACGGTCAGGGCTGGCGTCACGCTGATGCTGGCGCCGAAGGTGTAGTCCACATCCCGTTACCTTTCAGTGAGCAAACGTGACTCCTGATTGGCAGTCGTCCGTTGCCGGGCGACGTTGACCGGTTGAGCCGGTCTAGACGCTTCACGGCCCGCCGCCCCGCCTGCGCATGCAGGTCTTACGGGTCTTACGTGGGCTCCACGTCCTGTTTTTGCGTCGCC